>CAIVAR010000049.1 GCA_903904005.1 uncultured Anaeromyxobacter sp.
AAGCTCATGGAGACGCTGGGCATGAAGGAAGGGGAGCAGATCGAGCACCGGATGCTCACCCGGTCGATCGAGGGCGCCCAGAAGAAGGTCGAGGCCCACAACTTCGACATCCGCAAGAACATGCTCGAGTACGACGACGTCATGAACCAGCAGCGGAAGTCGGTCTACCGGCTCCGCCGCATGGTGCTCGGCTTCGGCGCAGGCGTGCCGGTGGTCGAGTACGACGACGTCCCCAAGACCAAGAAGAAGATTCGCATCGAGAAGATCTACGACTGGAAGGACGCCGGCGAGCACTTCCTCGACCTCTTCGACGACCTGGTGCGGGAGATGGTGGCCGACTGCTGCCCCGACTCGCGCAAGGAGTGGGACCTCCAGGCCCTGGCGCTCCGGGTCCGGGAGCAGTTCGGGCTGGACATGGCCTTCACCGATCCGTCGAGCTCCAAGGTGGCCGAGGGGCGGGCCGAGCTCGAGGAGCAGATCTACAAGGTGGTGGAGAAGGCCCATCGGGCCAAGGCGGAGCTCTTCGGTCCCGACGCCGAGGGGGTGCCGCTCCTGCGCCGCTACGAGCAGTACCTGTACCTCCAGTCGATCGACGCCCTCTGGAAGGACCACCTCCTCCAGATGGACCACCTGCGCCAGGGCATCGGCCTGCGCGGCTACGGCCAGCGCGATCCCAAGCAGGAGTACAAGAAGGAGGGGTACGAGCTCTTCACCCGCATGACCTGGAACGTGCGCTCCGGGGTGGTGTCGAACGTGCTCCGGCTCGTGCCGGCCCGGCAGGAGACCGCCCAGGAGATCGAGCAGAAGCGGGTGGCCCTGGGCAAGAAGCAGCGGGTCATCGAGAGCCACCCCGGTGCCGACGGCGAGGGCGAGGCCCCGAAGCAGGAGACCGTCACCCGCGGCCAGCCCAAGGTGGGGCGCAACGACCCGTGTCCGTGCGGATCGGGCAAGAAGTACAAGAAGTGCCACGGCGCCAGCGAGGCGGCGGCGTAGGTCGCCGGGGGGACCGGGACGTGCGGGCGCCGCGCCACTTCGATCTGGATCGGGTGGCGCGCAGCCACGGCTGGTACGACCTCGCCCCGTGGAACTGGAACCCGGAGCGCCGGGTGCTCTCGCGCCCGCTGCGTCTCTCCTCCGGTCGGGTCGTCCAGGTCGAGGTGGCCGAGTCCGGCGCGGAAGCACTCGCACTGCGCGTGACAGGTCGTGGGCGGGCCCGCGCCGCCGACGCGGCCGAGGTCCGTGCCGCCGTCCGCACCTTCCTCGCGCTCGACGAGGATCTCGACCCGTTCCGGGCCCGGGCCCGCGCCGTGGAGGGGGACGAGGGGCCGCGCCCCGTCCAGCGGGCGCTCGACCGCGGGCTGGGACGGCTCCTGCGCTCCCCCACCGTCTTCGAGGACGCCGTGAAGACGCTCTGCACCACCAACTGCTCCTGGTCGCTCACCCGGGCCATGGTCTCCCGCCTGGTCGACGGGCTGGGGGAGGAAGGGCCCGCCGGGCACGCCTTCCCGGAGCCGGCGGCGATGGCGGCCCGCACGGAGCGCTTCTACCGGGAGACCATCCGGGCCGGGTACCGCGCCCCGTTCCTGCGCACGCTCGCCCGGGACGTGGCGGCGGGGCGGCTCGACCTCGAGGGCTGGCGCGATCCGGCCATCCCGCCTGCCGACCTGCGCCGCCGGATCCTCGAACTGGACGGGTTCGGACCCTACGCGGCCGAGCACCTGATGCGGCTGCTCGGGCGCCACGAGGGGCTCGCCCTCGACTCCTGGACCCGCCGGAAGATCGCCACCCTGCGCGGCCGGAAGCGGCAGCCCACCGACAGGGTCCTCACCCGCTGGTTCGCCCCGTGGGGCGAGTGGGCCGGGCTCGCCATGTGGCTCGAGGCGACCGGCGACTGGCACGGCGACGCGCCCGCCGCCCCGTGATAGGGAATCGGCATGCGATTCGCGTTCGTGCTGCTCCGGGTGGAACCGGGACGCCTCGAGGAGGTGGCCGCCGCGGTCATGGAGATCGACGGTGTCTCCGAGGTCCACTCCATCACCGGCCCGTTCGACCTGCTCGTGAAGCTCTACGCCCCGGGCTACGACGACTTCGGCGACCTCATCCCGGACCGGCTGCAGAAGGTTCCCGGCATCCGGGACACCGAGACGATGCTGGCCTTCCGGGCCTTCAAGACCACCGGCTGACCCGCGGCCCGTTCCGGGGTCAGAAGTTGAGGTGGACGCGGTCCGGGGGGATGCCGGCGTCCTTCAGGGTGGCCTTCACCTCGTTCACCATGGCGGTCATCCCGCACACGTAGGCCTCGCTCCCGGAGGGATCGGAGCCGGCCAGCGCCAGCGCGCGGGCCACCTCCTGCACCCGTCCACGCACGCCGGGCCAGGCCTCGTCGGCGTCGGAGGGGCAGAGGACCACCCGGACCCCGTGCCGCTCCCAGTCGAGGTGCTCGGCGCGGTAGGCGAAGTCCGCGCCGCGCCGCTGACCGTAGAAGAGGCTGACCCGGTGGAACCGGTTGCGGTGGGTGATGACGTGCTGGATCAGCGCGCGAACCGGGGCGATGCCGGAGCCGGCGGCGAAGAGGAGGAGGTCGCGCCCCTCGGCCTGGGCGAGGGGAAACCCCTTGCCGAAGGGGGCGCTCGTCTCGACGCGCGCCCCGGGGAGCGCGGAGGCCACGAGCTCGTCGGCGATCCGGCCGCCCCGCTTCAGGAGCAGGTCGGCGGTGGCGTCGGGCGCCGGGGCGCTCGCCAGCGCGAAGTAGGCCTCCCCGGACGGAGCGCGGAGCTTCACCACCTGGCCGGCGACGGCGTGGCTCGCCGCGAGCGGGCCGAGCGCCACGCGGAGCGCCCGCAGGGATGGCGTCTCGTCCCAGGCGGCGAGGACGGGGACGGCCTCGTACGGCGTGGCGGTTCCGGGCATCCCTGCAATCTAGCAAGAAGGCGGGTCCCATCCCACGGCCGCATCGGGGGGCCAGTCCCGTTCCCGCACGCAGCCGGTGCGCAGGTCGGCGAGCGGGTAGCGGGTGCCGCGCCAGACGATGCCCCCGCGCAGCGTGGTGAGGGCCGCGCTCGTGACCACCACCCCGGCGAGCGCGGTCCCGGTGAAGGGGAGGAGGATGCCCACGAGGCCGCTCCCGCCGCCGAAGCGGCGCGCCACCGTGCCCACCACCGCGGCGCCGGTGATCCAGCCGAGCAGCCCCACGCCCCGGGCGAGGGGCCCCGGCGCGAGGAGCGCGGCGAGCGCGGGACCGAGGCTGGTGACGACGAGGGCGAGCCCGGTGGAGAGCGCCACGCCCCAGCGGAACTCGGTGCCCGCGAAGGCGTTCTTGAGGAGCCCGACCCAGGAGGCCAGGAAGCCGGCGTTCCAGCGCACCGAGACGAGCCCGTCCGAGTCGATCGCCCCCTGGCGCACGCCGCTGCGGCGCAGCACGATCCCGAGCTTCACGTCGTCGACCGCCTCGAGCCGGAGCCGCCGGTGGCCGCCGGTGCGCAGGTACTCGTCGCGCCGCACCAGGTTGAAGGCGCCGATCCCGACGTAGGCCGGCGTCCCGGGCCGGCGGAGCTCCCAGGTCCGGAACACCGGGTTCACGAGCGTCGCGAAGGTGGCGACGAAGGCGCGCTCCAGGAAGCCGGGGGCGACGAGCCGGGGAAGCGCCACCAGGTGGCCGAGCCCGTGCCGACCGGCGTAGGAGACGGCCCGGCGCAGGGCCCCTGGGGCGAAGATCACGTCACCATCGGTGAAGAGGAGGTAGCCGTCGGCGGCCGCCTCGGCGCCCGAGGCGCAGGCGTGGTTCTTCCCCAGCCATCCCGGGGGAAGCTCCCCGACGTGCACCACGCGCAGCCGGGGCTCGCCCGGGGCCATCCGGTCGAGGATGGCCCCGGTGCCGTCTGTGGAGCGGTCGTCCACGGCCACCACCCGGAGGGCCGGGTAGTCCTGCGCGAGGAGCGACCGGACGGCCGCCTCCACCCCCCGCGCCTCGTCCCGGGCCGGGACCACGACGGTGAGCGCGGGCCACCCGCCCGCGGGCGGATCGGGAGGGATCGCCGTGAGCCTGTCGACGCAGCGGTCGGTGCGGATCCCCACCCAGGCCACCCGGAGCCAGGCGAGGAGCCCCAGGGCGGCGGCGAGGAGCCAGGGCATGGCGGCTAGAAGGTGACCAGGGAGTCCACCTGGCCGGCGCCCAGCCGCCGCTTCCCCTCCAGGAAGGCCAGCTCGACCACGAAGGCGTATCCGGCCAGCTCCGCGCCCTGCCGCGCGACGAGCTTGCCCACCGCCTCGGCCGTCCCGCCGGTGGCCAGCAGGTCGTCGACCACGAGCACCCGCTCGCCGGGTCCGACCGCGTCGATGTGCAACTCGAGTCCGTCCTCGCCGTACTCGAGCTGGTAGGTCTCGCGGATGGTCTCCCAGGGCAGCTTGCCGGGCTTGCGGACGATGGAGAGGCCCGCGCCGATGGCGTAGGCGAGGGGGGCGGCGAAGATGAAGCCGCGCGACTCGATGCCCACCACCTGGTCGATCTTCCGCGGGCCCCAGCGGGAGACGAGCTCGTCGATGACCCGCTTGTAGGTGGGGGCGTGCCCCAGGATCGGCGTGATGTCCTTGAAGATGATCCCCTTCTTCGGGAAGTCCGGGACGTCGCGGATGGATCGGCGGAGGAGGTCGGAGATCGTTTCCATGGCGGAGGGCTCCATCAGGGCAGGTAGGGGAGGGGATCGCGGGGGCGCGTGTTCTCGCGCACCTCGAAGTGGAGATGCGGGCCGGTGGTGCGGCCGGACTGGCCGACCTTGGCGATGGGCGTTCCGGCGTCGACGCGGTCGCCGTCCTTCACCAGGACGGCGCTGTTGTGGGCGTAGAGCGTGATGAGGGAGTTCGGGTGACGGAGGATCACGATGGTTCCGTAGCCCTTCTGGCTCCCCGTGAAGATCACCTCGCCCGCCGCGGCGGCCCGGACGACCGTCCCCTCCGGCGCGGAGAGGTCGATGCCGTCGTGCGGCTGCCCCTGCTTCACGCCGAAGCCGCGGTAGAGAACGCCCTTGATCGGCCACTGGAGGGTGGCGCTCCCGGCCTTGCGCGGGAGCAGGGTCGGGTCGGGCTCCTGCGAGGCCACCGTTCCGGGGGGCATCGGCCCCACCTCCAGCGCGCGGGCGGCGCCGGGGACGAAGAGCTCCTGGCCGACGACGATGGTCTTGGCGTCGGAGATCCCGTTCGCCTCCATGAGCTCCCGGGGATCGATCCCGTAGGTCTTCGCGATCCGGTAGAGCGTCTCCCCCTTCTGCACGACGTGGGTGGTCCCGAGGAGCTCCGGTTCGACGTGGGCGTCTCCGGTGCCGAGCGGGAAGGGGGGCGGGCGCTGGCCGGACACCTCCGCGGGCGTCCGCTGGCGGGCGGAGCAGGCCGGGAGCGTCGCCAGGGCGATGGCAGCCCCGGCGACGAGCCAGCGGGTCACGGGGGCGGCTCCTTGCGGAACCCGGAGACGGCGAGGTCGACCAGCCCCGCGAAGAGCCCGTCGTGGGTGAGGTCGAGGTGCAGGGGGGTGACGGCCACGAGCCCCTCGTCGAGCACGGTGTTGCAGTCGGAGAGCGGGATGTCGCGGTGACTGGCGTCGCCCCCGATCCAGAAGTAGCTCCGCCCGCGCGGGTCCTGCTTCTCGATCACCTCGTTGCCGTAGGTGCGCACGCCGAGCCGGGTGAAGCGGAAGCCCTTCACCGGGCCGGCCGGTACGTTGACGTTGAGCAGGATCGGTTTCGGGCGGGGGAAGGCGGCGACGCTGCGGGCCAGTTCGGCCGCGAAGGCCGCCGCCGGGGCGAAGTCGTGGGGCGGACGGGCCGCCAGCGAGACGGCGATCGCCGAGACCCCGAGGAGCGCTCCCTCCATCGCCGCTGCCACCGTGCCGGAATAGAGGACGTCGTTTCCCAGGTTGGGACCGTGGTTCACGCCCGAGAGCACGAGATCGGGGGCATGCCCCCGCATCACGTGGTTGAGCGCGAGGTAGACGGCGTCGGTGGGGGTGCCGTCGACCGAGAACCGGCGCTCCCCGACCTGCACGATCCGCAGGGGCCGGTGGAGCGAGATGGCGTGGCTGGAGGCCGACTGCTCCCGGTCCGGTGCCACCACCCAGACCTCGTCCTCGGGGAAGGCGGCGGCGAGGGCCGCCAGGCCGGGCGCGTTCACGCCGTCGTCGTTGGAGAGGAGGACGCGCACGGGGGGAATGTAGCAGCGCCATGCCCCCCCGGCCAGGAACGCGTCAGCGCAGGCCGGCGAGCAGCACCGCGAGCGTGGCCGCGCTCCCGGCGAGCGCCGTCCACCCCACCACGCGCAGGCGTCTGGCCGGGACACGGAGCAGGATCACGACGAGTGAAGCGAGCGCCAGGGGGGCCACCGCCGCGGGCACGGCCCGGGGGACCACCCCGGCGGCGGCGAGCGCGACCGCGGTGCCCTGGAGGAGGAGCACCGCCCCGGTGGCCGGCGGCCCCGGATCCCGCGCCGGCGCCCGGGCGCGGGCGAGCACCACCTCGACGGCCAGCGTGGTGGCGGCGAACCCGAGGGTCCAGGCGAGCCAGGCCGCCGCCGCGGTCGCCGGGGAGACGCCGGAGGCGACCGCCACCGGGAACCCGGTCGAGGAGAGCGCCGTCGCCACCGCCACCTCGCCGGCGACGGTCCGCTCCAGCTCCAGCCGGACGAGGAGGACGATCCCGGCGGCGAAGAGCGGCGGGATGGCCGACGCCCCGCGCGCGATGGGGGAGGCGAGCGCGAGGCCAACCCCGGCGAGCACCACCGCCGCCGCGAGCAGTCCGGCGGCGAGACGGCGGGCGCGCGCCCCGTCCTCGTCCCGGGCCCGCTTGCCCCGGTTCCCGGTGGCGACGAGCAGCGGCTCGTAGGAGAGGAACCCGGCGAAGGCGCCGGCGGCGAGCAGGGCCGCCGCGGCGCCGGCCCTGCCCATTCCCAGCGCGCAGACGAGCGGCAGCGCGATCTGCCCGTAGGCGCCGTGCTCGTGGGGAAGGAGGGACCGGCGGGAGGAGGTCGACACGGTGCGGATACCCCGATGGGGCTTAGAGGATTATCACGAAATCGTCACGAATTCAGCCATCTAGGACGTTGCGACGGGTGGGATCGAGACCTACACTGCGCCGCATGCTACCCGTCCAGCCGGGGAGCCTCGTCATCCGGATGGACGGGGCCTTCGACATCGATTCGGTCCAGGCGATCCGCGAACGGATCGAGGCCCTTCCGGGCGAGACGGAGGTCTACGTCGACCTCTCCCGCGTCCGGGAGTTCCACGATCGGGCCATCGCGCTGCTGGCCGAGGTGCTCGCCATGGCGCGGGCCCGCATCTTCGTCCGCGGCCTCCGGCAGCACCAGTACCGCATGCTCCGCTACCTGGGCGTGCTGCCCAGCGCGCTCGACCCGGGCCTGGCACGGCCGGCGCTCGAGCGGTAGCGCCCCCTCATCTCCGCCGGATGGCCGGCAAGTCGGCGAAGGGCTCGCTCCGGGCCGTGGACCGGAACGCCTCGGCCAGATCGACGGGAGGGGCGACGGCGCGGCGCGCCTCCAGGTCGAGCCAGGAACCGGTCACGGTGACGACGGCCATCTCCGTCCCGTCGACCTTCCAGAGCCGGTGGCGGATCGACCAGCGGGAGGCGTCCGGGGCGAGCCCCGCGCAGCACGCGTCGACGAGCACCTCCTCGCCGATGGACGCCTCGCGCCGGTACTCGATCTCCTCGCGGAAGAGCACCGGCCCGAGCTGCAGAGACTGGAAGCGCGTCCACGGGTAGCCGAAGGAGGCGAGCAGCGCCACCCGGGTGTCGTTGGCGAACTCGGCGAAGGCGGTGTTGCGCAGGTGTCCGTTGGCGTCCGCGTCGGACCAGCGAACCACGAAGCGGCGGACGAACGGGGTGCTCATCGGGGCGCCGCCAGGTCGTCCCGGGAGCCGAAGAAGTAGCGGCCGTCGAACTGGGCGCGGAGGAAGACGCTGTAGGACGGCCCGATCACCGCGTTGCCGTAGCCTGCCGGGTAGACCACCGGGCTCGTGAAGGGGATCTCCACGCCGAAGCCGAGCTGCACCACGGTGGCGAAGACGAGCTGGGTCGCGAAGGTGCGGAAGGGGGTCCACTCGACGATCGGGAAGTTGAGCGCGATGGAGCGGAGCTTGGCGGCGCCGTAGATGGAGGTGGGAGCGGGAGGCGGCCCCACCGGCGTCAGGATCACCACGTCGGAGAGGTAGCCGTAGAGGACGGTGTCGATCTCCCGGCCGACGACGATCTGGAGGGAGCCGAAGCCGATGCCGAAGCTCCGCTCGTAGGGGATGAGCCCGCCGCTCGCAGCCGCCACCCCCACCGAGCTCAGCGCGCTCGGGGAGGCGAGCGCCAGGATGGGACCGAGCAGCAGCATGTCGCCGGGGATGAGCCAGAAGGGCAGCCGCAGGTCGAGCCGGAGCCCCGTCCGTGCGGGCACGCGCGGGAAGTAGGAGCTCGTGCCCATCACCGAGCAGATGGCGCCATCGTTGCACGCGTCGGTCTGGGCCGACTGCATCGTGAAGCCCACGTCGACGAAGGCGAGCCCGGTCCCGACCGATCCGGTCAGGCTCTCGGCGCCGAAGCCCATCCGGACCCCGGCCGAGAGCGAGCCGTAGAACTGGGCGGTGTCGGTGCTGAAGCCGCCCCAGCCCAGGTTGGCGGTGGCGCTGGCGAAGGCGCCGATGAAGGGGCCGAGCTCCTCCCGGAAGCGCGGCAGGTGGACGTCCCCCTCGCCGCGGCCGGGCACCGGCATGGCCCTCATGATCGGGGTGAAGTGGCGGGCCAGGCCGTCGGCGCCGGCCACCGAGGGCTGGTACACCTCCTTGCAGGAGTCGAAGCCGAAGATCTCGGCGGCGGGCCGGCCGAAGCCGATGGCCAGGACGCCGAGCTCGTCGCCGGGGCGAAGCGCGGAGACGAGCTGCGCGAGGCTCTGGACCACCGCGTCCGACGCCCGGCGGAGGTCGGAGTCCCGCATGAACGAGTCGCCGAAGAGGATGGCCGGCTCGCCGCCCCAGGTCGCGCCGTCGTACCCGAACTCGTTGTAGTAGTCGTGGGTCCCCTTGCGCCAGGCGTCGCTCCCCCAGGTGCCGACCACGTGTCCGGACGCGAAGGTGTCCTCGAGCCAGTGGAGGGCGTACCCCTCGGCCACGAGGACGCGCAGGGCGGCGGCGGGACGCTCGGCGGGCGGGGGAGGGTTGGCGGCGTAGCGCTGGGCCAGCTCGAGCGCGGCCATCTGGTACTGCAGGTACATCCCCATGGCGTTGAGCGGCGCCCCCTCCTTCACCGCCTCGCGGGTGTAGGCCGCCGCGTCGTTGTCGACCCGGGGCCGGAGGAAGTGGGCGTTGTTGGCCCCGGCCCGGCTCACGTACTCGGGGTCGGCCGCCTGCAGTTCCAGGTTCGAGGTGGCGATGGCATTGAGCGTCTGGTCGCGATCGCGGGCCCGGTCGAGGTTGTCTTGCGTCTCGGCGGCGACGCGCGCGACCTCGAGGATCCAGTCGCTCGCGAGCGTCCGCTCGGCGACCTCCTTCGGGCTGCAGGAGTGGTCGCCGGACATGGCCGGGAACGCGGCGAAGTCGATGCAAGCGGGCTTGAGCCCCTGGTCCCCGGCGCTGGGCGTGGGGCAGAGCCTCGCCGGGAGGGCCTTGCGGGCCTCGGCCCAGAGGGCGTCGAAGACCGCCCGGTCGGCGGGCGGGAGCTTCTGGACACCCGCGACCGCGATGTTGCGGTGCTCCGGGTAAATCCAGGCGGATGCGGCCGCGGGAAGGGCGGCCAGTACCACCGCGAGCCAGGCGGGTCTGGAGAATCGCATCCCTCGCGACTAGCAGGACCGCGCTGCGCCGTAAAGAGCCGCGCGATATGTCCGGGCCCTTGTCTCCCATCGAGGTCCACGTCCGCGGCAGCCTCTCCGACGTTCCCGCCCCGGAGTGGGACCGGCTCTGGGCGCACGAACCGGACCGGGCCACCCCCTTCCTCTCCCACGCCTGGCTCGACGCGCTGGAGCAGTCGGGCGCGGCTGTTCCCGAACGGGGCTGGACCGGGCGCCACCTGCTCCTCCAGCGCGACGGGCGGACGGTGGCGGCCCTCCCGGCCTGGTCCCGGACCGACTCCCACGGGGACTTCGGCCGGGACTGGGAGTGGGCGGGTGCGGCCGAGCGGGCCGGGATCGCCTACTACCCGAAGCTCGTGGTGGGTGTGCCCTTCACCCCCGCCACCGGCAGGCGGCTGATCGTCGCCGAGGGGGAGGACCGGGCCGCGCTGGCCCGCGTCGCCGTCGCCGCCCTGCGCGAGCTCTGCGCCGAGGAGGGGATCCGCTCCATCCACGTCCTGCACCTGCCCGAGGAGGACGCCCGGGAGTTCGAGGCCGCCGGCCTCTCGCTCCGCGTCGACTTCCAGTTCCACTGGGTGAACCGGGGGTACCGGACCTTCGACGACTTCCTGGCCCGCTTCTCCTCGAAGCGGAGGAACGCCATCCGCCGGGAGCGGGCCGCGCCGGCGGCACAGGGGATCGTGCTGCGCACCGTCCGGGGCGACGAGCTGGGGGAACGGCCGGCGGCATGGGCAGCGGACGTGGCGCGGCTGCACGGCCACTCGGTGTCCCGGATGGAGTGGGGGATGCGCTTCCTCGAGCGGCCGTTCCACGAGCGGGTGATGCGGTCGATGCCGGGCGCGCTCGAGGTGGTGGAGGCACGCCGGGAGGGGAAGCTCGTGGCGATGGCCTTCAACGTCGCCTCGCCGGCGAGGCTCTTCGGCCGCTACTGGGGCTCCGTGGAGGAGCACCCCTTCCTCCATTTCAACGTGGCCCTCTACCACTCGGTCGAGGATTGCATCCGGCTCGGGCGGGAGGTCTTCGAGGGCGGGGCCGGAGGGGACCACAAGCTCTCCCGCGGGTTCGAGCCGGCGGAGGTCTGGAGCGCCCACCACTTCCTCGACGAGCGGCTCGACGCGCCCATCCGTCGCCACCTCGCCCAGGGGTGCGTGGCGGCCCGTCAGGCGCTCGAACGCTGGCGCGCCGGGTCGGCGGTGCTCAGGGGCGACGACCCCAGGTGAGGCGCAGCTCCCGGGTCCAGGTCGGGCCACCGGTGCCGTCGGCGAGGGCACGCGCCGCCTCGAGGAGGGCGGCGAGCCGGTCCGGGGCCAGCGCCGGCCCCACCAGCGAGAAGGAGCGCAGCGCCGCCTCGAGCCGCTCGGGGGGGAGGACCTGCTCGTCCCGGAAGGACTCGGACGTGCGTGCCCGGATCCCGGCCGCGGAGAGGAACTGCGTCAGGCGGCCGGAAGGGCGCGGGCGCGCCTTCGGGTTTTCCCGGGCCAGGAGGGCCACGAGACCATCGGTGAAAGGGGAGCCACCGAGGTGCGCCTCGACCACCGCCACGGCGCCGCCCGGCGCGAGCAGCCGTCCCGCCTCCAGGCCCGCCGCCTCCGGCGCGACCCATTGCAGCGCGTCGGCGAGGAGGACGAGCCGCGCCTCCCCGGCGGGGAGCCCCGTCGCCTCGGCGGCCGCGTTCACCGGGACGATCGGCAGGCCCGCCGCGCCCTCGCCGAGCACCTCGAGCATGGCGGCCGCCGGCTCGACGGCCCGGACCGCCACGCCCCGCGCCGCGAGCGGGAGCGAGAGGAGCCCCGTCCCCGCCCCCAGGTCGACGGCAGGGCCAGTGCCTCCCGAGAGCGCCACCAGGCGATCGACGATCGCCGAGGGATAGCCCGGGCGGGCGCGGTAGTCGCCCGCCAGCCGGTTGAAGACCCAGCGGTCCAGATCGTCCACGTCGATTCCGTGCCGTCCCATCGTCCGACCTTAGCACCCCGGCCGGCGCCGACGGAGGGTGGCTGCTACACTTCGCCCGTGTCCGAACCGGTCGTCCGTCTCCGCGGGGTCTCGAAGCGCTACGGCGACTTCACCGCCCTCGACGCCGTGGACCTCGACGTGGCGCACGGGGAGATCCTGGCGCTGCTGGGCCCCAACGGGGCCGGGAAGACCACGCTCATCAGCATCGTGGCCGGCCTGGTCCGCGCCAGCGCCGGGGAGGCCACCGTCCTCGGCCGCGACGTGGTGCGCGACTACCGCTTCACCCGTCGGGCCGTCGGGCTCGTCCCCCAGGAGATCAACTTCGACCCGTTCTTCAGCGTCGAGGAGACCCTGCGCTTCCAGGCCGGCTACTTCGGCGTCCGCCTGGCCGACGACAGGCTGGAGGAGATCCTCGTCGCCCTCGATCTCGTGGGGAAGCGCCACGCCAACACCCGCTCGCTCTCCGGGGGAATGAAGCGCAGGCTCCTCATCGGCAAGGCGCTGGTGCACGAACCCCGCGTCCTCTTCCTCGACGAGCCCACCGCCGGGGTCGACGTGCGCCTCCGGCAGCAGCTCTGGGCCTACGTGCGGCTGCTGCGATCGCGCGGGACCACCATCGTGCTCACCACCCACTACCTGGAGGAGGCCGAGGAGCTGGCCGACCGGGTGGCGGTGATCGACCGGGGCCGGATCCTGCTCGTGGAGGAGAAGGACCGGCTCCTCGAGCGGCAGGGGGGCAAGACGCTGCGCATCACGCTCGCGGCGCCGCTCGCCGTGCTTCCGGCGGGGCTCGCGGCCCTGGGGGCGCGCCTCGCCGAGGGAGGAAGGGCCGTCGAGGTCGACGCCCGCCCGGGCGGGTCGTTCGGGCCGGCCCTGGCCGCGGCAGCCGAGGCCGGATTCCCGGTGGGCGACGTGGAGACCCGCCGGGCCAGCCTGGAGGACGTCTTCGTCTCCATCCTGGGCGGCGAGGCGGGGGGAGACCGAAGGTGAACGGCCTGGGTTTCCGCACCCTCTTCTCGAAGGAGCTGCGCCGGTTCCTGCGGGTTCCGGGGCAGACGCTCCTCTCCCCGCTCATCACCACCTCCCTCTACTTCCTGGTCTTCGGCTGGTCGCTGGGAAGCCGGATCCGGGAGGTGGACGGGGTCCCGTACGCCCGGTTCATCCTCCCCGGGCTCGTGATGCTCGGCGTGGTGACCAACGCCTACCTGAACAGCGCCTCGTCCCTCTTCGTGATGAAGCTGCAGGGAACGGTGGTCGACGTCCTCGTCTCGCCGCTGTCCTACGCCGAGATCCTGGGGGCGTTCGTGGGCGCGGCGGTGGCGCGCGGCCTGCTCGTCGGCGGCATCATGTGGATCGTGGGGGCCGCCTTCACCGGGTTCGGGGTGGCCCATCCGGCGCTCGCGGTCCTGCTGCTCCTCGTCGTGGCGGCCGGGTTCGCGTCCCTGGGGTTCCTCACCGCCACCTGGGCGGCGAGCTTCGAGCAGGTGAACTTCCTCCCCACCTTCGTGGTCACCCCCCTCACCTTCCTGGGCGGGGTCTTCTACTCGGCGTCGATGGCCCCCCCAGCCCTGCGGTGGCTCACCCAGGCGAACCCGATCTACTACCTGGTCGAGGCGCTGCGCTGGTCGGTCCTGGGGCGGGCGGACGCCCCTCCCGTCGTCGGTTTCGGCGTGGCCGTGGCCCTGGCCGGGGCGGCGCTCCTCGCGGCGTATGCCGTGCTCCGGAGCGGCTGGCGATTAAGAGGCTGAATCGGAACAGTTCGGGATTGCCTTCGGTCGATCGTTGGTTATCCTACGGCCCCCATAACAAGGCCCAATTTCCTGGAGGTTTCCCAAATGCGCTTCGACCTCGCCCTTCTGCTCGCGCTCTCCCTCACCGCGTGCAAGAAGTCCAATGCACCCACCCCGGCTGGTGCCTCGGCCCAGGCGCCTGCTGGCGCGACGCCGACCGCTGCCGCCGCCGGAGGAGTAGGGGGCAAGGTCGTCGAGCGCATCGACGCGGCCCCGTACAGCTACCTTCGCATCGCCGGCCCCGCCGGCGAGATCTGGGCGGCCGTTCCCCAGAGCGCCGTCGAGAAGGGCGCCGAGGTGGTCATCGAGAACCCGATGCCCATGGACGGGTTCGAGTCGAAGAGCCTGAACCGCAAGTTCGAGAAGATCTACTTCGGCACGCTGGCCGGCCAGGGCGGCGCTGCCCAGGCCGCGGCTCCGGCCGGGATGCCTCCCGGCGCGGCCCCCGCTCCGGGCCAGATGCCCCCGGGCGGAATGCCTCCCGGCGGGATGGGCGCGCAGCACGCGGCCGCCGCCGCCGGCCCCGCCGACGTGGGCGACGTGAAGGTCCCCAAGGCCACCGGTGCGAACGCGAAGACGGTCGCCGAGATCCACGCCCAGAAGGCCCAGCTGAAGGAGAAGAAGGTCACCGTCCGCGGCAAGGTCGTCAAGTCGAACGCCGGGATCATGGGCAAGAACTGGATCCACGTCCGGGACGGCAGCGGCAGCCCGGAGAAGGGCGACAACGACATCACCGTGACCTCCGAGTCGGCCGCCAACGTCGGCGAGGTGCTCGTGATCACGGGCGTGGTCCGCGTCGACAAGGACTTCGGCGCCGGCTACGCCTACCCGGTCATCATCGAGGAGGCGGTCTACGCGAAGTAGGCGTTCCCGCACATTCCACGTGAAGCGAAGGGCGGTCCGGAGCACCCGGGCCGCCCTTTCTCGTCCAGGCACCCGGAGGGCCGAAGGCTACTTCCCGTCGATCATCTCCTGGAAGGTCTTCTTCACCTTGGCCGAGAAGCAGGCGGTGATGGTCCCGGTCCAGGTGGTGGCGCCCGACGGGAAGAGCCTCGGGTCGTACGTCCCGCTGACGGAGAAGGCCAGCCCGCCGTTGTTCAGGAACGCGATCAGGTTCTGGCCAGGGGCGAGTGAGTTCGCGGTGATGGTGGACCCGATGGTCCCGGAGCCCGGGGTGTAGTCGACCAGCAGGACGGGCGTGGTCGTCCCCTTCTGGGCCACGATCTCCAGGCCGGTCAGCCAGACGAAGCTCGCGCCCGGCGGGCCATCGAGCGTGACCGAGAGGCTCTGGAAGTTGAGGATGTGGGTCTCCGGGGAGCCGCCCACGAGGAAGTCGGGCAGGACCGCCGAGATGCCCAGGTCGATCTCTCCGGAGAAGGTGCCGGGGGCACCGGGAATCGACGGGGCCACGACGGGGAAGGTCTGCGGCGGCATGGTGAGGCAGGCCATCGGCTGGTCGGCCTCGATGTTGAACGCGTTGCAGCCGACGATCGAGGCGATGACGGGGAGGAGCGCGGCGAGGAGGAGTCGCTTCATGGTGGGCCTCGGTCTCAGAAGAAGTACAGGAAGGAGAGGCGGGCCACCGGCATGAACGACGTGACCTTGTAGTCGCCCGTCGTGACCACCACGTTGTTGATGGTCCCGGTGCCGCCCTTCACGTTGAGCGACAGGGCGCCGATCCCGCCCTCCAGCGCGAAGGTGAAGCCGCGCCGGCTGCCCAGCGCCACGCCCACGAGCCCCGAGAACCAGTTGTAGGAGGCGTCGCCGATGAGCGGCCACTGGGCCTCCGGGATGCCCGCCCACTTCTTGACCTGGTTCGCGGTGTTGCCGGCGAAGTAGTAGCCGTACTCGCCACGGATGATCGGGGAGATGAAGAAGTCGATGGGCCGGAACTCGAGCCCGAGGACGAAGCCGGGAGCGAGCGTGTAGGCGAAGCCCGCGTCGAGGAGGAGCCAGTAGAGGGGCGAGTAGGTGAAGGAGAGCACGGCCCCGTCCGGCGCGCCGATTGCGAGCTGGAGGCCGAACTGGGGGTAGGGCTCCTCGCGGCGAGGGGCCGGGGGAGCCGGGTCCTGGGGGGCGCCCGTCTCGGGGGTCGCAACCTGCGGCGTTGCCGCCTGCGGGGTCGCCGTCTGGGCGACCGCCAGGGAGGGCGCGGCGATCAGCGCCGCGAGGAGGACGGGGAGTAAGCGCATGGAAGGCTCCGGGGATGGCGACTGCAAGGGTAGATATCGTCGCACGGGGGAGGCGCCTCACAAAGCGGGAACCCGGGTGCCATCGGGGTACGGCCCCGGCGACCCGGAGGTGGTAGCTTCCCGGGCCTTGGCGCTCCCCGCGACACTCCACGACTTCCAGATCGAGCTCGCCAACGTCGATACCGGCGTGAACCGGCTCGTCAGCCTGCGAGCGGCGAGACATCCTTCCGAGTCGATGGAGCGGCTCTGGCTGCGCGTGCTGGCCCAGTGCTGGCAGTGGCGCGAGGGGATCGAGCAGGGGCCGGGGCTCTCCGATCCCGACGCACCCGACGTGATCGCCCGCGACCTCACGGGGGAAACCACGCTGTGGGTGCGCGTGGGGCGCCCCGACGCCACGCGGGTGCAGCAGGAGGCCGACCGGAACCGGCGCGCCGACGTGGCCGTGCTCTTCGACTCGCCCCGCCGGATGGAGGCCTTCGTCGAGGACGCCCGGGCCGCGGGGCTCTCGCGGCTCGGGCGCGTCGCGCTGGCTGCCGTGGACCCCGCGCTGCTCGCGGCGCTCGCGGGCAGCGAGGAGCGGCGGGCCAAGCTCTCCCTCACGATCGTGGGTGACCACCTGTACGTCGAGCGGGACGGCCGCTCGGTCGACGGCCCCCTGGTCAGGGCCTACATCCCCGTATCCTGACCGCAAAGGTTGTCGTGCAAGCGACGGCGCCCTCGTTACATTTCCGCTATCGGGACCTTTTCGGTCCAGATAGGCTCCGACGTCCGGAAGCCTGCTTCCCCCCGAAAGGGTGGTCCGGTCCATGATCCGCATGACCAAGCTCACAGACTACGGGATCGTCCTCCTCACCCACATGGCGATGGAGGCACCCGGCTCGTTCCACACGGCCCAGGACCTGGCCACCAGGTCGCGAATCCCGGTCCCGACCGCCTCGAAGCTCCTCAAGGCGCTCGCCCGCGCCGGCCTCGTGATCTCGCACCGCGGCCGGAACGGCGGCTACGGCCTCTCCCGGGACGCCGACGCCATCTCGGTCGCCGAGATCATCGCCGCCATCGAGGGGCCCATCGGCCTCACCGAATGCGGCACCGGCACGGAGGGGGCCTGCGACATGGAGTCCTTCTGCGCCGCCCGGGGGCGCTGGGCCCCGATCAACCAGGCCATCGAGCGGGCCCTGCAGGACGTGCCGCTGTCGGCCATGCGGCCGGCGCAGCCGCCGCCGCAGGAGCGGCTGGTCCGGCTCGAGGCCGCGTCGGGGGTGGCGCCGTGACCGACGCGAACCGCGAGCTCACCGAGATCACCGAGCAGAAGTACAAGTACGGGTTCGTCACCGACGTCGCCGAGGACCGCATCCGCAAGGGGCTCGACGAGGACATCGTCCGGCTCATCTCGTCGAAGAAGAACGAGCCGGCCTTCCTGCTCGACTTCCGCCTGAAGGCCTTCCGGCACTGGCTCACCCTCGAGGAACCGACCTGGGCCAAGGTCCGCTACAACCCCATCGACTACCAGGAGATCGTCTACTACTCGGCGCCGAAGCCCCGGAAGAAGCTCGCCTCGATGGACGAGGTCGACCCGGAGCTGCGCGAGGCCTTCGCCAAGCTGGGGATCCCGCTCGAGGAGCAGAAGCGGCTCTCCAACGTGGCGGTGGACGCGGTCTTCGACTCGGTCTCGGTGGCGACCACATTCAAGAAGAAGCTCGCCGACATGGGCGTGATCTTCGGCTCCTTCTCCGACGCGGTGAGGGAGCACCCCGAGCTCGTGGAGAGGTACCTGGGATCGGTCGTCCCCTACACCGACAACTACTTCGCCACCCTCAACTCCGCGGTCTTCTCCGACGGCTCCTTCGCCTACATCCCGAAGGGCGTCCGCTGCCCGATGGAGCTCTCCACCTACTTCCGCATCAACGCCGCCGACACCGGCCAGTTCGAGCGGACCCTCATCGTGGCCGACGAGGGGTCCCACGTCTCCTACCTGGAGGGCTGCACCGCCCCCCAGCGCGACCAGAACCAGCTCCACGCCGCGGTGGTCGAGCTCGTGGCCCTCGACGGCGCCGAGATCAAGTACTCGACCGTTCAGAACTGGTACCCCGGCGACGCCGAGGGTCGGGGTGGCATCTTCAACTTCGTCACCAAGCGCGGCAAGGCGATGAAGCGCTCCAAGATCTCCTGGACGCAGGTGGAGACCGGCTCGGCCATCACCTGGAAGTACCCGAGCTGCATCCTCCAGGGCGACGACTCGGTGGGGGAGTTCTACTCGGTGGCGCTCGCCAACCACCGGCAGCAGGCCGACACCGGCACCAAGATGATCCACATCGGGAAGAACACCCGGTCGACCATCGTGTCGAAGGGCATCTCCGCGGGCCACGGCCAGAACACCTACCGGGGCCAGGTGAAGATCATGAAGGGGGCGGACGGGGCCCGCAATCACTCGCAGTGTGACTCGCTGCTCATCGGCGGCCACTGCGGGGCCCACACCTTCCCGTACATCGAGGCCCGCAACCCCACCGCCCAGGTGGAGCACGAGGCCACCACCTCGAAGATCAGCGAGGACCAGCTCTTCTACTGCCGCCAGCGCGGCATCAAGGAGGAGGACGCGGTCTCGATGATCGTGAACGGATTCGCGCGGCAGGTCCTCAAGGAGCTGCCCATGGAGTTCGCCGTGGAGGCGCAGAAGCTCCTCGGCATGAGCCTGGAAGGGAGCGTGGGATGAGCCAGCAGCCGAACGACGGGACGCCGCTGCTCGAGGTGCGCGCCCTGCAGGCCCGCATCGACGACAAGGCGATCCTGAAGGGCCTCGACCTCACCGTGATGCCGGGCGAGGTGCACGCCATCATGGGGCCGAACGGCTCCGGGAAGAGCACCTTCGCCGGCGTGCTGGCCGGACGGGATCGGGCCGAGGTCACCGGCGGCAGCGCCACCCTCGACGGGAAGGACCTGCTCGCCATGGCCCCGGAGGAGCGGGCCGTGGCCGGTCTCTTCCTGGGCTTCCAGTACCCGGTGGAGATCCCCGGCGTGGGGAACATGTACTTCCTGCGCACGGCGTTGAACGCCCAGCGCAGGGCCCGCGGCGAGGAAGAGCTCGACGCGGTCGACTTCCTGGGACTCGCGAAGGAGAAGATGAAGCTCGTCGAGATGGACCCGGCCTTCATGAACCGGGGGGTCAACGAGGGCTTCTCCGGCGGCGAGAAGAAGCGCAACGAGGTGCTGCAGATGGCGGTGCTCGAGCCTCGCCTCTCCATCCTCGACGAGATCGACAGCGGCCTCGACATCGACGCCCTGCGGGTGGTGGCGAGGGGCGTCGAGGCGCTGCGCAGCCCGGACAGGGCCACCCTCCTCGTCACCCACTACCAGCGGCTCCTCGAGTACATCGTCCCCGACAAGATCCACGTGATGGCCGGCGGCCGGATCGTCCGGACGGGCGGGCGCGAGCTGGCGCTCGAGCTCGAGAAGAAGGGCTACGCCTGGGTGGAGCCGTGAACGAGGCGGCCCGGAGCCTGCTCGCGGGTGCGGAGTCGCTCCCCAGCGCGCCCGAGTTCGTCGCCTCGGTCCGGCGCGCGGGACGCGAGGCCTTCGAGCGGGAGGGGCTGCCCACCACGCGCCAGGAGGACTGGCGCTTCACCTCGCTCGCCCCGCTCGCCGCCCACTCCTTCGGGCGCGGCGACCCGGCGGAGCAGGTCACGCCGGCCGAGCTGGAGCGGGTGGCCGGCAAGTCCTTCGGGCCGCGCCTGGTCTTCGTGAACGGCCGGTTCGACGCCGGGCTCTCCACGGCCCACGGTCTGCCCGCCGGCGTCCACGCGTCGAGCCTGCACCATGCCATCGCCGTGTCGCCCGCGCTCGTGGAGCGGAGCCTGGCCCGCACCGTCGCGGTCGGCGGCCGCCCGTTCGCGGCACTCAACGGCGCCTTCCTCGGTGACGGGGCCTTCGTCCACGTCGACGCCGCGGCGCGCGGCGGCCCCGTCGAGCTGGTGTTCGCCACCGTGGCCCGGGATCGACCCGCCGCCTGCCACCCCCGCGTCCTGGTCGTCGCCGACGCCGGCGGCGAGGCGACGCTCGTGGAGACCTACGTGGCGATCGGCGAGCACCCGGCCCTCACCAACGCCGTCACCGAGGTCTCGCTCGGCGACGGCGCGCGCCTCGACCACTACCAGGTGCAGGACCAGCCGGCCTCCGCCTTCCACCACGCCACCCTGGCCGTCCTGCAGGGGAAGGGGACGCGCCTCTCCAGCCACTCGACCGCGCTCGGGGGCGCCCTCTCGCGCAGCGACGTTCTCGCGCGGCTCGCCGGCGAGGGTGCCGAGACCCACCTGGCCGGTCTCTACATGGCCGACGGCGGGCGGCTCGTCGACAACCACTCGGTGATCGAACACGCCGGCCCGGGTGGCACGAGCCGCGAGCTCTTCAAGGGCATCCTCGACGGGGAGTCGCGCGGCGTCTTCGCAGGCCGCATCCGCGTCCTCGAGGGGGCGGTGAAGACCGACGCCCACCAGTCCAACTCCAACCTGCTGCTCTCCCGGGACGCCATCGTCGACTCGATGCCGCAGCTCGAGATCTACACCGACGAGGTGAAGGCGGGGCATGGCGGCACGGTGGGCGAGCTCGACGCCGACGCGCTCTTCTACCTGCGCTCGCGCGGGATCCCCGCCGCGGCCGCACGTGGGCTGCTCATCTACGCCTTCGCCCGCGAGATGGTGGACCGGGTGGCCGTGCCGGCGCTGCGCGACCGCCTGGGGCGGCTCGTGGCGGGCCGCCTGCCCGGCGGCGTGGCCATCCTGGAGGGCGCATGAGCTTCGACGTCGAGGCGGTGCGCCGACAGTTCCCGGTGCTCGCCCAGCGGCCGCACGGCAAGAGGCTCGCCTTCCTGGACAGCGGCGCCACGGCCCAGAAGCCGCAGGTCGTGATCGACGCGGTGACCCGCTTCTACGACCGGGACAATTCCAACGTGCACCGCGGGGTCTACGACCTGGCCGAGCGTGCCACCGCGGCGTTCGAGGGGGCCCGCAAGCGGATCGCCCGCTGGATCGGCGCCGATCCCCGCGAGGTGATCTTCACCCGTGGGACGACCGAGGGCGTGAACCTGGTGGCCCAGTCGTGGGGGCGGGCGAACGTCGGGCCGGGCGACGAGATCCTGCTCACCGGGATGGAACACCACTCCAACATCGTGCCCTGGCAGCTGCTCGCCGCCGAGAAGGGGGCGAAGCTCGTGGTGGTCCCGGTCGACGATCAGGGCGCCGTGCATCTCGCCGACTTCGAGCGGCTCATCGGGCCCCGCACCCGCATCGTCGCCGTGACCCACGTCTCCAACGCGCTCGGGACCGTGAATCCGGTGAAGGAGATCGTGCGCCTCGCGCACGCCCGCGGCGTGCCGGTCCTCGTCGACGGCGCCCAGGCCGTGCCCCACCTCCGGGTCGACGTCCGCGACCTCGACGCCGACTTCTACGTCTTCAGCGGC
The DNA here is from genome assembly GCA_903904005.1 of uncultured Anaeromyxobacter sp. Classification (GTDB taxonomy): domain Bacteria; phylum Myxococcota; class Myxococcia; order Myxococcales; family Anaeromyxobacteraceae; genus CAIOAK01. The sequence continues at coordinate 21,213 of CAIVAR010000049.1, forward strand.
CACAAGATGTTCGGACCCACCGGGATCGGCGTCCTCTACGGGAAGGCGAAGCTGCTCGAGGCCATGCCCCCCTGGCAGGGCGGCGGGGACATGATCCTCTCGGTCTCCTTCTCGGGGACGAAGTTCAACACCATCCCCCACAAGTTCGAGGCCGGCACGCCCGACGCGGCCGGCGCCGTGGGTCTGGGTGCCGCGGTCGACTGGCTCGAGGGGCTCGACCGGGCCGGGGCCGAGGCCCACGAACGTGACCTGCTCGCCTACGCCACGAACCGGCTCCAGGAGATCCCCGGGCTCCGCATCATCGGCACCGCTCCGGGCAAGGCCGCGGTGATCTCCTTCGTGATGGAGGGGGTCCACCCGCACGACGTGGGCACCATCCTCGACCACGAGGGGGTCGCGGTTCGCGCCGGGCACCACTGCGCGCAGCCGCTCATGGAGCGGTTCGGCGTGCCGGCCACGGTGCGCGCCTCGATGGCCCTCTACAACACCCGCGAGGACGTGGACCAGCTGGTCCAGGGTCTCCGCCGCGTCCGGGAGATGTTCCCATGAGCGACCTGTCCGACCTCTACCAGGAGGTCATCCTCGACCACGGGCGCAACCCCAGGAACTTCCGTGTCATGGCCGATGCCACGGCCACGGCGGAGGGGCTGAACCCCCTCTGCGGTGATCGGTACGGCGTCTTCCTCCGGATGGACGGCGATCGGATCGCCGACGTCTCCTTCCAGGGATCGGGATGCGCCATCTCCAAGGCCTCGGCCTCGCTCATGAGCCAGGCGCTGAAGGGCAAGAGCGCCGCCGAGGCCGAGGATCTCTTCCAGCGCTTCCACAAGATGGTCGTGGAGGGGGACGCGTCGCAGGCCGATGGCCTCGGCAAGCTCGCGGTCCTGAAGGGCGTGGCCGATTTTCCCACCCGCGTGAAGTGCGCGAGCCTGGCCTGGCACGCGCTGCACGCGGCACTGCGCGGCGAATCCCAGCCGGCGACGACGGAGTGAGACGATGGAGCGCCGCGAACCGGTCTCGCTGAGCCGCGCCGTGGAGGTCACGCTCGTGCCCTCCGGTGAGAAGCACCTCCTGCCCGAGGGCGCGCTCGTCATGCCCCAGCAGGAGCTGGGCGGCCACTTCACGATCATGCTCGACCGAGGCGGCCTGGCCCGCCTCGCCAACGAGGACGCCGACGCGCTGGGGCCGGCCTTCGCCGAGCGGGCCCGCAAGGTCGCCGAGGCCGAGAAGGCGCGGCTCGCCGAGGCGAGCGGCCAGCCCTTCGACGAGCAGGAGGTCTGGGAGGCGCTGAAGAAGGTCTTCGACCCGGAGATCCCGGCGAGCATCGTCGACCTCGGGCTCGTCTACGAGCTCATCCACGCCGAGCGCCCCGAGGGCGGCCGCAAGGTCACCATCCGGATGACCCTCACCGCGCCCGGCTGCGGCGTCGCGCCGATGATCCTCGACGACGTCCGGGAGCGGGTGGCGAAGGTCCCCGGCGTCGGGGCCGTCGACGTCGACCTGGTCTTCGATCCGCCCTGGACCCCGGAGAAGATGAGCGACGCCGCGCGGTTGCAGCTCGGCTTCTGGTAGGTCCGTCTATCCCGCCGCCTCGGGCGCGAGGCTGGCCGGCGGAAGGCGCACGCGCACGGTGGTGCCGTGCCCCTCCTCGCTCTGGACGGTGATCTCGCCGCCCAGCCCGGTCACGATGCCGTGGCAGACCGAGAGCCCCAGTCCGGTGCCGGCGCCGACCGGGCGGGTCGAGAAGAAGGGCTCGAAGATGCGGGCGCGGGCGGCCTCCGGGATGCCGCTCCCCGAATCGGCCACCTCGATGGCGGCCCAGCCCGCGGCGTCGGTGCCGGAGGCGACCCGGACCGAGTGGGTCTGGGGCGAACCCTCCGGGGTGGACTGGGCCGCGTTCAGGAGGAGGTGGATCATCACCTGGCCGACCTGTCCCTGCCCGGCGAGGACGAGCGGACAGGGATCGAGCAGCAAGAGGAGCCCCGAGCGCCGGTGGATCTCGGCCTGGGCCAGGGTGACCGCCGAGCGTACCTCCTGGACCGGATCGACCTCGATCCGGCGCCCGTCGGGGGGGCGGGCCACGAAGCGCAGGTCGCGCACGATGTCGCGAACCTTCCGGGCGCCCAGCGTGGCCTCGGCGACGGCCTCCTCGGCGTCGGCGACGTCGGGGTGCATCCCGCGCACCTTCTCCAGGGTCTCCTGCACGAAGGCCAGGTTCGAGGTCACGTAGGTGAGGGGGTTGTTGATCTCGTGGGCCACGCCGGAGGCGAGCGTGCCCACCGCGGCGAGACGCTGGTCCTCCTCGGCGCGCCGTCGATCCGACAGATCGCGCCCGGACCAGGCCAGGAACTCCGAGCCGTCGAAGGCGAGGAACGCCAGGTGGACCTCGGCGGGAGGGCGGCGCCCGGACGGGTCCTCGAGGACGGTCTCGTAGCGGGAGGTGGCCTGCGTCCGCAGCACCGCCCAGCCCTCGGGCCCCAGCTTGCCGGAGAGCGACGGGTCGAGCGTGGCGATGTTCCTCCCGACGATGTCGGGAACGGTGCGCCCCAGCAGCCGGCCGGCGGCCTTGCTGGCGAGGACGATGCGTCCGCTCGCGTCGCAGATCAGGGTCGCCTCCGCCCCCTGGTCGAGCGCATGTCGGGCCAGGTGGAACTTCCGCGCCGCGCGCTCCCGGCCGGCGACCTCGGAGGCCAGCACCAGGCTCGTGGCGATGGCGACCGCGAGGTAGCCCTGGACCGTGCCCGCGTCGGGCGCGAGCGCCTCCGCCCCTCCGACCCGGGATGCCCAGACCGTGGCCCAGGCGGCGGCCCCAGCCAGGATGGCCCCGGTCACGGTCACCCCGCGCGGCCCGAAGCGGAGCGCCGCCCAGACGAAGACCGGGAGCACCACGTGCTCCTCGGCGAGCACGCCCACCTGCGCCTGCCGGAAGACCAGCCAGCCCACGGCCAGGGAGGAGAGCCCGAGCGCCGCGAACTCGATCGGCCGCTGACGGACCGGGTTCCGGTCGATCGCGTCCGGCTCCCGCCAGGCGAGGACGAGCGGGGTGACGACCAGGATCCCCAGGCCGTCACCGGTCCACCACTCGATCCACGCGGCGACGAACGGGACCCCGTTCGCGTGGGCCGTGGAGGCTGCCCCGAGGAAGGAGGGCAGTGCCGGGGCCACGACCACCCCGACCGTGATCACCGCCAGCGTGTCCCGCAGGCGCCACATCCGGGGACGCCCGCGTGCGAGGAGCCGGATCAACTCGGCGGCGACGAGGGCCTCGACCGCGTCCCCGAACATCAGGGCCGCCGCGATGACTGGCTTGCGCCCCACCTGGACGGAGACGAACAGGTCGGCGAGGGCTGCCGCGGCCACGAACCCGGGCCAGCGCCGGCGCTCCGAGACCAGGAGGACGCCGACGTAGAGGCCGGCCGCCGGCCAGAAGGTCGCGAACTGGGTCGCGTCGCTGGAGAGCCAGTCGGAGACCCCGGCGAGCGCGAGGTAGGCGAGGCCGAAGGCGACCCAGTCCCGCCAAGGTCCGCGGGTCCAGCCCGCGCGCGTGCCTGTCCCCCCGGCCAAGGAGCCAGAGTAGACCACCCACACCGGGGGCGAAAGTGCCCGACCGAGCGACCCGACGGTCCCCCCGCCGTCGCCGCTTGCGCCCCCGCCGGCCTGGACTAGGATTCCGCCGCCGCGATGGACCTCCCGACCCCGACCCGAGCGCCGACACCCGGCGCGCACCACCCCGCGCTCGACGGGCTTCGCGGGGTGGCGGTGCTCCTCGTCCTCGCCTTCCACTTCCTGCACATCGACGGGGAGGGGGGCGCGGTGGAGCGGACCCTCCTGTCGGCTTCCCGGACCGGATGGGCGGGCGTCGACCTGTTCTTCGTCCTCTCCGGTTTCCTCATCACCGGGATCCTCCTCGACGCGCGGGGAGGGCAGGGGTACTTCCGGGCCTTCTACGCCCGGCGCGTGTTGCGGATCTTCCCGCTCTACTACGCCTACCTGGCGGTCCTCTTCCTGGTCGTCCCCCGGTTGCTCCCGTCACTCGACGTGAAGTCCGGGACGCAGGGATGGCTCTGGACCTACCTCGGCAACGTGCTCTTCGCGCGCGAGGGGGGATTCGAGGCGAGCCCGTACACGGGCCACTTCTGGTCGCTGGCCGTCGAGGAGCAGTTCTACCTGGTCTGGCCGCTCGTGGTCTGGGTGCTCCCCCGGAGATGGCTCGCGCTCGCTTGCGTGGCGCTCGTCGCGCTCGCCGGTGCGCTCCGGTTCGGCATCCACCGGACGACCTTCAACGCCACCGCCGCCTACGTCCTGACCCCGGCCCGCGTGGACGCACTCGCCATGGGGGCGCTCGTCGCCATCGCCGCGCGGGAGCCGGCGTGGTGGCCCCGGCTCCGCCGGGGCGCGCCCTGGATCCTCGCGGCTTCGGCCGCGGCCGTGGCGGCCGTCTGGGTGGAGCAGGGCGGGATCTTCGGCGGGGACCCGGTGGTGCAGGTCTGGGCCTTCGGCCCGCTGGCGGCCGGATTCGCGGCGCTGCTCGTGCTCGCCATCGACGCGGCGCCGTCGGCTCCGCTCCACCGGGTGCTGACACGCCCGGTGCTCGAGGGGGCGGGAAAGTACAGCTACGGGCTCTACGTGCTCCACTACCCGATCTTCCTCGCGCTCGAGGCGGCCGGGTTCACCTCGCTCGCCATGGCCGCGGCGCTGGGGAACCGGATCGCCGGGATCGTCGCCTTCGCCGGCGTGGCCGGGGCCGCGACGCTCGCCGCGGCGCTCCTCTCCTGGCACCTGATCGAGAAGCCCTTCCTCGGGCTCAAGCGGTTCGTCCCGTACGGGCGTGCCCCGACCGGCGCCGGCGGTGCGGACGGGCCCGCGGGCACCCTGGCGCCCCGGCCGGCCGCACGCTAGGGAGATCGCATGGAACACCGCCAGCTGGGCCGGTCCGGGTTGCGCGTCAGCCTCCTCTCCTTCGGGGCGATGACGATCGGGGAGTCGCAGGGCTTCATGAAGGGCGTCACCTCCACCGAGGGGGAGGCCCGGCGGGTCCTCGACCGGGCCCTCGACGCCGGCATGGACACCATCGACACCGCCAACGTCTACTCCGAGGGGAACTCGGAGGAGCTGCTCGGGCGATGGCTCGAGGGGAAGCGTGACCGGGTCACCCTCGCCACCAAGTGCCGGTTCCCCACCTCCGGCCTGGGCGCCCGGGTGGCGCCACACGACCAGGGGCTCTCGCGCAAGGCCATCCTGCGGGCCTGCGAGGCGTCGCTGCGGCGGCTGCGCACCGACCACGTCGACCTCTACCAGGTCCACATGCAGGACCGGTCGGTGCCGATCGAGGAGACGCTCGAGGCGCTCACCGGCCTGGTGCGCGCCGGCAAGGTCCTCTACGTCGGGTGCTCCAACTACGCCGGCTACCGGCTGGTCGAGTCGCTCTGGGCCGCCGACCGTCGCCACCTCGTTCCCTTCGCCTCGATCCAGATGCAGTGGTCGCTGGCCGCGCGGGAGGGGGAGCGGGAGCTCGTCCCGGCCGCACGCGCCTTCGGACTCGGCATCCTGGCCTGGAGCCCGCTCGCGCGCGGGTTCCTCTCGGGCAAGTACCGCCGCGGAGCGCCCCCTCCCGAGGGGAGCCGGCTCTCGGTCTGGCAGGACACCTGGAAGATGTTCGACAACGACCGCTGCTGGCGGGTGCTCGACGCCGTGGAGGCGGTGGCGGGCCGGATCGGCTCCACCCCGTCCGCCGTGTCGCTCGCCTGGCTGGTCGGCCGGCCGGAGCTCTCCAGCGTCATCGTGGGGGCGCGGACCGTGGCCCAGCTGGAGGAGAACCTCCAGGCACTCACGGTGAAGCTCGCCCCCGAGGACGTGGCCGAGCTCGACCGGGCCTCCACGCCCGACTGGGGCTATCCGCAGAACTTCATCGGCGCGCGCGAGCCCTGGTAGCCGTCCGGGCGCCGGCCTACCCCCGCACCAGGCGGCGCCACACCCAGATCTCGGAGGGAGGCGCCTCGCCGCGCCGGATCACCACCCGGACCCGGGTGTCCTCCGGTCCGCGGATGCGCTCCACCGCGCCGGCCATGCCGAGTTCCGACACCGGACGCCCCTCCACCGCGAGGACGACGTCGCCGGTCGCGATCCCGGCCTCGGCCGCGCCACCGCCGGGGACGACGAAGGTGACCCGGAGCCCGGAGCGTCCCTGGAGTTCCAGGGAGACGCCGATGCCGGCCAGCTCCACGCGCGGCTCCTCCCCCTCGGCCACCGGGGTGAGCTTCACCTCCACCGGGCCCGCGGTGCCGCCGTCCGGGACGTCGATCCCGGTCACGATGCGGGCGTGGTGGGCGTCGGCGGCGACGTGGAGCGAGACCGACCGCGGGGGCAACCCCGTGACGACGAAGGCGCCGTCGGTCCCGGTCACCGACATCGCCCCGGCGTCGAGGATCGAGGGGGCGCTCCCGCCCTCCCCCTCGAGCGAGATGCGCGCGCCGGGGAGCGGCTGGCCGGTCACCCGGTCCACCACGCGGCCCGCCACCCGGCCGCCCCGGCCGAGCCGGAGTTCCACCTCGGCGACCCCGGGGTGCTCGGGGACCGTGGCCTCCACGCCGGGGGAGGGGAGGTGGCCGGGGGCCGATGCGGTCACGGTCACCGGTCCCGGAGGAAGGTCCCGGAGCTCGAACCGGCCGGAGGCGTCGACGACCGTGGCGGCCCCGACGGGGAGCCGCCACCCACGCCCGCCGCGCCGTGCCTCCACCCGGAACGGGGCCACGGGGTTCCCGGTGACGGCGTCCCGCACCACGCCGGCGAGGGTCCCGCCGCGGGTGAGATCGATGGTGGCCTCCTCGCCGGTCCGGGCCACCACCGCCCGCGCCTGGGTGAACCCCTCGCGCGCCGCGGTGAGCAGGTGGCGCCCCGGCCCCATGTCACCCAAGGTGAATCGTCCCTCGGCGTCGGAGAGGGCCTGGGCGGAGACCGGCTCCTCGGCCGATCCCGGGCCGCCGCGGAGGAGCAGGCGCGCCGCCACCAGCGCGCCCTCCACTGGCGCGCCGCCGGAGAGGACCCGGCCGGCGATCGGCGCGGCCGCCCCCCGCGTTCCGGCGGGCCCGAGCCGCACCACGACCCGGTGGGAGGACCTGGCCGCGAGGTCGAGCGCGGCCCGCCCGGGCGCGAATCCCGGATGGCGGGCCTCGAGGGTGGCGTCGTCCGGCCCGGAAAGGGAGAATGTCCCTCCAGGCCCGCTCACCGCCGCCTCGGTGGAGGGCAGGAGCGCGCGGTCCCCGGTGGCGCCCCCGACGATGCGCACCGCCGCCCCCTCCACCGGCTGGCCCGCCGGGTCCTCGACCCGCCCCGCGTAGCGGACCACCGGGGAGAGCCAGAGGGTCAGGCCGCCGACCCGCTCGCCCGGGCGCGCGTCGAGCAGCACCGGGCTGTGCCCCCACTCCGGCGCGAACGGGGCGTGGCCGGGGGCCGAGGCCGTGGCGAGTTGCCAGCGACCGGCCTCCGGCGGCTCGAAGCGGAACGTCCCGTCGGCGCCGCACCGGACCGAGGCCGCCGCTCCGCCGCGGGAGAAGGTGACCTCGGCGCCGGCGATCCCCGCACCGGTGGCGCGGGAGAGGACCGTGCCCTCGAAGGCGCCGCGCGGGGCCGGAAGGGAAGCGAGCGGGGCGGGGGAGGTGCCCACAGGGTGCGCCGGCGTGGCGGCGGTCACCGGGCCGGCCGCGGTCACCGGCCCGGCCGGGCCCTCCCTTCCGTCGACCCGGGGGGCGGCGCGCGGCCAGAGCCAGAGGACGAGGAGGGCCGCGAGGGCGGCTCCGGCGAGGGCGGCGAGGGCCTGGCGGCGGTGCATGACCGGGGAGCCTACACCCCGGCCGCCCGGGTTCGGATGGCGTTGACGGGCCCCGGGGCGCATGTTAATCCGTCCATCCGGATAGACGAATGGAAGCGACGACCGCACGGCGCCCCGAGGGGCTTTTCGGCTGGATGGAGGGGCTCGCGGACCCGACGCGGCTCCGGCTCCTGCACGTCCTCGAGCGGCACGAGCTCGGCGTGGCCGAGCTGTGCGAGGTGCTGCAGCAGCCCCAGTCCACCGTGAGCCGGCACCTCAAGGTGCTCTCCTCCCAGGGCTGGATCGAGGTCCGGCGTCACGGGCAGAACCGGCTCTACCGGATGTCCGACGGGATCGACCCCGCCGCCCGCCGGCTCTGGAAGGTGGCCCGCGGCGAGAGCGAGGGCTGGGCCACCCTGCAGCACGACCAGCTCCGGCTCGACCGGCGCCTCAAGGAGCGCCGGGGCGGGGGCGACGACTTCTTCGCGGGCGCGGCCGGCGACTGGGACCGGCTGCGGGGCGAGTGGTACGGCACCGGCTTCGGCGTCGCGGCGCTCGTGGCGCTCCTCCCGCCGGAGTGGACGGTGGCCGATCTGGGCTGCGGCACCGGCGCGCTCTCCGCCGCCCTCGCCCCCGATGTGGCGCACGTGATCGGCGTCGACCGCTCGGCGGACATGCTCCGCTCGGCCCGCAGGCGCACCGCCGGTCAGGGCAACGTCGAGCTGCGGCGCGGGACCCTCGAGGACCTGCCCATGGACGACGCCTCCTGCGACGCGGCCCTGCTCGTCCTGTCGCTCGGCTGGGTGGCAGACCCGCCGCGTGCGCTGGCCGAGGCGGCGCGGGTGGTGCGCCCGGGCGGACGGGTGGCCCTCGTCGACGCCGTTCTCCACGACGACGAGGACTTCCGCCGGCGGGCCGGCCAGGTGTGGCCCGGCTTCGAGCCCGTCCGCGTGGTCGAGATGCTCCAGACCGCCGGCTTCCGCGACGCCACCTGCCGCGCGCTGCCCCCCGAACCCGCCGCGAAGGGGCCCGCGCTCCTGCTCGCCCGCGCGCGCCGCCCCTGACCCCGCCGATCCACCGAAACCCCGGAAGGAAGGAACGATCCCGATGGCCAAGCCCACCCGCAAGCCCCGCACCGCCCCGACGTTCGAGTACCTCGTGAAGGACCTCACCCTCGCCGACTGGGGGCGCAAGGAGATCGAGCTCGCCGAGAAGGAGATGCCAGGCCTCATGTCGGTGCGGCGCGAGTACGCGAAGAAGCAGCCGCTCGCGGGGCAGCGCATCACCGGCTCCCTCCACATGACCATCCAGACGGCGGTCCTCATCGAGACCCTCGTCGACCTCGGCGCCGACGTCCGCTGGGCCTCGTGCAACATCTTCTCCACCCAGGACCACGCCGCTGCCGCGGCGGTGGCCGGGCGCGGCGGCTCGGCCGCCTCGCCGAAGGGCGTGCCGGTCTTCGCCTGGAAGGGCGAGACCCTCGAGGAGTACTGGGAGTGCACGGAGCGCGCGCTCGACTTCGGGGGCGGACAGGGCCCCACCCAGATCGTCGACGACGGCGGCGACGCCACCATGCTCATCCACAAGGGGGTCGAGTTCGAGGCGGCCGGCAAGGTGCCCGCACCGGCCACCGCCGACTCGGAGGAGTTCGCGGTGGTCCTCGCGCTCCTCGGCCGCACCCTGAAGCAGGATCGCACCCGCTGGACGAAGGTGGCCAAGGAGATGCGCGGCGTCACCGAGGAGACCACCACGGGCGTCCACCGGCTCTACGAGATGGAGCGGGCCGGCAAGCTGCTCTTCCCGGCCATCAACGTGAACGACAGCGTCACCAAGTCGAAGTTCGACAACCTTTACGGCTGCCGCCACTCCCTCATCGACGGCCTGAACCGGGCCACCGACGTGATGCTCGCCGGCAAGATGGCGGTGGTCTGCGGCTACGGCGACGTGGGCAAGGGCTGCGCCCAGGCGCTCAAGGGGCAGGGGGCCCGCGTGGTGGTCACCGAGATCGACCCCATCTGCGCGCTCCAGGCCGCCATGGAGGGGTACCAGGTGCTCCGCCTCGAGGACGTCCTGCCTCGCGCCGACGTCTTCGTCACCACCACCGGCAACGTCGACGTCATCACCGTCGACCACATGAAGAAGATGAAGGACGGGGCCATCATCGGGAACATCGGCCACTTCGACAACGAGATCGACATGGCCGGCCTGAAGAAGTTCCCGGGCGTGGTCCGCACCAACATCAAGCCCCAGTTCGACAAGTGGACCTTCCCCGATGGCCACTCGGTCCTGCTCCTCGCCGAGGGGCGGCTGCTCAACCTGGGCTGCGCCACCGGCCACCCCAGCTTCGTCATGTCGAACAGCTTCACCAACCAGACCATCGCCCAGATCGAGCTGGCCGAGCGCTCCGACTGGTACGAGAACAAGGTCTACACGCTGCCCAAGCACCTCGACGAGAAGGTGGCCCGCCTCCACCTCGAGCAGATCGGGGTGAAGCTGACGAAGCTCACCCCCAAGCAGGCCGCCTACATCGGGGTCTCGCCCAAGGGCCCCTTCAAGCCCGATACTTACCGGTACTAGGCGCGACGCACGCGCCGGGAGGAGACGCCATGGCCGAAGAGAAGATCCCCGGACCCCCTCCGTCGGAGCTCGCCCCCGGCGCCCTCGAGATGCTCGCCGCCGGCCGGGCGGGCGTCCTCTCCACCCTCTCGGCGCGCAAGCCGGGCTGGCCGCTCGGCTCGCTCGTCTCCTACGCCCTCGACGGGGTGGGGCGGCCGATCTTCCTCTTCACCGAGCTCGCCCAGCACACCCGGAACCTCCGGCTCGACCCGCGCGCGTCGCTCTTCGTCCAGGAGCCGGGCGCCCGGAACCCCCAGTCGTCGGGGCGGCTCGCGCTCCTGGGGACGCTCACCCTGGTCCCCGGCGGGGAGATGTCCGAGGCCCGGGACCGCTACGTGGCCGTCCACCCCGAGGGAAAGTCCTTCTCCGAGCTGGGTGACTTCCTCTTCTGGCACATGAACGTCGAGGACGTGCACGTGGTGGGCGGGTTCGCCAAGGCGGGGTGGATGTCCTGGCAGGAGTTCCGGGAGAACGCCGGGGGCTGACGTTTCGTCGAGGCGCGGCGCCCCGGAACGGGTTAGAAACTCGCGCCATGTCCACCGATACCGACCGCGCCCTCGAGCACTACCGGACCCACGCCGCCTCCTACCTGGAGGATCTCAAGGCGCTCGTCCGCATCCCCAGCGTCTCCTTCGACGGCTTCCCCGCCGAGCCGGTCCGCCGGAGCGCCGAGGCCACCGCCGAGCTCCTGCGGCGGCGCGGCTTCACCCGGGTCGACGTCCTCGAGGTCGAGGGGGCCCACCCCTACGTCTTCGGCGAGCACGTGGTCGACCCGAAGGCGCCCACCGTCCTCCTCTACGCCCACCACGACGTCCAGCCGGCTGGCGACGAGGAGCTCTGGACCACGCCCCCCTTCGAGCCCACCGAGCGGGACGGACGGCTCTTCGGCCGGGGCACCGCCGACGACAAGGCCGGCATCCTCGTCCACGCCGCCGCCGCCGACTCCTGGATCCGCGGAGCCGGGAAGCTGCCGCTCAACCTCAAGGTGGTGGTGGAGGGGGAGGAGGAGGTCGGCAGCGACCACCTGCCCCAGTTCATCGCCAGGTACCGGAGCCGGCTCGACGCCGACGCCGTGGTGCTCACCGACACCTCCAACGTCGACGCCGGCGTCCCCTGCGTGACCATCGCGCTGCGCGGCCTGGTGATCGCCGAGGTCGAGGTGCGGTCGCTCGACCAGAGCGTCCACTCCGGCATGTGGGGCGGCCCCATTCCGGATCCCGTGATGGCGCTCGCCAAGATGCTCGCGACCCTGGTCGACGCCGACGGCCGCATCGCCATCCCCGGCATCTACGACAAGGTGCGGCCGCTCACCCCGGCCGAGAAGCGGGCCATCGAGCTCTTGCCGGTGTCGCGGGAGGACTTCCGGCGCCAGGCCGGCATGCGCCCCGGTGTGGCGATGCACGGCGACGCCCACCCACTCGAGACCAACTGGTGGCAGCCCACGCTCGCCGTGAACGCCATCCAGGCCTCGAACCGCAAGGACGCCCGCAACATCATCAACGACGTGGCCTGGGCCCGGGTGGGGATCCGGCTCGTCCCCGACATGGATCCGGCCGACGTGGCGCGGCGGCTCGAGGAGGCGCTGCGGAAGAGCGCCCCCTGGGGCGTCGAGGTGAAGATCCACGCCCAGAGCCACGGTCCGGCCTGGAAGACCGACGTGGCCCACCCCGCCTTCCAGGCCGCGTTCCGGGCGCTCCAGAGGGGCTTCGGGCGCGAGCCGCTGGCCATCGGGTGCGGGGGCAGCATCGGCTTCGTCGAGCCCTTCGTCCAGGCGCTCGGCGGCGTCCCGGCGCTCCTCATCGGCGTGGAGGATCCCCGTTCCAACGCCCACTCGGAGAACGAGAGCCTGAACCTGGCCGACTTCCAGTCGGCCATCCGGAGCGCCATCGCCCTCTACGGAGAGCTCGCCGGGGCCCTCGCGAAGTAAGGACGTTCGAATCCACCGTCCGGCACCCGTCCCGCGGTAACATGCCTCCCCCCGGAATGTCCCGGGAGCGAGGAGATCGATGTCCGCGAGCAAGTTTCCCGACAGGCAGGGCGAGGAGGCCCGGGCGCTGGAGCGCTCCCGCGACCTCCCCAGCATCCGGACCGCGTCCGACGTCGACGCCCTGCGCCGCGCCTTCGCCGACCACCTCCAGTTCTCCATCGGCAAGGACGAGCACTCCGCCACCGCGCTCGACCGCTACATGGCGGTGGCCGACGCCGTCCGCGACCGGATGATGCGTCACTGGCTGCAGACCCAGCAGACCTACTACCGGAGCGACGCCAAGCGGGTTTACTACCTCTCGCTCGAGTTCCTCATGGGGAAGGCGCTCGAGAACAACCTCCTCAACCTCGGCCTGCTCGACAACATGAAGGCGGCGCTCGCCAGCCTCGGCCTCGAGCTCTCCGACCTCCTCGTGCAGGAGCCCGACGCCGGGCTCGGCAACGGGGGCCTGGGGCGGCTGGCCGCCTGCTTCCTCGACTCGATGGCCACGCTGGCGCTGCCGGCCTACGGCTACGGCATCCGCTACGAGTACGGCATCTTCGACCAGGAGATCCGCGACGGCTGGCAGGTGGAGCGCCCCGAGGTCTGGCTGCGCTTCGGCAACCCCTGGGAGATCGCCCGCCCCGAGAACCAGGTTCCTGTGAACTTCTTCGGCCGCACCGAGCGGTACGCCGGCCCCGACGGCCGGGAGCGGGTGCGCTGGGTCGACGGCAAGAAGGTGCTGGGCATGGCCTACGACACGCCCATCGCCGGCTTCCGCAACCGCACGGTGAACACGCTCCGGCTCTGGCGGGCCCGCTCGCCCCAGGAGTTCGACCTGGCCGACTTCAACGCCGGCGACTACCTGGCCGCGGTCGAGGACAAGAACGTCTCGGAGAACATCTCCAAGGTCCTCTACCCGAACGACCTCACGGTCATGGGCAAGGAGCTGCGGCTTCAGCAGCAGTACTTCTTCGTGGCCTGCGCCCTCCACGACATCGTCACCCGCCACCTCAAGGTGCACGAGAGCTTCGACGACTTCCCCGACAAGGTGGCCATCCAGCTGAACGACACCCACCCGGCCATCGCCATCGTCGAGCTGATGCGCATCCTGCTCGACGAGCACGGCCTCACCTGGGCCAAGGCCTGGAGCATCTGCCAGTCGGTCTTTGGATACACGAACCACACGCTGCTCCCCGAGGCCCTGGAGCGGTGGACGGTGGACCTGCTCGGCCGGGTGCTGCCGCGCCACCTCGAGATCATCTACGAGGTGAATGGCCACTTCCTGGCCCAGATCCGCGGCGACGCCCGCTTCGACGCCGAGGCGGTGGGGCGGATGTCCCTCATCGAGGAGGGCATGCCGAAGCAGGTGCGCATGGCCAACCTCGCCGTGGTCGGATCCCACTCGGTGAACGGGGTGGCCGCGCTGCACACCGAGCTCCTCGAGAACGAGCTCTTCCACGACTTCTTCCGGCTCTGGCCGGAGAAGTTCAACAACAAGACGAACGGGGTCACGCCGCGGCGGTGGATCCTCCAGGCCAACCCCGAGCTGGCCTCGGTCCTCAACGAGGTGGTGGGGCCGGCCTGGATCACCGACGCCGAGGAGCTCCGGCGCCTCGAGCTCGTGGTGGACGACGCCCCGTTCCGGCGGCGGTTCCGCGAGATCAAGCGGGACAACAAGGAGCGGCTCGCCGAGATCATCCTCCGCGAGAACGGCGTCGAGGTGGACCCGTCGTCGATGTTCGACGTCCAGGTGAAGCGGATCCACGAGTACAAGCGGCAGCTGCTCGACGTGCTCTACATCGTCCACCAGTACCTCCGGATGAAGGCCGATCCGGACTTCCGGCCCGTCCCGCGCACCTGGATCTTCGCCGGCAAGGCGGCCCCCGGGTACGTGATGGCGAAGTGGATCATCAAGCTCGTCAACTCGGTGGCGTCGGTGGTGAACGCCGACCCGGCGGTGAGCGGGCACATGAAGGTGGTCTTCCTGCGCAACTACCGGGTGTCGCTGGCCGAGCGCATCTTCCCGGCCGCCGACCTCTCCGAGCAGATCTCCACCGCCGGCAAGGAGGCCTCCGGCACCGGCAACATGAAGTTCGCCTTGAACGGCGCCCTCACCATCGGCACCCTCGACGGGGCCAACGTCGAGATCCGCGAGGCGGTCGGGGCGGAGAACTTCTTCCTCTTCGGCCTCACCGTACCCGAGGTCCGCGAGCTCAAGCGGGCCGGCTACAACCCCTGGGACTGGTACCGCGGCAACCCCGACCTGCGCGCCGTCATCGACGCCATCTCGGGGGGAACCTTCTCGCCCGAGGAGCCTCGCCTCTTCCAGCCGGTGGTCGACTCGCTGCTCAACGGCGGCGACACCTACCTCGTGCTCGCCGACTTCGCCGCCTACGTGGCCGCCCAGGAGCGGGTCTCGCAGGCCTGGGTCGACTACGAGCGCTGGACGCGGATGGCCATCCTGAACGTGGCCCGCTGCGGGCGCTTCTCGTCCGACCGGACCATCCGGCAGTACGCCGAGGAGATCTGGGACGTGGGGCCCATCCCCGTGGAGTAGGCGAAGCCCGTCACCGCCGGCGCGGCGTCCAGCCGAAGCGCTCGAGGGAGACCCGCCCCCGCGCGTCGACCTCCACCCCCTCGCCCTCGAGGAGGGCGCGCTGCACCGCCGAGCCCATCGGGTCGAGGATGGAGATGGCCGCCATCCCCCGCGGACGGGCGCCCAGCACCCGCTGCCAGGGCAGCCGGTGCCGGGTGCCCCGAAGCGCCGCGAGGGCATAGCCCACCTGCCGGGCCGCCCGCGGCTTGCCCGCGAGCAGGGCAACCTGACCGTAGGTCGTCACGCGCCCCGCCGGGATGCGCGCAACCACCCGGTAATAGGCCGCCCAGCCCGCCGGGGGCTCCCTCCGACGCGTCGTCCCGCCCGGGGCGGACCGGTTTCGCTTGCCAACCACCCCCTCGTCATTACGCTGGCCCAATGACCCTCGCACGACTCCCGCTTGCACTCCTCGCCGTCGCCGCCCTCGCCGGCTGCGGCGTCCAGTCCATTCCCCAGGCCAACAACGCCGTCGCCGGCGCCTGGGCCGAGGTCGAGAACCAGTACCAGCGCCGCGCCGACCTCGTTCCCAACCTGGTGGCGACGGTGAAGGGCTACGCCACCCACGAGCAGGAGACGCTCGAGGGCGTGATGGCCGCCCGGGCCCAGGCCACCCAGGTGAAGATCTCGGTCGACCAGCTCACCCCCGAGAACATGAAGAAGTTCGAGCAGGCCCAGAGCGGGCTGACCCAGGCGCTCGGCAAGCTGATGGCCGTGTCCGAGGCCTATCCGAACCTGAAGGCCAACGAGAACTTCCGCGACCTGCAGGTCCAGCTCGAGGGGACGGAGAACCGCATCTCGGTGGCGCGCCGCCGCTACATCCAGACGGTGCAGGAGTTCAACAACCTCGTCACCGTGCCCCCCACGAGCTTCACCAACAGCCTCTTCTACCACCACGCTGCGAAGCCCCAGTTCACGGCCACGACGGCGGGCGCCGCCGAGGCCCCCAAGGTGAAGTTCTAGGGAGATCCCGGTGACCCGCGGCCCCGTGGCCGCCCTGGCCCTGCTGCTCCTCGTGGCGCCCCTGCGCGCCGCGCCGGAGATCCCCGTCCCGCGCCTGACCGGGCCGGTGGTCGACCCGGCCGGAGCGGTGGACGCCCGGTGGGAGCAGCGGCTCGGCGACCTGTCGCGCGCGGCACGTGCCCAGAACGGCGGGAAGGGGCCGCAGCTCCAGTACCTCGTCGTCTCCACGCTCGACGGGGAGCCCATCGAGAGCTTCTCGATGCGGGTCGCCGAGGCCTGGAAGCTCGGCACGAAGGGGCGGGACGACGGCGTCCTCCTCGTGGTCGCGGTGAAGGACCGCAAGGTCCGCATCGAGGTGGGCGGGGGGCTCGAGGGAGGGCTCACCGACGCCCAGTCGGGCCGGATCATCCGCAGCGCCATCGTCCCCGCCTTCCGCGAGAACCGATACGGGGAGGGGCTCTACGCCGCAGGGCAGCAGGTGCTGGGAGCGCTCGGCGCCCTGCCGCAGGGCATGTCCCAGGCGCCGCGGCGGCAGGCGGCGCAGAAGCAGGTCGACATCCCGATCCTGGGCGGCCTGCTCGGCTTCCTCCTCGGAATGGGCGCGCCGGCGCTCGTCCTCCTCGTCATCGCCTTCGTGGTGATCCGGGCCATCGCCGGCTTCGGCGGGCGCGGTCCCCGGGGTCCGTGGGGCGGCGGGGGCTTCGGCGGGGGTGGGTTCAGCGGCGGTGGCGGCGGTGGCAGCTGGAGCGGTGGCGGCGGCGGATTCAGCGGCGGCGGCGCCTCGGGGAGCTGGTAGGAGCGAGCCATGGCACTCGATCGCCATTTTCCGCAGGAGGCACAGGACCGGATCGCCGCGGCGGTACGCCGGGCCGAGTCGCGCAGCACCGGGCAGGTTGTGCCGGTGGTGGTGACCCGCTCCGAGCCCTACGAGGAGGCGCGCTGGATCGGGGCGGTGATCGGCGCCGCGGTCGCCACCGCGCTCGTCGAGCTCGTCGTGGACGATCCCACCGTCGCCGAGGTGCTCATCTTCCAGGTACTCCTCGGCGTGGCCGGATGGTTCGTCGGGAGGCTCGCCACCGTCGAGCGGCTCCTCGCCGGCCGGCGCCACCAGGCCCACGCCGTCCACGCCCGGGCCGAGCAGGCCTTCCTCGAGCACGGCCTCCACCAGACCATGCACGGGACCGGGGTGCTCGTCTTCGCCTCCCTGCGCGAGCGGCGCGCCGAGATCATCGGCGACCGGGGGATCCACGAGCGAATGGGGGACGCCGGGTGGCAGCGGGCGGTCGACGCGCTCGTCGACGGGATGCGCCGGGGGGTCCCCGGCGAGGGGTTCGAGGCGGCCATCGACCAGGTCGGCGTGCAACTTGCCGAGCACTTCCCGCGGGCGTCGGACGAGCCGGTGCCGAACGAGCTGCCCGACGGGCTCCGGCGCGATGGTTGACAAGGCCATCCGCTCGAACGGATAAACGATCATGTCCTCCCGGAATCCTCCTGCCTCCCGCCGTCCCCGGGCGCGCGCGCGCGGCGGACGGGTCCCCGGCCACGAGCGGGCCCATCCCGCCGCCGGCAGCGATCTCACCCCGGTGCTCGGCGCCAACCTGCGGCGGCTGCGCAGCCGCCGGAACCTCTCGCTCGAGAAGCTGGCCAAGCTCTCCGGCGTCTCCCGGGCCATGCTCGGGCAGATCGAGCTGGGCCAGAGCGCCCCGACGGTGAACGTGCTGTGGAAGATCGGCACCGCACTCGAGGTGCCCTTCAGCGCCCTCATCACCAGCCGCCCCACCGCCTCCTTCCACGTGATGCGGGCCGACCAGGCCAAGCGGCTGGCCTCCTCCGACGGGAGCTTCGTGTCCCGGGCGCTCTTCCCCTTCGACGAGCCCCGGCGCGTGGAGTTCTACGAGCTCCGGCTCGCCCCGGGCGGCGTCGAGCGAGCCGACGCCCACCCGCCGGGCACGGTGGAAAATCTGGTGGTGAGCCGGGGAACCGTGGAGATCGAGACCGGGGGCGGGACCCACGCGCTCGGTCCGGGCGACGCGGTGGTGTTCGAGGCCGACGCGCCCCACGCCTACCGGAACGCCGGGGACGTCGAGGCCGTCATGTACCTCGTCATGACGTACGCCGACACGGTGGGGTAGGGCGTGGGCCGGCCCACCCACGAGCTCCTCGTCGAGCGGGGTGTGGTCTCTCCAGAGGCGGTGGTCGACGCCGAGGCCGCCGCCGCCCGGAACGGTACCCGCCTGTGCAGCGAGCTCCTCGCCGCCGGTGCGGCCAGCGAGGGGGCGCTGGTGGCGATCCTGGCCGAGCGGCACGGCTGGCCGGGGGTCGACCTCTCCCGGTCGGAGATCCACTCCGAGGCGCTCCGCCTGGTGCCGCCGCGGGTGGCGCTCGCCGACAACATCCTCCCGATCTCCACCGAGGGGGGGCGGCTCCACCTGGGGGTCGCCGACCCCGACAGCGCCAACCGGGTCCTCTCCGAGGTCCGATTCGTCACCGGGATGGAGATCTCCCCGTACGTCGCCGTGGCCGGAGCCCTCCGCAGGGCGATCGTCGACGCCTACGCCGGCCTGGAGCGCGGGGCCGCCGCCTGGCGCGGCGCCGAGGCCAGCCCCGGGTGCGGCATCGCCTTCTCCTCCCCGGTGGAGCTCTCGCTGCCCGACGGCGACGAGGTGATCGTCGTCGTCGACGAGCACGCGCACGAGACCGAGCATGCGCACGCGCCGCCGCCGGCGGTGATCACGCCTCCGGCCCCGGAGGGCCCCTTCCCCGAGCCACCCGACCTGGCCCGCGACGGCCGCCGGGTGCTGGTGGTCGACGACGAGCCGGAGATCCGGGCCCTGCTCGAGCGGACGCTCGGCGCCCGGGGATTCACGGTGGACACCGCGCCGGACGGCGAGGAGGCGCTGGCGCGGGTTGCCGCGCGCCGCCCCGCGCTCGTGCTCCTCGACGCCATGCTCCCGCGCATCCACGGCTTCGAGGTGGCGAGGCGCCTGCGCGCCGACCCGCGCACCCGGGACGTGCCCGTGGTGATGATGACCGCGGTCTACCGGGGCTGGCGGTTCGCCCAGGACGCGCGCGATGCCTACGGGGCAGAGGACTACATCGAGAAGCCCTTCCGGCTCGACGACCTGGTCCGGCGCATCGAGGTGGTGCTCGAGGCCACGGCGAACCGCGGTCCGGTGAAGCCCTCCGGCGGCGAGCTCATGCTCCGGAGAGGCAAGGAACTCCTGCTGGCGGGACGGCTCGACGCTGCGGTGGCGTCGCTCCAGGAGGCCATCTCCGCCGATCCGTTCGCGGCCGAGGCCCACCACCAGCTCGCCAAGGCGCTGCGGGCCCAGGGAGAGCACTTCCAGGCCATGACCTCCTTCGAGCGGGCGGTGGAGCTCCGGGTCGACTTCTTCCCGGCGCTGCGCAGCCTGGCCGCGCTCTACGCCGAGAAGGGCTTCCGGCGGAAGGCCGTGGAGACGCTCGAGCGGGCGCTCACCGCCGCGCCTGATCCGGTGGCACGGGACGCGGTCCGCTCGGACCTGCTCGATCTGCTCGAGGCTTGAGCAGCCGCCTGCCTCCCGGCGTCGCAGCCGGGAACCTCCCGCACCCCTCCGCTGCCCGCGATCCGGTCACCCCGGAGGCGCCCGGTGCCCGCCGTCCGTGCAATCCCCGTCGCCGCCGCGTCCCGGCCGGGGCCCGGCCGTGCCCTCCAGGCGATCGCGCGTCGCGGCACGCCCGGTGCAAACGGTCTCCCCGTCGGGCGGTCGGGCGCGTGCTCGGTGCGCAGGCGAAGCGGTCCACTCCAACCCAGGGAGAACAAGATGGCAGTCGAACCCACGATCAGCGAGCTTGCGAAGAACCTCGCCGACACGCAGACCGCTCTCAACATCGTCTGGACGATGGTGGCGGGCTTCCTCGTCATGTTCATGCAGGCCGGCTTCGCGCTGGTGGAGACCGGGCTCACCCGCGCCAAGAACGCGGCGCACACCATGGGGATGAACTTCCTCGTCTACGCCATCGGCATCATCGGCTTCTACTTCGTCGGCTTCGGACTGCAGATGGGCGGCGTCGGCTCGGCCTTCGGCGAGACGACGCTCACCAAGGAGTTCGTCGTCAACATCTTCGGGAAGGACTTCGGTCTCTTCGGGATGAGCGGCTTCGGGCTGCCGCTCGCCATGTTCACCCCGGCCGTGGCGACGACCTTCCTCTTCCAGATGTGCTTCATGGACACGACCTGCACCATCCCCACCGGTGCGGCGGCCGAGCGCTGGAAGTTCACGAGCTTCGTGCTCTTCAGCTTCGTCATCTCGACCCTCATCTACCCGATCTACGCCAACTGGGTCTGGGGCGGCGGCTGGCTCTCCGCCCTCGGCACCAACTTCGGGCTCGGTCACGGCCACGTCGACTTCGCCGGCAGCTCGGTCGTTCACATGACCGGCGGCGTGATGGCGCTCGTGCTCGCCAAGATGATCGGCCCCCGCGCCGGCAAGTACTCCCCGGACGGCCGCATCAACCCGATCGCGCCCCAGAGCATCCCGCAGGTCATGCTGGGCACCTTCATCCTGGCCTTCGGCTGGTTCGGCTTCAACGCCGGCTCGACCCTCTCCGGCATGGACACCCGGCTCGCCGTCGTGGCCGTGAACACCATGATCGCCGGCGCCACCGGCTCGTTCGCCGCCTACCTGTACGTGAAGGCCAAGTTCGGCAAGCCGGATCCGTCCTGGCTCGCCAACGGCATGCTGGCCGGCCTGGTCGCCATCACCGCGCCCTGCGCCTTCGTCTCCTCCTGGGCCGCCGCGCTCATCGGCGCCATCGCCGGCGTCCTCGTGGTCGTGGCCGCGGTCTTCATCGACACCAAGCTCAAGATCGACGACCCGGTCGGCGCCATCGCCGTCCACGGCGTGAACGGGGCCTTCGGCATCCTGGCCACCGGCATCTTCGCCAACGGCGTCTACGGTCAGGGGCTGAACGGCGTCCCCTACGGCGTCACCGGTCTCCTGTACGGCGACAAGGGGCAGTTCGTCGCCGAGCTCATCGGCATCGCCGCCAACATCGTCTGGGTGGTCCCGGTCGCGGCTCTCGCCTTCTGGATCATCGGCAAGACCGTCGGCAACCGGGTGTCCCTCGAGGACGAGATCGCCGGCCTCGACATCCCCGAGATGGGCGTCCACGGCTACTCGGCCGACCCGGGTCCCGGGACGGGCATCACGGCGCACGCCTACGGCGCCACGGCAACTTCCGCGACGGTCGCCACCGTCGTGGGTCGGTAGCAACCGTCGGGAACAGGGGGGCGCCGGCGGATCCGAGCCCGCCGGCGCC
>CAIVAR010000050.1 GCA_903904005.1 uncultured Anaeromyxobacter sp.
CACTTGCCCGCGCTCAGGGCGGCGCCGACGACGTTGCAGTCCAGGACGGCCCGGATCACCGAGCCCTCGTGGCCCGCCTCGCCTCGTGGACGATGTCCACGGCCTCGTCCTCGGTGAGGCTTCCGGGCCCGGCCGCGCGCAACTGGTCGCGGAGCTGAATCGCCGCCAGGTCTCGGCGCAGTTCGGTCTCGATGATTGCCCGGCCCCACGCCGAGGCGTCCTCACCGTTGGCGGCCGCCACCCGCTTGATGGCGGCGAGGGTCTTCCTGGGTACCCGCATCCGGTAGACGGCGTCCTTTCGCATGAGCGAGTGTAGCCACGTTGGCGCTACACTTCAGCTGGGCCTCCAGCCGGGCCGATCGGCCCGGTGATAAACACGCGCTGCCGTCCGGACGTCAATCCTTGCGAGGATGCCGTGCCGGTCGCATGGCCTTCCGGAGCGCCGTCGTGGCTTTCGGAGGGCTGGCCACTGCCTCGGCCACCCGAAGCAGCCCACCCTCTGAGACGGTGACCGGTTCGCGGCGCGACGCCCATTCCACCTGGCTCAAAGCCGGCGTGGCGAGCAGGCTGATGACCCGCTGGCTCTCCGCGTCGATGATCGCCAACCGGCGGCCTCGCCGCGCCTCGACCAGGCCGGTGAAGAGCAAGGCGAGGGCCTCCTCGATGACGGCGCTCTTCGACATGTGGAGCTCGTCGGCCAGCTCGGCGAGCTGCCTGGCGCGGGGGTCGGGGAGGGTGGTTTCGATTCGCATCCTGGGTTCCGGGGAAGTGAAGGCAAAGTGAGTGTAATGACGCGGAAAGCCTAACCCCCCGACGCCCGATGTGACACGGAATGGGCCAAGCTTGACTGGATTGCTCGTAAACCGACATACGTTGTATAGCTGTCTGCATGGCTACCAAGGACGTCATCATCCCCGTCCGTGTCACCAGGGCCGACCGAGATCTTCTCAAGCGCATGGCACCGGGCGGGTCGGTGTCCGCCTGGCTTCGCGACCTGGCGATCGCCGCTGCACGCAAGCGGCGGGCGGTCGTTGACCTGGCGCGGCTGCTCGACGCGGACAAGGGCGGCGGAGACATGACCGACGAGGAGGCGGCCGAGCTTGCCGCCGAGGGGAAGCGCGAGGTTCGGAGCCGCCACCGGTGATCCGCGCCGTCGTGGACACGAACGTGGTGGTCAGCGGGATCCTCAATCGGGCCGGTGTGCCGGCGGCCGTCCTCAGGGCGGCCGGGCTCCGCTACGAGCTGGTGTGGACGCCTGCCATTGCGATGGAGTGCCGCCGCATCCTCGACTTGCCGCGCATTCAGAAGCGCCTGAAGGGGCGTGAGACGCAAGCCCGACAGGTGCTCGCCAGGCTAGCGACCATCGCCACCATGGTGGCGGCCGATCTGCTCGGCGACGTGCGTGTCGTCGAGTCGGACCCCGACGACGACGTGCTTTTCGCGGCTGCGCTCGCCGCTGGGGCCCGGACCATCGTGAGCGGCGACGCAGCGGTGCTCGCCGTCGGCAGCTTTGCGGGCGTCATGGTGGTCAGCGCCGCCGAGTTCCTGGCGACGCTCGGAGAGGCCTGACCGGCAATCCTGCGCCCTCGATGGCGCGGAGCCATTCCTCAGCCCAGGAATCGCTGGGAGGCTCATGTCCACTGCGCGGCGCGGCGGGAGGGGCCGCACCCATGTAGCAGTTCCCGCGGCCTGACCGAGTCAGCCCGACGGCTCAGGGATTGCGGGCTTCGCCTGCCGGACTGGTTGGGGCACCCTGTATGAACCGCTCTTCTATGTCCCCCGAGGCCGCCAAGACGAACGTCAGAAGGTGACATTTCTGTCCCAGAAAGAATGATGGCATCCCTCTCACTGTCCCGGCGTCCGAACCCAGTTCGGGTCGTCAGCGCCGGCGCGAAGCATGTCACTGGGAGGCAAACACGACCCAGGGTCGCCCGTTGGAGCATGGCACCCGGGCAAACTCCCGAATTCACTCCATCCACACTTGGCGCGCCTCGTGCTCAAATTTGCACCAGGCGTGATAGCTACTCCTCGCCGAATTCTCGACGTGATGGCACTGGCGAAAAGCCGTCATTCGTCGAGTTGGTGGACCGATGAGGTTTGTACCCCGAGGGGATAGCGAGCGCGGCGCCCACTCGCCAGGCGTCGGGCGTCACCGGGAGGAAGCGATGATCATCGATACGAAGTTCAGGTGGCTGCTCCCCGTCGCCGTGGTTCTTGCAGCGACGCTCGTCGTAGCGTGCGGAGGAAGCTCCAGCAGCGATCCGGGGCCAAGTACACCCACGAACGCCAGCTACTCCATCTCCGGAGCGGTGTCCGGCGCAGTCACGGCAGGTATCACGGTCGCGCTTGGAGGCGCTACGCCGAGGACCACGACCACCGACACCAGCGGGAACTTCACCTTCGCGGGCGTGGCCAATGGGAACTACACGATCACGCCCTCCCTGGCGGGCTACTCGTTCGCGCCGAACAACCTCGCCGTCACCGTGAACGGGGCCAACATTTCCGGGTGCACCTTCACGGCCAGCATCATCGCCGGCGGTACCTACTCCATCTCCGGAGCGGTGTCCGGCGCAGTCACGGCAGGCATCACGGTCGCGCTTGGAGGCACCACGCCGAGGACCACGACCACCGACACCAGCGGGAACTTCACCTTCGCGGGCGTGGCCAATGGGAACTACACGATCACGCCCTCCCTGGCGGGCTACTCGTTCGCGCCGAACAACCTCGCCGTCACCGTGAATGGGGCCAACATTTCCGGTTGCACCTTCACGGCCAGCGCTCCGGGTGCCAGGCCCTTCGAGATCATCTCCCTCGGGGAGAGTGCCCTGAGGGCGAGCGACCGGGCGAACGTTCGATTCTCAAACGCACGCGGGTACAGCGTCACGGTGCCTGCAACGGCTCCAAACCCACTTCAGGTAGCGGTTCCCCTGTACATCGATCCCGTCACCGGAGTGTTCGACTCCGGAACCGTCGTCCTCACGATCATCCTTCCCGACGGCACATCGAAGGAGGTCGAAGGTGCCTTGACGATCGCGGCCCCTCCAGCACTCGTCGGCGTTGCTCCAGGTGCGGTCACGGAGGCGTTCCTCGAAGGAACGGTCGCCCTGCTCTCGAGCGCAAAGGCCTCCCTCGAGCAAGCCGCTGCAGCCAGGCCAAGTGCGGCCGTCCTGTTGACGCCCGCACTCGCGCTGGACATGGAAAGCGCGCGTGCCCGCTTGTCGGTCATGAAGTTGGCCGTCTCCGGATTTCTCGGGGGAAGCGCGGGCGAGTCCATCGGCGCGGTGACGGCATCGGACGGCCCAGTGACCGAGAAGATCGACGCCGTCACGATGAAGAACTCGGACCGCATCATCGCGGCCTTCCTGGCGCAAATCGCCCCGGCAGGAGTCGTCCAAGCTGGCAGCTCCGCTTACGCCGAAGGCGAGGGGTACGATCTCGAGTTTGCCCGGACATGGTACCAGTCGCTCGCCTCCGATATCTCCGGGAAGTGGCTCGATTGGGGCAAGAAGACAGGAAGCACCGTCGGTACGGTGACCGCGGTGGCTGGGCTAGCAGTGGCCCTGGCTGCGACCACTCCGGCAATGCTTGCCGTTGGCACCACCGCCGCGGTGGTGGGTGCCATGGGCTTTGCCGCGAGCACCTTTGCCCCTGCCGCGTGCAGCGCGTTCCTCAAGGTCGGTTCGTCGATCCTCCTGGACCGCGAGTCGTCTCATGCCGATCTCATGCCAGAGGTGCTCTATGTCGTCGAGAACACCCTAACTCAGGGTGCATCGCTGTGGAGGGACTCGTGGATAACAAGTCGAGGTGGGGAACTTTCCGCGGCCGTCGTCGGCTTGCTGGACGATCAGACGAACTTCACGGCGAACGCCGTGAAGTTGGTTGTCGGTGCGGTCGCGATTTCCTATCCCCCTGGACCGGCACCGGGCGGGGCGACTTACTCGGGCTCGTTCTCTTTCTTCTTCCCGGCGGAGAACATCGGGTACGGGTGCATGGCGACGATCACCATCGCCGGGACGGTGAATGTCGTGGTGACTGGGAACGGGACGCCCATCGACCCGTACGAGGGTACTCTTGACGTGGTCGGCGCCATAACTCCGACAATCACCTTCATCCCGCCGAAGGTCAGTTGCCAAGCAAGCGGCGCCTCCTTCTCGAGTTTCGAGGGAACGGTCTTCGGGACAGATGGGATGCTCTATGGGGAAGGGGATGGTGTCGTGGGCCCGGGGACCTACTACGCGAGCCTCACTGCCGCGACGGTGTCCTCTGCCAGTATTGCCGGGGCATTCCTGCTTGAGATCAGAACTCCGGACGGCACGGTTCCACTATCCCAGGCGATTGCGCTGTCCAGAAGATGAGGGAGTGGGGGGTGGGCGCGGCTAAGTGTGACGGGATGTGAAACCAGACCTTGTGGTGACTGGAACTGGGATCGAAAAGGGGAGGAGTGTGTCGGCCGGCTCAGAAGGTGGGCGGGTGCAGATGGGTCCTTGAACTGCCAGTCGCGGCGAAGCAGAGGATTCTGGAGACGCACCGGCGGAAGATCCCGCGCGGCCCAACGTCTCCAGGTCCCGTCACGCTTGTCGAGGGCTGATTGCCACGCCAACCGCGCGCTCATGCATGGCGACTCCGTTCGTCTACTCGCCAGCGGCGTGTTCCCTCCAGTGCCCGTCCCCCTGGATTGCGCCTCCGCTAGGGGCGGAGGTGGAGTGCCCGGTGTGGGGGCGGCGCATCGCCCGCCGGAAGGTTTCCGCGACCCGGGGGAGGGCAACACGGAGAACCGCATCTCCCCGCATTGGTAAACCCCTGCCCTTAACCGAAGTGCCACCCAGGTCCCTGGACAAACAAAAACCCCCGAGACCCTTGCGGAATCTCGGGGGCTACGAAGTCGGGGCGACTGGATTTGAACCAGCGACCACTTGCACCCCAAGCAAGTGCGCTACCAGGCTGCGCTACGCCCCGGGCACGACAGGGACGCGATAGGTAACACTCGCGACCCCGAGGGTCAACCGCTTCTCCGCACGGGGGAATTCGACCGGGAGGTCGAGCCCGCGGCCCCTCCGGGCTACACTCCGCAGATGCCCGACCGAGACCCGAGGCCGCCCTCGCGCCCTGCCGGACTGCCCGCCGGAACGGTCAGCTGGCTCGAGATCGATCTCGGCGCGCTCGCCGCCAACGTCCGCGCCTTCGCTGGCCGCCTGGGCGACGCCAGGATCGCCGCGGTGGTGAAGAGCGACGCCTACGGTCACGGCGTCGCCCTGGTCGCCCCTGCCGCGCTGCGTGCCGGCGCCTCCTGGCTCGCCGTCTGGGGCGCGAACGAGGGCATCCCGCTCCGCGCCCAGGTCGGCCCCGACGTCCCCATCCTCTGCCTGGGCCACACGCCGCCCCAGGACTTCGAGGATGCCGTCGCCGCCGACCTGCGCCTCACGCTCTACGACCCGTCGGCCATCCCGGCGCTGGCGCGCGCGGCGCGGGCCCGGGGATGCACGGCGCGCGTCCACGTGAAGCTCGAGACCGGGACGCACCGGCAGGGGCTCCACCCCGGTGAGGCCGCGGCGCTGGCCCGCGCGGTGGCCACCTGCCCGGAGGTGGTCCTGGAAGGGGTCTCCACCCACTTCGCCGACATCGAGGACACCACCGACCACGGCTTCGCCCAGGCGCAGCAGGACCGGTTCACCGAGGGTGTCGAGGCCATCGCTGCGGCCGGCGCCCGCCCCACCGTCCGCCACACCGCCTGCTCGGCGGCGGCCATCCTCTTCCCGAGGACCCATTTCGACCTGGCCCGCGTCGGCATCGGCCTCTACGGACTGTGGCCCTCCCGGGAGACGCTGGTCTCGGCTCGGGAGCGGGGGCTATCCGGCTTCGCGCTGTCGCCGGTCATGACCTGGAAGGCGCTGGTGGCCCAGGTGAAGGACGTCCCGGCCGGCGGCTTCGTGGGCTACGGCCGCACCTGGCGCGCCCAGCGCCGCACCCGCATCGCGGTGGTCCCGGTCGGCTACTTCGAGGGCTACGCCCGCGCGCTCTCCTCCCGCGCCCACGTGCTG
>CAIVAR010000051.1 GCA_903904005.1 uncultured Anaeromyxobacter sp.
GTGTCCCTTCGGCAAGCGTGCGTGAGTCGGGGGGCGGCACCGGGGTAGGGTCCGGACCTGTCGAGGGACGGGAGGACGGGCCATGGGGACGCGGAGGCTGTCGGCCGGGGTAGATCGGCTGGGGAAGCGAATCGAGCGGTGGCAGCGGGCGCCGCGGCGGCGGTCGCAGATGCCGGAGGAGCTCTGGTCGAGGGCGGTGGCGCTTGGGAGGAGGGACGGGGCCTACCGGGTGGCGCGGGGTCTGCGGATCAACCTCGGGGGGCTCAGGAGGCGGATGGCGGCCTCGGTAGAGGCGCCGAGGGGGTTCGTGGAGTTGACGGGGGCGGAGATCCTCGGAGCCGCGTCACCGGGGACAGGCACGGTGCTGGAGCTGTCGGACGGGACCGGGATCCGGGTGACGGTGCGGCTTCCCGGGCCGGTCGACCTCACGGGCCTGGTCACGGCCTTCCGGCAGCGGGGAGCATGATCCAGATCACGCCACAGATGCGGGTGCTGGTGGCGATCGAGGCGGTCGACTTCCGGTGCGGCATCGACGGGCTGGCGCACCGGTGCCGGGCCGGCCTGGGAGCGGACCCGTTCACGGGGACGGTGTTCGTCTTCCGGAACCGGCGGCGGACGGCGATAAAGCTGCTGGTCTACGACGGGCAGGGATTCTGGCTGGCCCACAAGCGTCTCTCGAAGGGAAAGTTCAACTGGTGGCCGGAGGCAGGCGACCGGGTGGGTGCGGTGCTGAAGGCGCACGAGCTTCAGGTTCTGATCTGCGCGGGCGACCCGTCGGCGACGCAGGCGCCGCCGGAGTGGCGGCAGGTCGCCGCCGCGACGGCGTGAAGGAATCGACGGGGAGGTGCGGAAAGACCTTGCACGGCCGGATCGAAGGATCATGGTGCGGCATGGATGAGCAAGCGGAAGCACCGACACGGAGCGTCACCTGGCCACCGCGACCTGTCGCTCCCGGAGCTCATCGGGATCGTTGACCGGGCCAAGACGGGGCCGATCAGCGAGGCAGACCACGGCACGCTGATGACGGCAGTCGATACCCTGGCCTTCCTCACCCAGGAGCTCTCGTCGAAGGGGACGACGATCGAGCGGTTGCGGAGGATGCTATTCGGCGCGAGCACGGAGAAGACCAGCCAGGTCGTCGGGGAGACGCCCGGCGACGCCGAGGCCGGGGGGCCGCAGAAGGCGAAGCCTCCTGGCCACGGGCGCAACGGCGCGGCGGCCTATCCAGGCGCCGAGAAGGTCAAGGTACCGCACGGCACCCTCCACGGCGGCGGCGGGTGCCCCGGATGCCAGAAGGGAAAGATCTACCCGCTGGGTCCGGCGGTGCTCCTGCGCGTCCGGGGCATGGCTCCCCTGGGAGCGACCCTCTACGAGCTCGACCGCCTGCGCTGCAACCTGTGCGGCGAGGTCTACACCGCCGAGGCACCGGCGGGCGTGGGCGACAAGAAGTACGACGAGACGGTGCCGGCCATGATCGGGGAGTTCAAGTACGGGGTGGGTCTGCCGTTCAACCGGATCGAGAAGCTGCAGAAGGGCTTCGGGATCCCGCTGCCGGCGGCGACGCAGTGGGAACTGGTGGATCGCGCCGCCGGGCTGATCGAGCCCGCCCACGCGGAGCTCGTCAAGCAGGCCGCGCAGGGCGAGGTGCTGCACAACGACGACACGACGGCGAAGATCCTGGAGCTGATGGCTGTCGCCAAGGCGGAGGGGGCCGGGGCCGCGGGCAAGCGGACCGGGGTGTTCACCACGGGGATCGTGGCGCAGTGCCAGGATCACCGGATCGCGCTGTTCTTCACCGGCCGCCAGCACGCCGGAGAGAACCTCGCCGACGTCCTGGCCCAGCGGGCGGCCACGCTGGCGGCGCCCATCCAGATGTGCGATGCGCTCTCTCGCAACGTACCGAAAGACCTCAAGACCATCGTCGCTCACTGCATGGCTCACTCGAGGCGGCTCTTCGTGGACGTCGCGGACGAATTCCCCGAGGAGTGCCGTCACCTGCTCGAGACCCTGCGAGAGGTGTACAAGCACGACGCCCTCGCGCGTGACGAGAAGCTGTCGCCCGAGGAACGGCTGCGCCTGCACCAAGCCGAGAGCGGCCCCCTGATGGAGGGGCTCGAGAAATGGCTGCGCGACCAGATCGAGGAGAAGAAGGTCGAGCCCAACTCCGGCCTCGGCGAGGCGATCGGCTACATGCGGAAGCACTGGGCGAAGCTGACCCAGTTCCTCAACGTGCCGGGCGCGCCGCTCGATAACAACACGTGTGAGAGAGCGTTGAAGAAGGCCATCCTCCACCGCAAGAACGCCCTCTTCTACAAGACCGAGCACGGGGCTCACGTCGGCGACGTCTTCATGGGGTTGATCCACACCGCCGAGATCAACGGCCAGAACCCCTTCGACTACCTCGTCGTCCTCCAGCGGCGCACCGAGGACGTCAAAGCCAACCCCGCGGACTGGATGCCCTGGAACTACCAGGAGACGCTCCGCCGCCTCTCCGAGACGCCCGCCCCCGTCGGCTGACCGCAGCCGATGGCCTCGCCGGCTCGTCGCCGGCCCCCCCCCGATCCCGATGTGCAGGACGGCCGGTGCCGCGCGAAGCGCGCCCTCGCTACCCCGGGAATCCCTCGGAAATGGGGCAACACACGCTTGCCGAAGGGACAC
>CAIVAR010000052.1 GCA_903904005.1 uncultured Anaeromyxobacter sp.
CCGCTCCGTCTTGTGCCTATTCACTGCCTACGACGACCCAGGAAAAGAGAGAGGCCGGAACCCCTTCGGTTTCCCGAGAGATTCCGGCCTCATGTGTGGCGGGGAGTACGGGACTCGAACCCGTGGCCTCCGGCGTGACAGTCAGTGAACCCCGGCTGGCGGGGATTGGTCGATCGTTGCAACCCGTGGCAATTGCTCAGGGTGTTGGCGATCGCGACTCCAGCGCTTCGCCAGGTTTTGCAGCGTTTTCCCGTCCGCGAGTTACACCTGGGTTACAGTCACCGAGCGTGAAAATCGTCCCGTCCGAGCGGCTCCTGTCGGTTCGCCAGGTAGCTGCGTGGCTCGGGGTGAGCACGTCGACCATCTACGGCCTGTGCCGGGACGGAAAGCTCCCGCACGTTCGAGTTTCGAACGCCATCCGGCTCGCCCCCGAGGCCCTGGAGGAACTGGTGGGAGGTGGGGTGCGTCTCACGGAGCCGTTGACCGTCGGGGTGGTATCCTCCCCCACTTCTCGACGCGGGGTCGCCGAGCCAAGGGAGCCTCGGAAGGCGTCCAAGAAAGGGCGGGCCTCGTGACGAAGCAGAAACGCCCACCTCCGCCGGACCTGCGCCAGATCCGGCGGGCGCTGCTGACCGCCGTGGCCTCCGACGATCAACTCTTCGAGCAGCTGGTCTTCAAGGGCGGGAACGCCCTGGAACTCATTCACAAGATCGGCGAGCGGGCCTCGCTGGACCTCGATTTCTCCATGGAGGGGGACACCGCGGACGCCGCCGACCTTGAGGTTCGGTTGCGGCGAGCGGTGAGCGATCGCCTCGATTCCCTCGGGTTCCTCGTCTTCGACTGGAAGTTCGGACCGCGGCCGATCACCCCGCGAGAGGGGTTCGCGCGCTGGGGCGGCTACCGCGCCGAGTTCAAGGTGATCGAGCAAGACCTCGCCCGAAGCCTCCGGGACGACCTGGACGCGCTCCGACGCCGGTCCGTGGAGCTGGGCACCGAGCACCGGCGCGTCTTCCAGATGGACATCAGCAAGTTCGAGTTCTGCAGGGGCAGTGCCACGGTCGACGTCGATCACTATCGGCTTCAGGTCTACACGCCCGCGATGATCGCGGCCGAGAAGCTCCGTGCGATCTGCCAGCAGATGCCCGAATACGCCCAACGGTTGAACCCCGCTCCCCGACCGCGCGACTTCTACGACATCGAGGCGATCGTGGCGAGCGCCGGTGTGCGCCTTGGCGAGGAGCAGGAGCTCGTCCGCCACATATTCGACGCGAAGGAGGTCCCGTACCGGCTGCTGGGGCTGATCTCCCGCGACCGGGAAAGGGCCTTCCACGGGCAGGTCTGGTCGGTGGTGGAACAGGCCGTTCGCGGCGAGGTTCGGCCTTTCGACTTCTACTTCGACTTCGTCTGCGCCCGTGCCGAAGAGTTAAAGCCCCTCTGGGAAATGGATCCGCCACTCGGCTGAGTATGAGGTCGGCCCCATCTTGTGGGCCAGGTAGAAGTCGAAGCGGAGGCCCAGGTCCCTCAGGCGCTGGAGCTTCGCGGGCTCCATGCCGGCGCGCTCCAGGAAGAAGCCCACGGCCTGGTGGTAGGGGTACACGTATCCAAGCTGCTGGAGGGTCGCGGCCAGCGTGTTGACCGAGATGCGGTCCTTCGCCGCGCGGTAGGCCTTCAGCACCTCGAACACGCCGCCTGCGTACGCGGGCCTCACCGTGATGTCGATGAGTGTTCGCTCCAGCTTCGTCGCGTCGACGTAGTCGCCCTGCGGATCGCGCAGCTGGCTGACCTCGAGCCGGTTGGTGTTCTTGCCGTTCAGAAGGACGAAGCGATAGCCCTCGTACTGGAACACGGAGGTCGAGGCCCGCTGTGCGCCTGCGAAGGCACGGTCGAGCCCATGCTGCGTGAGCTCACCGGAGGGCGGAGGCTTCACGCTCTGCTCCTTGTTCACGTAGATGGTCTTGGGGATCTGGTCCGAGAGCCCGTGGAGGAACACGGCCGACGCGTGCGACAGGTATGCTCCGGGCCTCATCGACACGCCGAGCGCGTACATCGACACCGGGCCCCAGGCGTAGCGGGTGATGGGGCCTCCGGGCGAGGAGGGTAGGCGCAGCACGACCTTGGTGAGGCCGTGGGCCTCCAGGAACACGGCGGCCTTCGAGAGGGTGACCGTCTGGGGCAGCCGCTTCTCCTCGACGCCCCGGTGCAAGAGGGTGGTCAGGTCGCGGTGGGTGAGTACCTTCCGAGGAATGTCCGCCAGGAGGTCGAGCAAGGCCTTCTGCGACCGCTTGCTGAGCGTGGACTCGGGGGGTGCCCCAGGCATCATGTCGGTTGGTTGAGTCATCCGGCACCCCGCCGTTCAAGGTATATATACCAAGAACGACGGGGCAATAAAATCCAGGCCGCCAATTGGGCTGTAACATGCTTAAACTACTGATTATTACTTGCGCCCCTGAATGGCAGAAGTCTTAGGTATATATACCTATGGCTCCGCCTTCGCCGAAGGTGGCGGCGACCCGGGCCAGGAAGCGGTCGAAGACGAGCAGCTGCCTCCGTCGGGCGAAGTCCACGCCGCTCGCCGACGCGCTCTTCAGGCGGTCCTCCAGGGCCCGTTTGAAGGCGGCCGGGGAGTCATAGGTCTTCACCTTCACGGTGCCCTCCCAGAGGTGGCGCGCCCGGACCGGGTCAGGCGTGCGAGCTCAGCCTTGGGCACGAGCCCCCGCAGACCCGCCTGCTGGATGGCCAGATTCACGAGGTCAGGCGCGACTCCCGCCGCCAGGCAGTCGGCCAGCGTCCGCCGAACGGCCGTCACCTGGACGGGCCCCACCCACGTCCGATCGACCTTGGGGACGTCGGCGTAGGCCAGGACCACGCCCTGGGGTACCCGGAGCCGTCGCTGGCTCCAGTTGGACGGCACCGTGAGGTGGACTCGCGCGGGCAGCACGTCCGAGAGTTCATGCAGGGAGAGGGCCGTCTCGTGGGAGAAGACCCCAGCGCGGTTCGACCAGAGCCAGACCGCGGCCAGGTCCTCGTGCTCACCTGGCGGGAAGTGGACGAGCCGGTAGACGCCCCGGCGCACGCGTCGCACCCGGCCGGCGCGGAGGTGCTTCTGCAGGAGCTGGGGGGAGTAGCCCGCCTCGGCCGCCTGCGCGGTCGAGAAGAGGCCGTCCTGATCGGCGGCAAGGTCGAACAGGTCGTCCCAGCTCGGTGTCGTTGGGCTCGCGCTGGTCACGCACAAATATAAACCCATGGTTTATTTTTGTGCAAGCCGACGGACGGGACATCCGGCCTACGTCTCAGGCGTCCGAAGGGTTGCCTTCCGGCAGCTGACGAATCGCTACACCGATATCGGCGCGTTCGACCACGGCCCGCGCTTCGCCGGAAAGCTCGACCTTCAGCGTCCGGACGCTCTCGCCCGCAGTTCAGCCATAGCCTGATTGGGCAGATCGGTGGGCTCGTCCAGCAGGAGCCGGCCACCTCGAACGTGTGCCCTGAGCGCCCTCATGGTGCTGACCATCCTAACGCTTCCCGGGGTCGTTCCCAGCCTCGACGGGTAGGGACAGGCTCTCGCAAAGGACGAGCGCCGTCCCGCCGAAGGTGCCCGGACCGTCGTGAGCGGTGACGCGGCGATGCTGGCCGTCGAACCTTGCGGGCGTCCTGGTGGTCAGCGCATTTGAGTTCGCGGCGGCCCTCTGCGATGACTGAATCGAGTTCTCCATGGCGATGCACTCAGCGCAAATATCGAATGGAACGGCGAAGGAACCCGGGAGGGAAACATGAAGACTCGAGCCATCGTGCTGGCGCTGGGGGCAACCACCTCGCTTCTTTGCGCGGCATGCGCAGGACCTACGGCGGAGTCCAAGAAGAACTCCGATCCTCTCGGAGAAATGGCGCTTTACGTGGACGATTACGCCTATCGAGCCTCCTCCTTCGGCGTCCAGGAGGTGGCCGCCGGAAAGATGGGAGGACCCTCGTGGTCGTCTCTGACCCGGACGCCCCAGGGCACGTGGAAGGGGCAGGTCGCATCCTTTGGCCAGGGCAGGAACCCGACCGATTACACTTTCAAGCGGGACTCCGTCGGGAATCCCACCTACCGGAGCAGCCTCGTCGAGCTGAAGGTCGAGGGTTCGCGCATCACCGGGCTGGGGACCGACATCACGTTCACGAAGGTGGATGGTGGGTTCCGGCTGACCGGGCTCTGGATGAAGGACAACGTCGATCTCACTGTGACGAAGGAGTCCGCCCGCTCCCAGCAGGTGCAGTACAAGGTCACCGGGCCCGGTCTCTACGTGGCCTCCTCCGTGCCGCCGCTCTCGGTTCAGCTGTCCGGTCAGGCTGCCAACCTCGACAACCCGAAGTTCCCGGAGGTCGCGCTCGCAGCCCTGTCCCTCGGCTGGGGCGTCCACCCGTTCCCGTAAGCTGCGCGGGTGGCCGATCGGACCGAGGAGGTGCGCCGGAAGCCCGATGACGCCTGCCGATGCCTCGAGTCGGCCGGGGCGGGCGAGGGGGAGGGCAGGCCGTGGCATCACCCATCGGCATCGTAAGTCCTTGATCGGACCGGCCCCGCCCCGCCGCCCACGAGGTCGTCAGGCAATCGTCGAGCGGGCGCCAGAAGGCCGACCCCACACTCCCTACCATCATGGAGTGTGGGGTCGGCCTTCTGTCACCTTGAGTGATTCAGAGAATAGAGGGGCGGAGGGGCGGGGCAAGTCGGAGCAGGGGAGGGATCGGAGTCCAAGTTGGTCCAGCAGGGAGTGGAAGTTG
Source organism: uncultured Anaeromyxobacter sp. (assembly GCA_903904005.1). GTDB lineage: Bacteria > Myxococcota > Myxococcia > Myxococcales > Anaeromyxobacteraceae > CAIOAK01. The sequence continues at coordinate 4,759 of CAIVAR010000052.1, forward strand.
GAGTTTGGGATGGAGGAGGCCAGGGAGAGAAAAGAGGGCGGGGGGAAAAGAGTTCCAGGCCATCGGTCTCGTTCGGGGCGCGGGTCACGGGCAGTGAGGGGGACGTGGGCGAGCGCGAAGAGTTGAGCGCCGAGGTCTTGCCGGGAAGGGTTGCGGGAGCCCGGGTAGAGGGGGAACCGGGGCTGGAACCGGTGAGGGGTTCATCTTGACAGGCTGACTCCCCGATGTAATACATGAGGCAGCCCAATGCCTGCCAAGACCAAGCCCCCCGAGGCCGACGCCTTCTCGAGCACCGAGAAGATCATGCAGACGTTCCGCATGCCGCGGGAACTCGTCATCTTCCTGAAGGACGAGGCGGCGGCCCGCGGCTCCGACCTCACCGGGCACGTGGTCCGGCACCTGGACGGGCTCCGCACCTGGTTCGGCCTGCCGGGGGCGGCCACGGCGCTGCTCGACGCCGATCGCGAGGCGCTCAAGATGGGGCGCTACGAGTACCTGCTCCACCTGCTCTTCCAGCGCAGCCTGCAACTCCGCGAGAAGGGGCCGGGCTTCGACGCACCGACCACCGGAGGGACGCGCCGCAGGTAGCGGCGCGCCTCGGTCATGCCTGGGCCGGCTGGATACGTCCGCACGCTTCGGGACGACCGGCTCCTCGCCTATCTCGGGATCGCCCGCTACGCCTCCGCCGAGCAGATCCACCGGCTCTTCTTCGACGGCGCCAGCAAGAAGCAGACGTACCGTCGGCTCGGGAAGCTCTGCGAGCCGGGCGGCCAGCCGGGGGAGGGGGCCTGCCTGCGCCGGCTCGCCTACAGGCGCCGGGACGGGCTCGAGGTGCCTGTCTGGGCGCTGGCGCCGTTCGGGCGGTCCATCGCCTCACGGCAGGTGCCCTGGCTTCGGCCACCGGCCTCGACGGACATCGGGGCCCGGTTCCTGGAGCACACCCTCGTCCTGAACGACGCGCTCATGGGGCTCGTCCTGGCGCTTCGCGCGAACTCCGTGGCGCTGCTCCACGACCTCCCGTTCCGCTGGCTCAGCGAGGACGACGACTCGCTCGGCTTCCTGGTGCTGCACCCACGGACCGGTCGATGGCTCCAGTCGGTGCTCAAGCCCGACGCCATCATGACCATCCCGGCCCGGCGGCGGCGCCTCTTCATCGAGGCCGAGACGGGAAGCCAGTCGATCGCGACGGCGCACCCCGATCGAACGGGCGCCGTTCTCTCGAAGCTCGACCGTTACCGGACCTACTTCACGAGCCAGGCGTCGGACGGGTACGGCACCTGGTACCGCTCCGCCTTCCCCGACGACCACGAACCCCGGCTCGTCTTCCTCGTTCACTCGGACGAGCGGCGGAAGAAGGTCGAGCGGGCTGTGAAGGAGCGGCTCGGCATGCTGCCGCCGAGTCAGTTTCGCGTGCTCGTCATGACGTTCGCCGAGGCCCCGAACCTCCTCGTCCGCTACGTGCTGGAGGGCGTGGCGGAGCCGGCCAGGCCTCGCCGGGAGCGGATCGTCCGGGTGGACGAGGCCGTGCTCGAAGAGGCGCGCAACGGCTACAACGCGCTCGTGGACGCCCTGAAGGTCTGTCGCCAGGTCATCACCGACCACAACCAGCGGGGCGGCCAGCAACTCGCGCTCCCGGCCGTCTCCGGGAACTCCTTCCGCGCCCTGCGGGGCTTCGTGATGACGGTCCAGAGTGCGGCCGTCGCGCCCGACGAACCCCCGCCGAGGAGCGCGCCGGCGCAACCCCCACCGGCGTCTTCGGCACCCTGGGCAAACCGGTAGACGGAGCGAACGATGGACGAGACGAATCGCGACCAGGTGACGTTCGGATGGGCCGGCCAGGCTTCCGGGAAGACCCCTGGGAGGCCCCTGCGCGCCCCGGCTCGTCTCGCCAACGTGTCCCAGGGCCCGGCCGCCTCCAGGGTCGTCAGCGCGCCTCCAGGGCCTACTTCGCTCCCACCCGACGACGAGCTCTGGGATGTCCGCGCCGCGGCCCGCTACCTGAAGCGCAGCGTGAGCTGGGTCTACCACAAGGCCGAGGACGGGACGCTCCCGGTCCGCCGGCTCGGAGGCTGGGGCATCCGGTTTATACCGGGTGAACTCCGCGCCTGGGTCGAGTCGTGCGGCGCACGTCGGTCCGGTCGGTAGAATCGAGGACGGACGGAGCACGCGGAGGTGCGGGAATGGGCTGCGCATATCAGCGAGGACGCGTCTGGTGGATCAAGTACCAGGACGCGAACGGTGACCCCGCGTACGACCCGACGCCGGCGAGGACGAAGGCCGAGGCCAAGGCGCTCCTCCGGGAGCTCGAGGAGCGGGTGTTCCGCCAGCGGAAGGGGCTCGAGCCCCGCACCCTCAATCCGGAGGGATGGACCGTCGCGGACCTCATGAAGTGGTGGCTCGAAAACTACAGTTCCCAGTCGGAGTCGCACGACCGGAACGTGGGCTCCGTGAAGGCCAACATCCTCGCCACGCCGCTCGCATCGAAGAAGCTGGAGCAGGTCGGTCCGGGCGACATCGAGGACCTTCTCAACGCGAAGGGGCGGGAGGCGGCACCGGCCACCGTGAACCACGTTCGGGCTTTCCTCGTGCGTGCCTTCAACAAGGCCAGGAAGGCCCAGAAGTGGCTTGGCTCGAATCCGGCCGAAGAGACCGATACGCGCCGCGTGCCCGAGCGGATCGCGAGCATCCTGGTCCCGGAGGAGGTCCTCCCGTTCTTCGCGGCCCTCGCTCCCGAGCAGCGACCGGTCTTCGCAACGGCCATCCTGGCCGGGCTGCGAAAGGGGGAGCTGTGCGGGCTCCAGAAGACGGACGTCGACCTCGGCCGTCGGCTCCTCGCGGTGCGGCGTTCCTACGGCCGCCCCTCGACGAAGAACATGAAGCAGCGAGTGGTGCGGGTGCCCGAGGAGCTCGTCCCGTTCCTGGAGCAGGCCCTGGTGTCGTTCCCGGGTCCCTGGCTCTTTCCCGACGACACCGGCGCGATGCGCAACGTGACCTGGCAGCCGGAGGACGTGCTGCGAAGGGCGCTCAAGCGCGCCGGGATCGTCACCGGGTACAAGCACAAGTGCCGGCGGAAGGGCTGCGGCCACGAGGAGCCCCACGCCGACGCCGACCCTCGCCGCTGCCCTCGATGCGAGTTCCTCCTCTGGCCGAAGGCTCAGGTGCGGGCGATCCGCTTCCACGACCTCCGCCACACCTACGCGAGCGTGCTCCTCATGCTTGGGGCGAATCTCGTCTCGGTGCAGAAGCTGCTCGGCCACTCCGACCCGAAGATCACCGAGCGGCGCTACGGCCACCTGCTGCCGGCGTTCATGAGTTCGGAGGTGAACCGGCTTCAGTTCGGGCTGGCGGTCCTGGCGCCAACTGGTGGCGCATCGCAGGCTTTCGCTGGCTTCGGCAGTCCGAGAGTTACACCTGGGTTACAGTCGGCGACGCCGCCAAGAGGAGAGGCCGGAACCCCTTCGGTTTCCCGAGAGATTCCGGCCTCATGTGTGGCGGGGAGTACGGGACTCGAACCCGTGGCCTCCGGCGTGACAGGCCGTAGAGACCCCATCCCCGCGCTTCCTCACCCTTCCCAAGTTAGCGAAATCTCTGCCGCCGCGAAGAGGCGCGATTCTCTCGGCTCCCCAGCTTTGCCATCCTCGCCTCGCCCTTCTTGTGCCTATTCACTGCCTACGCGACCGTCACGAAAGCGCGTGGCGACCGGCGTCCGAGACGGCAGAAGCGCGAAAGGAGGGCTCCTGTCCATCGCGGAAGTTGCTCGACGTCTGGCGGTGGCAACCTCGACGGTCTACGGGCTGGTCGAGCGCGGTCTACTTCGCCACGTCAGGGTCTCGCATGCCATCCGCGTTGCCCCGGCTGACCTCGAAGCCCTTCTTCGAGCCCGGCAAGCCGGGTAGTGGAGGAACTGGCACCCGGACCCACCCCCTACTCGATCTCCCCCACCCAGTTCCGCACCCGGACACCTGGGTGCTTGCCACTGGGCATCTGCATCGAGCAGAGCCCGCAGGGGCACTTGCCGTGATGGGCCCGGAGGAGCGCCATCCGCTCCTGCCACGCGGCGTGCCGTTCGGCCGTCGCCGGGGCGAGGGCCTTGTAGCGGGCGTAGCGCCGCCGCCACCGACGCTTGATGCGTGCTTCGTGGTGGCGACGGACGGCGAGGGGCATGGGGGCAACGATGATACGCTCGAACCCGACCGGCCAAGACCCCGCCGCCATGCTCGTCGCCACGGGCGACGATGAACTGATTGGGCAACTCGTGGGGCGGCCGTTTCTGGGGAGTCTGTTGCGGGTCCGGTCAGAACCACCTGGGCAAGCTCTTGATGAAGCTCCACGACAAGTAGTTCAGGGACTCCCTGCCGACCATGCCCAGGTGGAACACCCAAAGAGTCTCATTCAAGCTCGTCTCCGGGCACGTTCTGCTCGACCTGGACGGCATCACGACCTTGCTCGACACCGGATCCCCGGTGAGCTTCGGGACCGTCCCGGAAGTGACCATCCTGGGGACCAAGCATCGACTTCGCCGTTCCATAGGCGGCGATGCCCATTTCAGCGACATCCTCGTCGGGCTGAAGAGGTTCGCCGGGGTTCCGTCCGCCTTCGACTTCCAAGTCTTGCTGGGGCGCGACCTGCTCGCCGGGAAGCGCCTGAAGCTCGACTGGCAAAGCAGAGTGATGACCATCACGGAACCCTCAACCCCCGGGACCGTGCGGGCAGGCGCACCCCTTCGACGGGGCGACCTGATGGTCGGCGGGAAGCGTGTCCGCGCCATCCTCGACACCGGGGCATGGCGTTCTTACCTACATCCCGACGTAGCCGTTGGTCTGGAGCGAGTCGGGCGGGGCCAGGACTACAACCCCGTCCTCGGCGGCATCACCACCGACCTCGTCTGGGCTCGGGTCCGTTTCCGAGGGTGGAGCGGTGCGGTGACGATGGGCATCATCACCCACGAGCACATCGCGGCGTTCGGCGAACGGGATGCCCAGGCCATCGTCGGGAACGACATCCTGGCCAAGGCAGGGCCGCTACGGATGGATGTCGAGTAGGAAGGGGCTGGCCGGGTAATGGTGGCGTCGCAGCATGGAAGTCGTCGGTGACGCCGATCGCCTCGAACGTCGCGACGATCCTCATCCCCCGCTCTCTGTCCTGGTCGGCCATGTGTCCTCCTGGTAGGAACGGGGAGGATGGCCTCGACGGGGCAGCGGCGCGAGAGGGCGATTATCCGGGTGATACGGCGAAGGTCATCAGGCACTCCTCCGGTGTTGGAGCAAGGAGGAAGTGCTTCGCGTATCAATGAGGAACGGTCCATATCTCAGCGGACGCTTGAATGACGCCGTGGCTAATCCCGCCAACAACCAAGACTGTGCCGTTGGGGAGAACTGTCGCGCTGTGCCAAGCTCGGGCAATCAAGACCGGTGCGTTATTCGACCATGCACCCGTTGATGCGTCATACGATTCAACGCTGCCTTCATTCAGCGAAGCTCCCCCGAATACAAGTACATGTCCCGATGGGATGAGCACCGTCGCAGAGGCAGACCGAAGTGCTGCCATCTCTCCGGACGCCGACCAGAGGCTTGTCGTAGGATCGAAGAGCCCCGAAGCGCGTGTCTCTGCGCGCTGGTCTCCGTCAGCCCACCCCTGCACCAATACCTTTCCGGTTGGAAGAAGAATTGCGGATGCCCACGCCTTTGCGTTTGGCATCAAGCCGACGCTCGTCCATGCGGCTGTAGAGGAATCGAATACCTCGGCGCTGGCAAGCAGCGCCGCGTAACGCCCCCCTGCGGCAAGAACCTTACCGGACGGCAGAAGCACGGCCGCGTGGGTCGTTCTCCCGGTGACAAGTGAACCAACGACGGACCACGTGCCAGTGTCGGGATCATAAAGTTCACAGGCCGACATCGCGTTGATGCCGCCGGAGACGAGGACCTGACCCGACAGAAGGAGCGTAGAGGCGTGATTGCCCTTGCCGTTCGTCATCGAGCCAGTGCTCGACCACCAGCCAGTTGATGGGTCATACAGTTCAGCAGAGCGAAGAAGCTCGGGCGAGTCCTGTGTGTATCCCCCGACAACGAGGACCATCCCGTTCTTGAGCAGCGTCGCGGTATGGCTGTATCGGATAACAGCCATTGAGCCGGTTGGCGTCCAGATGCCCGTCGCAGGATCGTAAAGTTCGGCGCTCGCAAGACTCCTTGTCGCCCAGGCTTCCGCGAGGTTGGTTCCTCCAGCCACGAGAACCTTGCCTGTAGGCAGAAGGGTCGCCGTGTGACCCGTACGAGCCTCGGCAAGCGAACCCGTGGGAATGGATCCCCCGACCCTGAGAGTGACCACGTTACTTGTGACGTTCGCCCCGTAGGCATCACTGATGGTCACCGAGAAGCCCGCCCCGGCGTCTGCGTCAGAAACCGGGGTCAGCGCGTAGGACGCCGCCGTCGCACCATCGATGGCGGAGGCATTCCTTGACCACTGATACCTGAGCGTCCCGGTTCCCGTTGCGGCGACGGAGAACCTAGCCGTTGCGCCGACCGGAGCCGTCTGGTCGGTCGGCTGCGTGACAATCGCCGGAGGCGCGGGTGGCGTTGTCTTGATGCTCAGAATTGACGATGTGCTTCCGCCAGAATTCGTGGCGGACACGACATAGGCGCTGTCGGCCAACGCCATCGGCGTCCCCGAGATCACGCCCGTCGAGGCGTTAAGCGCCAGCCCCGCTGGGAGCGATGGAGCTACGGAGTATGTCGTGACGACGCCGCCACGGACCGTTGGGCTGTTCGGCGTGATTACGACGCCTATAGGGTAGGTCGCAGGATTGGCGGAGTAGGTGAGGCTAGTCGGCGGCAGATCGTTCACCTGGATACTCAGGGACACGTTGGCACTGCCCGCCGCGTTCGCGGCATAGACCGTGTAGCTGGAGGCCGCCTTCACGACGGTAGGCGTCCCCGTGATCGTTCCGCTGATCGGGTTCAGGTAGAGCCCCGTCGGGAGTGCAGGCGTCACGCTGTACGTGGTGACTGCCCCGCCCCCGCTCGTCGAAATGTTGGGCGTGATCGCTGAACCAACAACGTAGACTACTGGATTGGCGCTGTAGGTGAGGTTCGTGGGTGCTCCGGCCGGTGAAGTGGTCGCCGTCGCCGTGAAGGCCGCAGTGGCAAGGTCAAGGGCCTTCATCTCCGCACGCTGCTCCCCCGATCCTGGACCGAGTGTCCAGTTCGCGGTCACGAGACCGGTCGAGTCGGATACCGCCGACGTTGGGCTCAACGAGCCATTCCCCGTGACCACCGAGATCTGGACCGTGACTCCCGCGATGCTGTTGTGGAACTTGTCCTCTACACGGCCTCGAATCGGCAGCGGCAGCAGTGATCCTGGGCTCGCCGTCTGTCCGTTGCCTGAGTACACGGCTACGGTGGTTGCGGCGTCCGCGACGGCCGCACAGGTGAACGTCGCGAAGACGATTCCTTGGCCCGTCGTGCTGTCCACGGCCCGAGCCTCAAGTTGCTGGGGGAGGATTGCATCCGTCCCCAGACTCCACCGCTCCATCGCTACGCCCTTGGCATCCGTGATGGCAACCCCGGCGAATACGGAACCACCGCCGGACACGACCCGGAAGTTGATGACTTGCTGAGGAACGTCCTTCCCGCTGGCATCGACGGCATGGACAACCACGGCTGCGGCCAGTTCCTTGCCGACCGTGCCCGTCTGTGAGTTACCCGAGACGACTTGGAGCGCGGCAGTCTGGGAGGCTCCCCCGCCGCTGACCGTCACCATCGCGGTCGCCGTGGCACTCCCACCCGAGTTCGTGGCCGTCAGCGTGTAGGTCGTCGTTGAAGTCGGGCTGACGGTCGTGCTGGATCCAGCTACCGTCCCGACGCCCTGGTTGATCGAGAGGGAGGTGGCTCCCGACACGCTCCACGCCAGGGTCGAGGACGCCCCCGTAGTAATGGTCGACGGCGTCGCCGTGAAGGATGCGATCACCGGGGCGCTCACGGGTGGCGTGGTGCCGCCGGAGTCTGTGCCTCCTCCGCATGCCAGAACCATCGTGCTGGCCAGGATGACAGTCAGGAGGGGAAGGGCTCGAAGCGGGCGCACGTTGGGCACAGGACACTCCTCAAGACTTGCGCCGAAAAGGCGCTCATCTGATCAGACGACCTGGATGTGACTTGGTGAAGGGTCCGGTGGGTACCGACCCGATAGACCGAGGTGTGCAAGCGCCTACACGGAGCGTGATGAGGCTTTGCTCATCTGCGGGGAGCGGGTGCCCGCTGATGTCCCCCGGTTACGGCACAGTGACGCGGAGCAACACGCTTGGCATCCAGCCATCTACAGTGTTCGTCGGTCCACTGCTCCAAGGGAGATGGAATGAAACTACAGGCCCGGTTTGCAGTCATCGTTGGCGTGGCCGCGCTTTGTCTCGTGGGGTGCTCCGGCACGATGTCAGTCGCCTACACGGCACAGAACTTCGCCCGGTTCCGGGGGGAGACCGACATCGGCAAGTTCACATATGAGCCGTCGCTCCCCGGAGCACCTTCGCGGGCGTCAACGACTCCTCTTCCATCTCATCCGACCGGCGAAGCCCCGGACAACGCCCCGCTGATCAAGCCCAACCAGATACAGAACAGCAAAATGGGCGACCTCTACGTGTCGGGGAAGATCGCCGACCTCGTAAAGCGCGCCACCGTACTCGAACTAGAAAGGACCGGGGTAGTGCTGTCCGATGCTAGTCCGATTGTCCTCTCCGGCGACGTCATGTACTTCAAGGCGGACGACCTGGGTTCCAGCGTCGACTGGACCTATGCCGTCAGGTACAGGATCACGCGGAGGAGCGACTCGACGGTCCTTCTGAACAAGATTTACGAGGCTGATCCCACGACGACGGGCAAGTTCGGGCGGGCTTCGGACTACGCCCCAACCGTGAGCGAGATGATTTTGTCCGCCTACGACAAGTTCATTCGAGACGGGGACGTCAAGAAGCTCCTGATGCAGAAGGCGGATGATCCGAAGGCGGCCAAAGCGCCTGTCCCCGGCGCGTAGGTCCCAGCGTAGGGATCGGGGTGACCTCCGTCAGCACGTTCCAGGTCGTTCGGCTCGACTCCGACTACTTCCCGGAGGAGTAGCCCGGGGGCGGTTGGCCTGACCCACGGTGGCCTTGTCCTAATCTACCCAGTGGGCGACGAGCCCCCGCCGAATGTCCCCTGGCAGGGTGGGGATGGTGAGCCTCGTCCGGCGTCGTGGCGTAGCAGTTGCCGCCCCGGCAGATTCCGGCAGATTCTGGAAATGGGAGCGGCAATCTTCCAGGGATGAGACTGACCCTCGAAGACAAGTTGGCCTTCGTCGAGAGCTACCGTCGGAGTGGATCCTCCCAGGACGAGTTCTGCGCCTCGTACACGAACTTCAGCCCGCGCACCCTGCGCTCGTTCATCCGGGAGACGAGACGCCCGCCTGCCCCCGCTGGCAGAGCCAGAGCAGTGGTTGCTGAGGCCATCGCGGAGCTTCAGGCGCTCTTGGCGGCCATGGACACCCAGGTGGACGGGGGCGAGGCCGACCAGCAGGGCGACGTCACCGACGACGGGGAGGCGGTCGCAGTGCCCCCGTCGCCGGTGGGCGAGATCGAGACGGCTGACGTCCACGCACCACTTGCCGCTCGGCAGATTGAAGTTGCCGCTCGGCATCCAGCCCCCGAGCCTGCGCCCGAGCCGCCATGGACTTCGCCGATGGTGTCCCTGGAGAAGGCCAACAGGCGACGCCGAGGTGGGTTCGTGGCACCGGACCTCCACGATGGTGATCAGGAGCCTGTCCTGACTCAGGACGATGTACCGGGCCACGCCCAGGGCGTCGTCGCTCCCAAGGCGTCGGACGACGTGCCGTCGGGTGGTCACCAAGTGCGAGAGGCTGACGTGCAACCGCCAGCCGTCGCAGCAAGGCTGGCCATGCCGACGACCTGGGGAGTCTGGTAGCGGTCAAGGCGGTCCTCATGATCTGCCCAGGACTGGACCAGGAGACTCCCCAACACTCCTGGCCTACGGGAGGTCGCCGCCGCCGGTGCGCGGCTGTTCTTAGGTGCTTTCTCCTTCTCTACTTCATTTCCTTTTTTTGAAGAGTCTCCTGGTCCAGGGGTGGGAATGAAGCCAAACGCCTGGGATGTCAGTGGAAAGAAGTGGACCAGGAGCCGTGGTCCTGATGGTCCAGCGCTGCGTCACGACGAGCCGCAGGCACCACAGATCGTCGCCCATCAGGAAAGTGGCTCTGGTGTTGGCAGATCTGAAGGCCCTGCATCCTACGGGCGTCCGGCCCATACTCGGAGTACGGGCGGCGGAATAAATCGACCAGAAATCGTACAACGCCCTATCCCATGGAGAAGTAAGCCGAAAGTGTCATCCGCCTCGTCGGATTGAGCCGAAAACAGGCTCTCCGAGGCCAAATCGCAAAAGCCCGCCGGGAAACTATCCCCTACAGCCAACGAGCCCGCGTGCTCCGAGGCTCTGGGACATCGCGCCTGAGCGACTCCCGACCGATCACAGGAGGAGCCGCCCCATGAACAAGCCGAAGCCGGTCACGCCCGAGGAGGCTGTTGCCATCGTCACGAAGCGCCGGAACGACGCTCGCGAGTACTACGCCCGCATCCAAGAGCAGGCCCGGCGTTACCGGGAGGCGAACAGCATGGCCGAGGATCAGTCCGGTGAAGTGGACGAGGGCGGGGAGTCGGCACCATGACCTTCGACCCCGTTGAGGAAGCTCTGAAGTTGCGCAGCTACGGCTTCGCGCCCATCGCGCTGCACAGGCCCGTCTTGGATGCCGATGGACAGGTCGTCGGCTGCAACTGCTTCAGGGGGGCGACCTGCGCCCCGAAGAGTTGGGGGAAGCACCCCGTCAACCGGGGCTGGCAGAAGTCGACCCACCTGTTCCTCGACCCCGGGGAGATACGCCAAGAGTTCTCAACCCGTCATGGCCTGTGGGGCGTGAACATCGGGTGCGCCACTGGGCCGGACTCTGGGCTGACGGTCCTCGACATCGACGTAGGGGAGGGAAAGCCCGGGCTGATCGAGCTACCCAAGCTGGAGGACATCCACGGTTCACTGCCAGTCACCCCCACGGTCATCACCGGCAGCGGCGGTTTCCACTACTACTTCACCCAGCCCCCAGCGACCGACATCCGCAACTCGGCCAGCAAGATCGCGCCCGGTGTGGACGTCCGGGGCGCTGGTGGGCAGGGCGTCCTGCCGCCGTCCCTGCATAAGAGCGGCAACCTTTACCAGTGGGCTCCTGGGCGCGCCCCGTGGGACGTTGCCATCGCTGAAGTCCCGCCGACCTGGACCCAGCTACTGGCTGCCCCGCCGCCAGCCAAGAAGCGCGCCCAGTCTGCCCGGATGCCGCACGCCCCCCGCGCCACCAACCCACACCCGGAGATGACCTTGGCCCAGGCCAAGGCTGTGCTCGCGACGATCCTGGAGCACCCACTGGTTCAGTGGGCTGACTCCTTCCCCGACGAAGTGTCGCGTGAAGTTTGGCGCGGCATCGCAACCAACCTTGCCATCCCTGTACTCGACCACGACCAACTCAACGCCATCGCACGCCAAGCCTTCCACGCACTCTCCAGCGACTACTCCAACTACTCCTCAGACGAGACCGACCATGTCTTCGACGACGCCATTCGATCTGCCTCCGACTACGGCCCCATCACCTTCTCGTACATGCAGCAGAACGGCGCGCCCAGCCAGCAGTGTGGGAGCCATGGTGGCTCCTCCCTGGTTCATGCGGCTCGCCGCACCCTCATCTGGAGTCCGACATGAATCACCTGAAGCTGATCACGGAAGAACTCAAGGAAGACCAGCCCCGACACGTCTTCACATTCGACGACCAAGTGCTGGCGGCGCTCGCATCCAACCCAGCCATCAAGTGGTGCGCCGAGAACGCCTCCCAGGCCCCAGCGCGCCTCCTGGAGGGCGTCGCCTCCATCTACAAGCAGGCGGATTACCGGGGAGGACCCACAGCGCCAGCCAAGGCGCGGGCGGCCTTCCTGCGCATCTTGCCCGGGGGGGAGGCCCTGTACGACCAAGCCAAGCCCATCGACTTCAAGGTGAAGCACCTGGAGGAGAGGGGGCTGCCGGACTCGGTCACGCCAACCAGCACCGGCCCCGGGGGCTCGGTGTACTTCGGTGCTGTTCGGACGGCACTCGGCGAAGTCTTCCCCGACGCCTGCCGCCCCTCCCTCGGTACGGCCGAGAACCTTCTGCGGGTCGTACACGACCTCCTTGAAGGCGAACTGCGCCACAACGAGATGACCGACGAGATCATGGTTGGGGATCGGGCGTTGGCCGACACCGACATCTCGCTCTTCCGGACCAATGTCGAGCGCCGGTTCATTTCCAACAAGAGCGAGCCCCTTCAGATCGGGAAGGACACAGCCTGGGACGCCGTGACCAGGGCAGCCCAGGAACGGGGGTACCACCCGGTGCGTGACTACCTGGACGCGCTTGTGTGGGATGGGACGCCACGCCTTGACCGGGTCGCGACGGAGCTACTCAACTCCGAGTTCGACCTCGACGTGGTCCGCCGCATCGTCCGGCTGTGGTTCATCGGCTGCGTGGCCCGCATCTACGAGCCGGGCTGCAAGATGGACACGATGCTGGTCCTTATCGCCGGGCAGGGGGTTCTGAAGTCCACGTTCTTCGAGGCGGTAGCCGGTCCGGAGTTCTTTACGGACACCGCCATCGACTTCGAGTCGAAGGACGCGCTGATGGTGATGCGACGAGCTTGGATCGCCGAGCACTCCGAGATGAAGTCGATCCTGGCGGCAAAGTCAGAGGAGGAGGTGAAGTCAGGCATCACGAGGCGGGTGGATGAGTTCCGGCCCCCCTACGGCCGGGCAACGGTGCGCGTCCCCAGGCACACGGTCTTCGGGGGGACGACGAACAACCGCGAACTTCTCCGCGATGTCACCGGCAACCGACGCTACTGGCCTGTTGCCGTCTCGACCCGTATCGACATCGACAGAGTCCGGGAGTGGCGGGACCAGTTGTGGGCGGAAGCGGTGGTCGCCTTCCGCGCCGAGAAGAAGTGGTGGCTCGCCGCCGACGACGAGGCCGCCCTTCGCGAGTACCAGGAGGAGTTCACCAAGGTGGACGTGTGGGAGACCGCCGTCGCGGACTACCTGTCATCCCACCATGGAGACGTTACGCTGACGGGTATCCTGAGCGGAGCGTTGAACATCCAGATCGAAAAGCAGGACCCCAAGTCCGAGGCCCGGGCCAAGGCCACCCTGACGCGCCTCGGATGGATAGAGAAGCGGCCTCGCCTCAAGGATGGCAGCCGCCCTCGCGTCTGGGTGAGGCAAGAACTGGCGGTCGCCCCCAGCAACGAGCCCATGTCTGGGTCCACCACGACGGGGGCAGTATGACCTGGACTCCGCTCGACTTCGGCCGGTACCGAGGCAAGACGCTCCCGCAGGTCCTCTTCACCGACCCCGACTACTTCTTCTGGGCCCTCGCGGAGGGGGCGCTGCGAGACTTTCTCGTTGAAGCCGAGGATCTCCGGCGGAAGGCGACGCATATCCGCGTCCGGCAGACCGGCCCGAACGGACTCGCCGTCGAGTACATCATCCAGCCACGTGACGGTCGCCTCGCGGACGTCACCTTCGTGCCCAGGGCCCAGTCACTCCACGACGGGGGCTCCCGGGTCGTCCGCATGGACGTCATCGACCTCAGCGTCCCGAGGAGGTTGGCCCCCTTCGACAAGATGGGCGGCGGGATCGTGGTGGCTGCGCTGAAGGGTCACTACTTCGAGAACCGGCACGCCAGGATGACGAGGAGGCGGGCCGAGCGGTTCTTCGAGGATCCGGGGAACTTCGCGGTGGCGTGAGCTACGGCCGGGTGGGGGCACGTTCCGCCCCCCACCCCGGCTACGCCTTACGCCACCGCCCTTAAGTTTAGGGTCCCAGGCGGACCCCCAGCTTCCTCGAATCCCGAGTCGATGCTGAGAATCTCAACGCCTCGATGGCTTCGGTCAGGACCCCGCGCCCGCTGTGAGATCACACCAATAGGAGCCAAACACGTCGATCCGTCGTCCACAAACCCTCACAGGAGCCTCACATGAAGACCGAAACGCTGACCGAAGCTCAGACCGATGCTATGCCCGAGGTCGACCCCTATCAGGACATCTACAAGGCTGTCCGCAGCGCCATCGACACCGAAGACCAGTCCTCGCTGTCCGAGGCAATCCGCGCCGCCCTCGCTGGAGCCCTGGCCCACGTTGTCGAAGACAGGGTGATGGATAGGGCCATCAACGCCGAGATCAACGATGGAGCGACGGTGGAGGAGGCGATGGACCTCGTCTACTCCGCCGAACGGAGCGAGGCTCTGTCGAAGATCGTCGGAAGGATCATGAACGCTGAGGGGCCTCTGGCCCAGATGAGCAGCCTCGTCGACACGGCGACTGGGGTGCTGGACTACATCTCGATCATGGTCCAGGGGGGGATCTGCGAAGACTGCCTGCGTTCGTTGGGAGGCGAAGGCCAGGACTCTCCGTGCCGCGCTCAAGGCCCCTCGGGTGACCGCCGGTTCCTCTCCTGAGAAGCGGCCACAGGTGAGGAGGAGGGGGGGAGGGCACGTTTCCCCCCCCTCCTGGAAGGCGCTGGCAGCCGCTCCAGGTGCGCTTCATGGGGTCGGTTGCCCCCCGCCCGCCCCAGGGGTCCCCGATCACGCGAACCCGACGGTGCCGGAGCTTGGGTTATCTGCGCGATCCCGTCTGGGGCGTACTCGGGCGTTGGGTGATCGCCTCCCCCCGGAATCGCCCGCCTCTTCCAGTCATGGTCATCTCCGAGCCCTGGCTCACGGCTACTCTCCACACCATGGCCAAGCGATCATTCGCGTTGTCGAAGGTCTACTGTCTGCTCGAACCCGGTCCAGGCGTCCTGCTCTCGGCCACCTCCGGGAAGAACACCAGCGTGATGCCGATGTCCTGGCATACCCCCATGGAGTTCGAGCCGCCGCTCGTGGGGTGCGTCATCAGCAACCGGAACTACACCTACGGGCTCGTGCGAAAGTCCCGGCAGTGCGTCATCAGCATCCCCACCGTGGAACTGGCCTCGAAGGTCGTCCGCTGCGGA
>CAIVAR010000053.1 GCA_903904005.1 uncultured Anaeromyxobacter sp.
AGCCGCAGTTCCCAGGTGATCCCGGGTTCCTCGTGGCGCCCGTTCCGCAGCAGGGACCGGGCTGCCGCGGTCTCCTCGACGGACCAGCCGAGCCGGCGCGCCCCGTCGTCGGAGCAGGCCAGGGTGAGTGCGCCCAGCTCCCGCTCGAAGCTGACGAGGGCCAGCGGACGGCGCCCCGCAGGTGCGGCCCGGGCGGCCCGGAGGGCGGCGAGCGCGTTGCCGGCGGCGCCGAGGCCGACGTCGAAGAGGACCAGGGTGGGGCCCGGCTCGAGGAGCCGCTCCACGAGGCGCGACTGGGCCACGTAGAGCCGTTCCGACTCGACCGCCGCGCCGATCACCGGGTGCATCACCTCGCCCGCCTCGGCGTCCCGGACCGACGGCTCGCCGCTCGAGGTGGCCACGATCTCGAAGCGGAGGCCGGGGGCCGGCGGGGCCTCCGGCGGCGGGGGAAGGGTGCGGCGCCCCGGGGAGCGGCCGCTGGCGTCGTGCTCGTGCCGGTCGATGGCGGACATGGTCTCCCGCATGAAGGATCCGTACCGCCCGGCCTCGATGGCGGCGCGCGCGCTCCGCATCAGCTCGAGGTAGTGGTGCAGGTTGTGGATGGAGAGGAGGCGCGGGCCGAGCGGCTCCTTGCACTTGAACAGGTGGTGAAGGTAGCCACGGCCGTGGTGCTGGCAGGTGGAGCAACCGCAGGCCGGATCGAGCGGGGCTTCCGAGAGCTTGTGCTCGGTCCGGGTGAGCCGGACCCGTCCACTCCCGGTGAATGCCGTTCCCTGCCAGGCCAGCGTGGTGGGGATGACGCAGTCGAACATGTCGACGCCGTGGGCGATGGCCTCCAGGATGTCGGGCGGCGTGCCCACGCCCATGAGGTAGCGCGGCCGCTCGGGCGGCAGCAGCCCGGCCGCGAGCCCCACCACGTCGAACCGCTCCGTCCGGGTGTCTCCCACGGCCAGTCCACCGATGGCGAAGCCGTCGAAGGGGTGCTGGGTGAGGAACCCGGCCGACTCGGCCCGCATCGCCGGCGAGAGCCCTCCCTGCACGATGGCGAAGAGGGCCTGCTCGCCGTTCGTCCGTGCGGCCAGGCTGCGCAGCGCCCAGCGGTGGGTCCGCTCCATCGCGGCCCGGACCTCCGATTCACCCGCGGTCGATGGGAGGCAGATGTCGAGCACCATCATCACGTCGGAGCCGATGGCCTCCTGCATCGCGATGGAGGACTCGGGCGTGAGCTGGTGGTACCGGCAGTCGATGTAGCTCTGGAATCGGGCGCCCTCCTCGGTGATGGTCCGCTCGGTGGCGAGGGAGAAGATCTGGAAGCCGCCCGAGTCGGTGAGGATGGGGCCGTCCCAGTTCATGAAGCGGTGCAGCCCGCCCAGTTCGCGCATGGACGCGAGCCCCGGCCGGAGCAGCAGGTGGTAGGTGTTGGCGAGGATGATCCCGGCCCCCAGCGACCGGAGGTCGTCGGGCGTGAGGCCGGTCACCGAACCGCGGGTGCCCACCGGCATGAACGCCGGCGTCTCGACCCGGCCGTGCGGCGTGGTGAAGGCGCCGCGACGGGCGGAGGTCTCGGCGTCGCGGACCCCGGGCGTGAAGCGGAAGGGCATCGGTCAGGCCACCGTGACCTTCTTCACGCCGCGCTTCACGAGCCAGGCCCCGACCCGCTCCCGCGTGTCGCCCTGGAGCACCAGCGCCGCTCCCTCGATCACCCCGCCGCACCCGAGGGCGCGTTTCAGGTCGGAGAGCCACGCCTCGAGCTCGCGCGGCCGAAGACCGAGCTTCTCCACCACCGTCACGGTCCTGCCGCCTCGCCCGGCCCGCTCCATCCGGACCACGGCGCGGGCGGGGGGCGGAGGTCCGGGGGGCTTCGCGGCAGCCGGTGCCGTTGCCGGAGGCGCGGGCACAGCCACCTGCCGGACGTCGCCCATCCGGGCGGCCAGCCCGGCCAGCGCCGCATTGAAAGGGGGCGGCGCCGTCGCGGGCGGTGCCTTGTCGCGCTTGGGCATCGGTTGCGATGATCGCACGGCGGCGGGCGTCGCGGGGGTCCGTCCGTGGTGCCGGCGGTTCCGGATGGCCCGCGTCGCGGGGGTCCGTCCGTGGTGCCGGCGGTTCCGGATGGCCCGCGTCGCTGGGGGGCGCCCGCTTCGTGGCGAGGGGTTGGCGGCCGACTGGCGCCGAAGGACAGTGCAGTTCGAGTGGAGGCGGTTCGGCGCCCACTCAGATGCGCCCCGCGCCGGGGCCACCCGGACCGCCTGGCGCACTGGCGGGCCCCGCGACTCGCGACTCGCGACTCGAGGGCGAGGGCGGTCCCGCGTCGCCGTCGGCCACACGGCGGTGCGCCCGTCGCGTCCGTCGTTGCGTGGAGGCGGGTCGATGACCCGAAGGAGTGGTTCTGCCGGCAGAACCGTGACACCGATGTCGCGACTCGGTCGGGCGAGACCGCAATGCGCGTCGCGACCGGTAGTGAATACCCGGATCTCCCCACGAAGAACGCCGTTCGCGTCGCCTTCGGCCCGAGCCGTCCCAGCCGGCGAGGGCGCCACTCCGAGCGCAGTCTCCGCAGCGGCCACTCCACCGTCCATGCAGCACGGACCCGGCCGGCCGCGAGGACAACGGAGCGGAGGAGGGGCGACCCGGCGCCGGCGGCAGACAGTCCGCTGGCCCGAAGGCGATCCGGACGACCGCTACGCCCTCCACCCGTGCGCGATCGGCAGCCGACGGCCCTCCCCGAACGCCTTGCCGGTCACCTTCAGCACCGGCGCCGCCTGCCGCCGCTTGTACTCGCTGCCGTTCACCATCCGGAGCACCCGGCGCACCAGCTCCTCGGGGTGGCCGCGCCGCACGATCTCCGCGAGCGGAAGGCGCTCCTCCACGTAGGCGGCCAGGATGTCGTCGAGCACCTCGTACGGCGGCAGCGAGTCCTGGTCGACCTGCCCGGGCTTGAGCTCCGCCGACGGCGGCTTGGTGAAGGTCCGCTCCGGGATCGCCCCGGTCCCGAGGGCGCGGTTGGCCGCGCGGGAGACCCTGTAGACGAGGGTCTTCGGCAGGTCCCCGATCACCGCCAGGCCGCCGGCCATGTCGCCGTAGAGGGTGCAGTACCCCACCGCGAGCTCGCTCTTGTTCCCGGTCGAGAGGAGGAGCGCACCGGTCTCGTTGGAGAGCGCCATGAGGATCTGGCCGCGGATGCGCGCCTGGACGTTCTGCTCGGTGAGGTCTCCGGGAGGGTGCCGGAACGCCTCCCCGAGCGAGGCCAGGTAGGCCGCGTGCATCGGCTCGATGGGGACCTCGTGGAAGGCGATGCCGAGCCGCTCGGCCAGGACCCGGGCGTCCTCGCGGGAGTGGTCGGAGCTGTAGCGCGAAGGCATGGCGACGCCGGTGACCTGCTCCGGCCCGAGGGCCGCGGCTGCGACCGCGGCGGTCAGCGCGCTGTCGATCCCGCCCGAGAGACCGATGACGGCGCTGCGGAAGCCGCACTTGCGCACGTAGTCCCGCACGCCGAGCACGAGTGCGCGGAAGACCTCGTCGGCCTGCCCGTCGGGGGAGGCGTCGGGGGGCGCCGGCGGAGGCAGCTCCCGCCCGTCGGCGCCGAGCAGCCGCACGCCCGACCCGTCGAGGTCGGCCACGAGCAGCGCCTCCACGAAGAGCGGGGCCCGGGCCAGCACCCGCCCGTCGGGTCCGACCAGCATCGACCCGCCGTCGAAGACCAGCGAGTCGTTGCCGCCCACCTGGTTCACGTAGGCCACCGGGGTCCCGTGGGCCCGCGCCGCGGCGCCCAGCATGCGCTCCCGCAGGGAGGCCTTGCCGAGCGCGTAGGGCGACGCCGAGACGTTCAGCACGAGCTCCGCACCCCCCGACACCAGATCGGCGACGGGGTCCCGCGCGTACCGGGGGCGGTCCCAGAACCGCTTGTCGTTCCAGATGTCCTCGCAGACCGAGAGCCCGAGCGTGAGCCCGACCGACCCGGCCGCCGCCGCCGTGCTCGACGAGGACGACAGGAAGTAGCGGGTCTCGTCGAAGACGTCGTAGGTGGGGAGGAGCGACTTCCGCCCGACCGCGGCGAGCCGTCCCCCGTCGACGAGCGCCACCGCGTTGTAGAGCCCCGGCGGCGGTGCCCCCACGTCCTTCTCCGGGAAGCCGAACGCGACCGCGATTCCGCGCGACCACTCCCCCGGGCGCGCGAGATCCTCGACCGCGGCGGCGCAGCGGTCCACGAACTCCGGCATGTCGAGGAAGTCCCTCGGGGGATAGCCGCAGATCGCCAGCTCCGGGAATGCGACCAGCCCCGCTCCGGCGTCCCGGGCGAGACGGGTGAAGGCGCGGATCCGCTCCGCGTTCCCGCCGAGGTCCCCGACGGTGGTGTCGATCTGCGCGAGGGCGATGCGCTTCGCTGGCACGGGCGCGAATGGTAGCATCGAGCCACCGTCATGGCCCACCGCATCCTCCTGCTCGACGGCAGCCCGCCGCTGGTCGCAGCGCTGCGCCGGTTCCTCAAGGGAGCCGAATTCGAGGTCCAGGTGGCGTCGCCGTCCGCCGGGCTGGCGAGAATCGACCCGTCGCAGTTCTCGGTGGCGGCGATCCGGCCCGCCACCCCGGAGGGGAAGGCCGCCTTCGAGGCCCTGCGCGCGGCCGATCCGTCGCTCCCGGTGGTCCTGCTCGTCGACGAGGAGGCCGAGCCGGCGAGCCGGCTGCCCGCCGACGGGACGCTGGTCGCGCCGCTCACCCGCACCGCGGTGGTGAGCCTCTTCCGGGCGCTCGCCCGGCTGCGCGCCGAGACCGACCTGGGACGGACGCTGGCCCGCCAGCTGGCGACCTACCCGGCCGCCCTCCCGGACTACGAGTTCGTCAAGAAGCTGCTCCTCGTCGAGGTCAAGCGGTCGCGGCGCTACCACTATCCCGTCAGCCTGGCGCTCCTCGCCGTCGACGGATGGCACGACCGCGCCGCCCGTCTCGACGAGGCGCTCCGCTCGGCCCTGCTCGGGGAGCTTCTCGCGCTGGTCGCGAGCGGCATGCGCGACATCGACCTGCCGCTCCTCTACGACGGAGAGCGCATCCTGGTGTTCATGCCCCACACCGACGCGCTGGGCGCGCGGACCGCCGCCGAGCGGCTGGTGAAGCGCGCCCGGGCCCACCCCGGCGGCCTCACCGCCAGCGTGGGGGTGTCCACCTATGATGGCGAGGGGACCATGTCCTTCGCCTCGCTCGTCCGCGGCGCCAACGACGCGCTCCTCGACGCCCAGGCCAGGGGTGGCGACGGCTCCGCCCATGCCCCCGGGCGAAAGAGCCGCGAGCGCGAGCCCGCGACCTGACCGTGCGCAGCCTTGGCGTCACATGGTGGCTCGCAGTCGCCCTCGCCGCGCTCTCCTGCTCGTCCGGCGCGCCGCTGCCGGAGGTGAAGGTCCACGCCTCGGTCTCGCCCATCGCGGCGCAGGCGCTCGTGACACTGGCCGTGAATCGGCGGATTGCCCGCGTGGTGCTCGTCGACGACCCGGCCGAGGCCGACCTGGCCTGGTTCGGCGACCCGGTCCAGGCGCTGCGCCATCCGGGGCTGCTCGTTCCGGGCTCGGCCCCCGACGCTTCCGGCGTGGAGGCCCGCTGGAAGGATCTGGCGCGCCGCTTCTTCCCGGTGGGGGCACGGGCGCGCATCCTGCTCGTCGGTCCCCGCGCCTCGCTTCCGGCGCAGCCGCGCAACCTGCGCGACCTCGCCGATCCGCGCTTCGCCGGGCAGCAGGCGCTCTCCCGCCCGGACCAGGGGGAGGGTCCGGCGACCTTCGCAGCGCTGGCGTTGCTCTCGAGCGAGGATGCCGCGCTGGGGCTCGCGCGGGCCATCGCTGCGCAGCGCGCCCAGGTCGCGCCGGACGGGCCGGGCGTGCAGGCGCGGGTCTCCTCGGGGAAGGCGGCCTTCGGCCTCGCCGGTTCGGAGCAGGGTGCCGCGGGTGCCGTGAGCGTCGCGGCCCTCGAGGTGGTCTACCCGGACCAGGCCGGGTTCGGGACGCTCGTCTTCCCCACGGCCGCAGCGGTGACGCAGCGGGGCGTGGAGAAGTCCGCCGTGCACGCCCTCGCCGGGTGGCTCTCCGGGAGCGATGCCGAGCAGCTCCTGGTGGCCCGCACCCCGGGTCTCATGCCGCTCCGCGTCGAGGTTCCCGTACCTCCCGGGGTTCGGTCGGCGCGCGACCTCAGGTCGCCCGTCCTGGACTGGGAACGGCTCTCCGAGGCTGAAAGGCGAGTTACGCCCCAACTGGGACTAATTTTCCATCCCTGACGGGTTGTCCTTCGACCACTGTGGGGCGTCCCAATCGGAGCCGTAATTTACTTGTACTTACAACCCCTTGGGGTCGCGAAGGTGGTTTGCTAAGAGAATCATGGACAGAATCAATCGTGATTCCGTACCCATGGCATGGTTCAAGGGTCGGGGTCCCAGGGGGGTGCCAACCGGGAGGGGCGTTGCTATCGTACAACCTGGAAACCCGACCGGGTACGCGGGGGGGAGCAGCACAAAATCCGCCCCTGGTCGGGACCGGAGCCGAGCAGTGAAAGGAATCGAACGAACCATGGCCCAGATCGACATCGAAATTCTCCAGCCCTTCGCCGCCCGCTTTCTCGAGGGGACCAACCTGACCCCGGCGGAGCGCGCCGAGGTGCTTCGCATCGCCCAGGGCTTCGCCTGCAAGGACTCCGCGTCGGCCGCCGGCGTCTCCCCGGAGACCATCCGCGCCCGCCGCAAGCGCATCTACCGCAAGCTCGACGTGCCGGGCTCGGCTGAGCTGCTCGCCAAGCTCCTCGCCCTCTCGCTCAAGATGCTGTCGAAGGGGGAGCGGCTCGAGGCCCGCCCCGTGACGATCGCCGTGGCGATGCCCATCGTGCAGCCGGTCCAGATCCAGCCCGCGATGCGGTAGGACGAGCCGCAGGAACCGGCGGAACCACCGCCACCCTGCGACGCCCCGCCCTCCTCCTGGAGGCGGGGCGTTTCCTTTATCGGGCCCAGCCGGGGCTCAGGCGCCGAGCCAGCCCACGACCCGCGCCGCCACCTTCTCCGGCGTGAAGCCGTACATCTCGGCGAGCGCCTTCTCCGGCGCGCTGGCGCCGAAGCCGTCGATGCCGATGACGAGCCCGTCGGAGCCGGCCAGCCGCCACCACTCGATGGCGCGTCCCGCCTCCACCACCGCGACGCGCTGTCCGGCGGGGATGACCTCGCGCCGGACGGCCTCGGGCTGGGCCTCGAAGCAGGTGAGGCAGGGCACCGAGACGAGGCGAGCCGGGATCCCCTTCGCGGCGAGCAGCGCCGCCGCCCCCTGCGCCGTGGCGAGCTCGCTGCCGGTGGCGACGAGCGTCACCTTCGCGCCCGGCGGATCGGCCACGACGTAGCCGCCGCGCATCGCCTTGGCGGCGTCGAACGGGACCGTCCGCTCGATCTTCGCGATCTTCTGCCGGGTCAGCACGAGCGCCGTCGGCCCTTCACGACGCGTGAGGGCGTGGGCCCAGGCGAGCGCCGTCTCGAGCCCGTCGGCCGGGCGGACCACGTGGAGGTTGGGGATGGCGCGGAGCGCCGTGAGGTGCTCGATGGGCTGGTGGGTGGGGCCGTCCTCGCCGAGGAAGATGGAGTCGTGGGTCCAGACGTAGATGACCTGAAGCCCGGCCAGCGCGGCGATGCGCACCGCCGGCCGCATGTAGTCGGAGAAGACGAAGAAGGTGGAGACGAAGGGGATGTGTTCGCCGTCGTAGGCGAGCCCGTTCGCCATGGAGCCCATGGCGTGCTCGCGGATGCCGAAGTGGATGTTGCGCCCCGCGTACTGCCCCGCCTCCACGCCCCCCGCGCCCTTCACCTCGGTGAGGTTCGACTCGGCGAGGTCGGCCGAGCCGCCGGCCAGCGACGGCACCAGCGCCGCCACCTTCTGGAGCATGGCCTGCGAGAGCTTGCGGGTGGCCTCGGAGGCGTCGGCCCCCTCGAGCAGCCGCGCCGTGATGTCGGCGGGGACGGTGCGGTTCAGGTGGGCGTCGAGGAGGGCCGCCCTCTCTGGATTCGAGGCGCGCCAGGCGTCGGCGCGCCGCTTCCAGGCCTCGTGCTCGCCCTTGCGGGCGCCGATCACGTCGGCCCAGAGGGCGCGCACGTCGTCGGGGACGAGGAAGCGGGGCTCCTGCGGCCAGCCCAGGAACTCCTTCGTGGCCTTCAGCTCCTCCTCGCCGAGCGGGGCGCCGTGGACGCTCGACTTGCCCTGCTTGTTCGGCGAGCCGTAGCCGATGACGGTGTGGACGCGGATGAGGCTCGGCCGGGAGAGGTCTGCCTTGGCGGCGTCGATGGCGCGGGAGATGCCCTCGCGGTCGCGTCCGTCGACCGACTGCACCTGCCAGCCGTAGGCCTCGAAGCGGCGGGTGACGTCCTCGCCGGAGAAGGCCAGCGTGGTGCGGCCGTCGATGGTGATCTGGTTGTCGTCGTAGAGGAAGACGCAGCGGCCGAGCTTGAGGTGGCCGGCGAGGCTGGCCGCCTCGGCCGAGACGCCCTCCATGAGGTCGCCGTCCGAGACGATGGCGTACACCCAGTGGTCCTCGACCGGGTTCCCGGGCCCGAGCCGGGCCGAGAGCATGGCCTGCCCGAGCGCCATGCCCACCGCGTTCGCGAAGCCCTGGCCGAGCGGGCCGCTCGTGACCTCGACGCCCGGCGTGTGGCGGAACTCGGGGTGACCGGGGGTGCGGGAGCCCTTCTGCCGGAAATTCTTGAGGTCGTCGATGGAGAGGTCGAAACCCGCCAGGTGGAGCAGCGAGTAGAGGAGCATCGAGCCGTGGCCGGCCGAGAGCACGAAGCGGTCGCGGTCGATCCAGCGCGGCTCCGACGGGTCGAACCGGAGGTGCCGGCTCCAGAGCACGAAGGCCATGTCGGCGGCGCCCATGGGCATGCCGGGGTGGCCGCTGTTCGCCTTCTGCACGCCGTCGGCGGCGAGCATGCGGATGGTGTTGACGGCCTTCTCGGCGAGGGCGGTGCTCGGGAGCTGGGGCAAGGTTTCCTCCGGCGGGGGTCGGCGGCAGGTCGAAACGGGGCCGCACGATCGCGCACCGGGAGGGGGAGATCAAGGGCGACGCGGGGTCCGCATCTCGACGAGCGCCCGTCGCTGGATCGCGAGCGTCTCGAGCAGGAGCGGGACGCCCCCCAGGTCCAGAAGTTGCGGGAATTGCTCGCGGTATCCGCCCAGCGCCGAGACGCCGTTCACCGTGACGTCGATGACGCGGAAGCGGCCGTCCTTGCCCCGGACGAGCCGGAAGTCGACCGGGGCCTGCCGCCCCCCGGACTGGACGCGGGTCTTCACCTCGGCCTCGGTCCCCGTCACCTGCTTTCCGAGGACCGCGAAGGCGAAGAGGGGATCGGGGCGCAGCAGGCCGGAGAGCCAGGTCTCCTCCACCAGCGCCCGGAGCGACTTCACGATGGCCGACCGGTCGGCGGGGGAGAGCTTCGCCCAGAGGGGTCCGACGCTGCGGCGGGCCAGTTCCTCGTAGTCGATTGTGGCAGCGCCGATCCGTTCGAGCTCGGCCCGCTTGCCGCCGGCCCGGAGCGCCGCCCGGACCTGCCGCTCGGCCTCCCGGACGGTGGCGACGGGGTCGGCCTGGGCGATTGGACGTGCAGCGCCCTTTGCCGAGGCGGCCGGGGTCGCGGCGAGGAGGAGGGCGAGGAGCGCGGAGGTCACTGGACGGGCCACCTTACCGCCAGCCCGCCCCAGGGGG
>CAIVAR010000054.1 GCA_903904005.1 uncultured Anaeromyxobacter sp.
TGCTTCTTCTCTTCGCTCAAGACGTTGGCCATCCCGGCGGTGGGCCATGCCTCACCCGCCCGCGTCAACGTCTCGGTCCCTCAACTCCGTTGGCCGGTTTTCAGACGTCCCTCATTGGCCGGTTTTGGGTGTCCCCCGAGGCTGTGTGGAGAGTTGATCCACCTCGGCCTGGAGAAGGGAGCAGAAATCGCGCAGGCGCTCGCGGTTGAAGTACTGGAACTCGTCGAGCGCTACGGCATAGCCGGCTCGAGCCAAGTTGCCCACGAGCCTGGCCAGTTCCTGAAGCGTCCTGGGCCGCGGGAACTCGGTGGCAGGAATCTCGAACGTGTCCATCTGGTCGGCGACCGCCGAAAGCACGCCCACGGGCCCCGAGTCTGGGACCTGGACGTAGAACACGCGCTGCCCAGTCTGGAGGGCGCGCTGGATGAGGGCGGTCTTACCGATCCGGCGGCGTCCCGTGACCTTGACGAAGTACCAGCGGTTTCTCGCCAGAATCGCCTGGAGTCGATGCAGTTCATCGTTGCGGCCGTAGAAACCCCAGGGCATGGCGCAAAGGCTAAGGTAATCTTCATTACCTTGCAAGGCGAATAGCCATAAGATCCTGTACTAACTTACGGATTCGCCATACTGAGGCGACCACGCCTTCTCGACGGTGGTCGGTTGCGCTTCCAAGGAAAACCTTGGCTGACGCCCCACTCACCCCTCGACGTCACCGGCTGGGACGGGACGGTGTGGCCCTTCGCCGTCCCCTGCCCGTACCCGCACACCAGCGTGGACGTGGGGCCGGGGAGCATCTCGTTCCACCCGGCGGGGGTGCCGCACGGACCGCACCCGGGGGCTTACGAGGGGAGTTTCGTCCGTCCGGTCACGCTAGACTGATGCCCGTAGCAGCGTTCGAGACACGATTTCCCGTGTGCAGGTTCGATCCCACATGAAGCCCGCTCGCGTCGTCGAAGAGCTGAATCCCCAGGGGGCGAAGGTCGACCCGGAGGTGGATCTCGCCCATATTGCTCGGGTCGGCCATGGCGGTGACGACCGGAACGCCACGCAGGAGCAACACGACGGAGTGCTCCGACTTCAGGACCCGGGCGTCTGGGCCGCCTGCCGTCAGGCCGTTCTCTACCACCCTCACGGCTCGTGCCTCATCCCAGCCAGCCGGCGTGGTCAAGGTGACCCGGAGCGGCCTCGCGGCCACCCGAAGGAGCTGCTCCCCTCGCACCTCCACGAGGCCGAGTGGATCACCTCGGCCTCGACGAATCCTGGCCGTCGTGACGGAATCGTCGGAAGTGTCAGGGTCCCGTGGATTGGCTCGAGCTCGCCAAGTAGTGCAGGGATCGTCCTCTCACGGTCGGCCGAGCCGATCGGGTGCCTCGTCGCCCGGCCAGAATCAGGCGGCTATATAAACTACGCGATCTTGACACATACGTAAAAAGTGAGACATCCTGTTCGGCGTGACGCCCTCGCTCCACTCCATCGAGACTTTTCACCTCCAGTTCGCCCGCCTGCTCTGCTCCGGTCCGGACAAGGACTCCTTCGCCGTGAAGGGCGGGTGCAACCTCCGGTTCTTCTTCGAGAGCGTCCGGTACTCCGAGGACATCGACTTCGACGTCTCCGACAGGGTTCCCGTTCACGTCCTCAAGGACAAGGTCGCCCGGATCCTGGGCGGAACGGCGCTCACGTTGGCGCTCAGGAATCACCGGATCCAGTTGAGCAGGGTCACCGCTCCGAAGCAGACGGAGACCACCCAGCGCTGGAAGGTGGGGCTCTCCCTGGATGGCCTGCCCTCCGTCTTTCCCACGAAGATCGAGTTCTCACGAAGGGACACGGGGGACGAGGCCGTGCTCGAGTCGATCGCGCCAAGCGTACTGGCGGAGCACAAGTCCATGCAGTTCCTGGCCCCGCATTACCCCCTGGACGTCGCCTTGCGACAGAAGGTCAAGGCACTGGCCGCTCGCAGGGAGGTCCAGGCCCGCGACGTCTTCGACCTCGGCGCGGTGCTCATTCCCCGTACCGGGGGCAGGGTCGACCTCCTGCTCCCCGTTCGCCTCGACCTCGAGGCGGCGATCGACCGGGCGATGACCCTCACCTACGCGTCATACAGGGCCCAGGTGATCTCGTATCTCCATCCGGAACACGCGGATACTTACGGATCGCCCGAGGCATGGGACTCCCTGCAGACGCAGGTCGTGGAGTATCTGAATGAAGGGCTGCAGCCCGGACCAGGTCCCACCCCATGAACGCCCGCGACGCACTGGGACGTCTCCTCCGGCTCCGCGTCCCCGCCGTGACGACGTCGGACACCGCCGCCGTCCTCGGGATCTCCATCGAGGCGGCGAGCCAGACCTTGCGCCGCCTCGGAGCCGCCGGCCTCGTGACTCCGGTTCGCAAGGGTCTCTGGGCCCTGCGCGACCCGCCGGACCCGCTCGTGCTGGCCGACTACGTCACCGCCCCCCACCCGAACTACGTCTCGCTGCAAAGCGCGCTTTACCTGCACGGGATGATCGACCAGGTCCCGGCGATGACCTACCTGGTCTCCCTCGGGCGGAGCACGCGCGTTCGAACGCCGCTCGGAACCTACAGCGTGCACCACGTCTGCCCCGAGTTCTTCGGCGGCGCCGTGCAGGACCCCCGGTCGGGAATCAGGCTCGCCTCCCCCGAGAAGGCTCTCGTGGACTTCCTCTACCTGTCCCCGACCCGGTCCCGTCTCTTCGCGGCGCTGCCGGAACTCCACCTGCCGAGGTCGTTCCGCATGCGTGCGGCTCGAAAGTGGGCGGCCAGCATCCCCCCGGGGCGCCTGCGGACGATCGTGGAACAAGCGCTCAAGCAGGCCCTGGCAGGCTCGACGCGCTCGAACATCCGGAGCAGCATCGGGATGGAGCGATCGACGTAGTCGTGGATCCGCACCTCGCTCTTGCGCGGATGGAGCCGGTGCAGGCGTCCCGTGTACTGCACCAGCGTGCCCCTGAACGAGATGGGCAGCGCCAGGAAGAGCGTGTCGAGCCGGGCGTCGTCGAAGCCCTCCCCGATGTACCGGCCCGTTGCGAGGAGAAGCCGCTCCGCGTGATCGGGGATGCTCCCGAGTCGGTCGTCGCGGGCCCTCTGCTCTTTCCGGGAGGCGCCGCCCTGCAGGACGACGATGTTCCGGACGAATGGCGCCCGTCACGTCGGCGGGGCGTGGCAGTGAGGCCAACGACGTACCTCGCCTTCACCTGGTTCAGCACCCGCTCGAACGAGAACGCCGGAAGATGGTGGCACTCGTCCACGATGACCTGCCCGTATCCGGCCACCCGGTCGTCCACCGTTCCCTTCCGACCCAGGCTCTGCAGCATGGCGACGTCGAGTCGCCCGTTGGGCTTCTTCTTGCCCCCGCCGATGATGCCGATCTCCTTCTCGTCGATCCCCAGGAACATCGACAGCTGGGCGACCCACTGGTCGAGAAGCTGCTGCCGGTGCACGAGGACGAGGGTGCTCCTGCGGCGCTGGGCGACCAGGTACGCGCCGAGGACGGTCTTCCCGAGCCCCGGCGGCGCCACGAAGACCCCGATGTCGTGCTGGAGCATGGCTTTCGCCGCGGCCTGCTGGATCGGCGTGAGCTCGCCCTGGAAGGTCAGGTCGTTCGCCTCGCCCACGTGGCGTTCGTCCTCGATCGCCAGCTTCACCCCGTGCTCGTCGAGGAGCGCCTCGAGGTCGACCTGACACCCTCGGGGGATGGAGACGTGATCGGGGAAGTCCTCCGCGCAGGAGATGATCCGGGGCGTGCCACGCGTGGACAGCCGCATGCGCTGCTTCTGGTAGAAGTCCGGATTCTGGAACGCGGCGAGCCGCTGTATCCGGTCGAGCAGCGGCGAGGGAACGCCCGCCTTCCGGACGAAGAGGCGCTGCGCCAGGACCGCGTTCAGCTCCGCAGGGAGGGGGCCAGCCACCCGCTGCGAACGGACGGTGCCGGCCGCCGGCGGCATCAAGGGCAGCGAATGCTCCTCGACGAAGGCCGGGGAAAGGCGGGGCACACCGGCGAGATGGCCCCACTGGTCGGGCCACGGGTTGAAGCCATCGTCGAGGAAGAGCGTGTTCCCCTGCTTCATCGCCTTTCCCTGGAACGGCAGGGCGATGAGGTTTCCGAAGCCCCCGCGCGGCATCGTGTCCTGGTTCGGGAAGAGCCGGTCGTAGGACTCCATCCCGATCTGGTGGCGGCGACCCATGGCCTCGGTGAGAAGGTGGGCGCCCATCCTCCGGGCCATGCCCGCGGCGACGGGAGCCGTGAAGAAAAACCACACGTGGGCACCTTCACCGGAGCGCGACCGTTCCACCGCAGGATTCGCACCGGCGGAACGGCAGGTTTCGACGAAGGCGGCGGCGTCCTCCCTCCACGAGGCCCCGTCGAAGTCGGCCGCCAGGAATCGGCAGGTCTCGTCCTCGAGCATCGGGTAGACGCCGATGACGTGGCGGCCGTGGAAGTGGTCCAGGATGACCTGGTCCCCCACCGGAAGGAATTCCTGGTTCGGGCACTCCCCACACTTCACGCGCTTCTTGTCGCAGAGGGCCCGGTCTCACTCGTTCGCGCAGGCGGGGGCGTAGCCCTTCTTCCCCTTGGCGGTGTTCTCCCAGTACCTCGGGTAGACGTCCTCGCGGCCGCGGAAGAGTTCCCGGAAGATCCGAAGCTTGGCCGCGTCGGTGAGTCGCGCCGCCGGGGTGGTGGCCGGCCGAGGCGGCGACGGCGGGCGTGACTGGACGCCCTTGGCCGCATCGACCTGCTTCCGGAGCTTCTCGAGGCGGGCCTTTGCCTCGCCGCGCTCGCGATCGAGTTCCCGCAGGAGCGCCTCCTGCCGCGCGAGTTCCGCGACGAGCGCGTTCTCGGGGGGATCCCTCACGGGCGGGGAAGTTACCACGCGGGTCCAACAGCCCTCGACTGCTCTGGAGCCATACTTCAGTCGGCCAGGCCGAGGCCCCGATTCTCGATCTGGTGCATGACGACCTGCTGATCGACCCCGAGGCTGGCCGCGACGAGTTTCCGCTCCCGTCTCGTCCAGAGTCGGTTCGGCGGCGTGTGCGCGCGAATGACATCTGCGGGTGCGAGCAGTTCCGCGGCGAACGCATTGGCTTCACTCAGGCGCCCCTGGATCATCCGCGAATCGGAAACGGCTCGATCCCCGCTCCCCCCCAGGAAAAGGAAATAGTAAAGAGATCTGGCCGTCCGGAAAGCGTGAGCCTGAGGCGTCCTGGAGGACGTCATCACGACGGGCATCTGCCTGGAGCGTTTGATGTGGATGGTGTCAACTCCTGTTGGGGGCGCGTCGAGACCGAACACTTGGCTCTCCTTCGGCCAACCGCACCGTTCCGACAAGAGCGCAGGAAATCGGCGAGCAGGGGCCTCCAGTGACTCCAGTCCGATCGCGGATCGAAATTCGGATGCGGCCGCCCAGCCGGTGAGCCATGGCCTGTCGAGGCGGACACGTCGGAGAACGTCCTCGAGTCTGACCCAGGCCTTCGCCTCGGGGACAGACCGGGGTGCCTCACGCGTGGCGGCCTTCGCCTCGGCAACCCGGCATGACGCCGTATCGGCGGCGGATCCTTCCGCGATCCCCAGCAATACCTCCGGAGTCGGGTCGCTCAGCACGGCATCGATGGCCGATCGGTCTTCAGCTCCCAGGTTCTCGTCATCGATTCCGAGCCGCCCCGCCGCGGCGGCTGGTTCACCCTGGACTCTCGCCCAACGCTCGAGGAGACGCTCGACCCTCTCGGTCCTGACGCCATCGATTCGAAGGATTACCGACTCCACCAGTCTGTGAAGTTCGGCCTTCAGATCCTGCGCATTCACACGGGAGTCGGCCCCGTCTATGAATCGAACGGTAACGCCTGGAGCGAGGCCGCGCACATCGGGGTTCATGCGGACCGCGAACGACCCACCATCGAACCGGACGATGCGAAGATCCGGCATCGCTCCTCCCGCGCGGGCGGCTCTCGTCGAATGGTAGCCAACCCATTCGAAGAACTCCTCACGCGGAAGGCCGGACGACGCAGCGTCTCCCCCCATGCTCAAGGTGAGCGCCTCTCGCAGCGATGCCGGGGTACGTCGTTCGTGCACCAGCCGTGGCCACGAATCGACGACCCATTCCACAAGAGGCAGCGCACTAGAGAAGAGCCCGTTCCGGACGGCATTCAGACGCTCATCCAGGACACGGGAAGCCACTTCGCCGCCAATCTTCAGGGAGATTTCCGCCCAAGTAGCCGCCTCCGCAGGGTCCTTGACCCCCGGGGCAGATAGCCACCCGATGTCGACCTTCATCGTCATTCCAGCTCACCACTCCAGGGCCCACCGTCGAGCAAATACTTCCTCAGCCACGCCTTCTTGCCAACGAGATCGGTGTCGTCGATGAAGTAGCCCTTGTAGGCTCCAAGTGTCGAGTTGGTCACACGAACCTCGACGAGCTTGCTGTGACGGTCGCTGCCTCGTATCCATCCCCAGCCGTACCGTGGGAACATCCCGTCCCTGCGGGGGTCGACTTGGCCACGCCCGATGATCTCCCGAAGTAGCTTCAACAATCGCGCGGGGTCCTGACTCAAAGATTGGTCGACCAAATCGCAGTCGGAAGCGTCTGACCGGAGTTCCGGCTTGGCGATGGGGTTGGGGAATCGCTTGTGTTCAGCACTTCCGGCGTAGGTCACGAGGCCGGCCAGGACAGACAGATCGCTCACTGGATCGACTCTAGTGAGGATGATTGACCCGGGCAAGCCCTGCCGCGGCCCTCCGGGCGTACAGTGAGCCGTCGACCAATCTCGGCCATGTTTGTTGGCGGTGCATCCATCGCGAATCTCATCGTATTCGGAGCGGGCCGCCTCGCAGACGGATGGTCCGCGCATCGGCCGCTCCCATCTGGAATTGCCTCGGACGAACAGACCGTTCCTGGAAACAGCAATTCGGGTGCCAACCCGCCGCCCCCCCTACCTCCGGATCCGCAGCACCTTCCTGCTCCCCGTCCCCTCCGCCTCCTGCGCCGCCGCAATCCGCTCGACGGCCGCATGGATATGCTCGCACAGAAGCTCGATCGCGATCTCCGTGTCCCTGTCCACGGTCCGCCTTCCATCGGTGAACCCCAGCTCGATGCGCCCGTCGTCCGGCCGCTCCCCCAGCAGGCTGAACCGGGCCCGGAGCACGCTCGCCGGCGCCTCGTCGAATCCCCAGGAGAACTCGGACGTCTTGACCGTCCCGTTCCGGGCCACGACCGTGAGCGAAGCGCAACTGGCCTGCAAGACGGGCATGACCTCCCGCACCACGTTCCAGATGGCCTCGGGGTCCTGGGCCGTGCGGAGCTGGCTGCCCGCCTGGCGCACCGCGGCCCGCATGGCGAGGTTGTTCTTCCGATCCGACAGGAGCTGCCGGGTCTGGTCGAACCGGACGTACCCCGCCGTCACGAGGAGCATCGCCGCGATGGCGATGATGGCGCCGGCGTAGGCCAGCGTCTGCTCGGCGTCGGAGTGGAAGAGCGCCACGGCCACGCCCCCGAGAACGATGGCGATCCCGTACAGCGCCAGGACCGTTGCCCGGTGGGAAAGCCCCCGCGCCATGAGCCGGTGGTGGATGTGCCCACGGTCCGACGAGAAGACCGGCTGTCCGCGTGCCGCCCGCCTCGTCATGGCGAGCAACGTGTCGCCGATGGGGAGCCCGAGCGCCACGATCGGGACGAGCAGCGCCACCGCCGTCGTCGACTTCTCGTGGGTCTCGAGCGCCGTCGTCGCCAGCACGAACCCCACGAAGAGGCTCCCGCTGTCCCCCATGAAGATCGACGCGGGGTGGAAGTTGTAGCGGAGGAAACCGAGGAGCGCCCCGGCCAGGCAGGCCATGAAGAGCGCCATGAGCGGGCGGTTGTTGTTCAAGCTCACCCAGAAGATCGTCCCGGTCGCGGCGAGCGCGATGCCGGTGGCGAGCCCGTCGAGCCCGTCGATGAGGTTGAGGGCGTTCGTGACGCCCACGATCCAGAGGACGGTGAGGGGGAAGCCGAGCACGCCCAGGCCAAAGGTTCCGAACGGAGTGGCGATGGTGTCGGCCCGGTAGTTGGCGAACCACATGAGCGCCGCCACCAGGACCTGGATCGCGAACTTGGGGCGAGCGCCTGAGCCCTTCAAGTCGTCGTACGTCCCCAGGGCCGCAATCGCGAGGCCGCCGAGGATGAGGGCAAGGGCTCGCTGCGGCTGGCTCCAGAGGAGTTGCCCCACGCCCGTGTCGAAGAAGAAGAGCGCGAGAAGCGGCGTGAAGAACGCGACGACGATGGCAATACCGCCCAGCCTGGGGATGGGCTTGCCGTGGATCTTCCGGGAGGAGCGCGCGTAGTCGAGCACGCCGAGGCGGACCGCGGACCCTCGAACGAGCGGGGTCAGCACGAGCGCGACGGCGAGCGAGATGAAGAAGGCGACGACGACCGTCTGCAAGCTGTGACTACCTCCCGCCCCGGGGTGGAAAGGGGAGTATGCCACGGGACCGGACGCGAACCCGGGCGCCCCATCAGGGTAGTGACTCCAGTACCCTGGCGAACTGGGCCGTACGACGCGGGCGTGAATACTCACGGTCAAAGGCGGCGCGGGCCCTCGCCCCCTCTTCACGGCATGCGTCCCGGTCTTCCGCCCGGGCGGTGATGGCTGCGACCAGTCCTGGGACGTCACCGTTGGCCACGCAGGCTCCCATCCGCTCGGCCAGGATGGTACGGCCGACCTCGGAACGCCCCGGCCCCACGTAGAGGGCGGGCCGTCCCGCCGCCATGATGCCGTAGAGCTTCGAGGGCTCGAGGAGCCCCACGACGCTCGGGGAGAGCGTGATGAGGTGAAGATCGGCTGCCGAGAGCGACTCGGCGAGACGCTCCCGCGGCTGGTACGGGGCGAACCGGACGTTCGGCAATCCGCGGGTCCCCAGTTCGAGTTCCGCGCGCTTGTTCCCCTCCCCCTGGAACACGAAGGCGATGTCCTTCCGATCGACGAGCTTCCGGGCCGCCAGCACCATCGTGCTCACGTCATGGGCGCGTCCGATGTTTCCCGAATACAGGACGACGAAGCCGGCGCCCCGCGCGAGATCACCGCGGAGCGCGTTCGACTCGTGGGGGACCGGGGAAACCACGTTGCCGTCCGCCCAGTTGGGGATCACCGACACGCGGTCGCGGCCGGCCCCCGCGTTGACAACCTTCTCCTTCATGGCTTCCCCGAGAACCACCACCTGGGCCGAGCCCCGCATCACCCGGCGGGAGATGGCGGCCATCGTCCTCGTGTGGAGGGCCGAGTCTCCAATGGCTCCGAAGGCGACCGCGATCTCCGGGTAGAGGTCCTGCACCCAGTAGACGAGTTTCGTGCCCTTCCGGCGCGCTCCGAGACCCGTCGCCGCGATGAGCGGAGGGGTCGTCATGGCGACGATGACGTCCGGGGCGGGCAGCCGACGGAGCATCCAGCCCGCGGCCGCGTAGAAGCTCCCGTAGTCGAGGGCGCGGTGGGCGAGGGTGCGCTTGCCGAGGGACGTCGCAGCCACTCGAACGACCTCGACTCCTCGCCAGCTCGACCGCTCCGGTTGCCTATCCCCGCCCAGGTAGTTCCCGCGGCTGGCCAGGACGGTGACCTCGTGACCGATCCCAACCAGGTCCTCCGCGAGATCGGCCGCCATCTGCCCGGTGGGCGCCAGGTCCGGGGGGAAGAACTGGTTGAGGAGGAGGATTTTCACTCGGCTGAGGCCCTCGAACGACCACGGGCCTTCGGGAGCACGAAGACGCGCCCCGATTCATTGGCCGAACGCGACCACTATACGTCCTTCGTGCCGTCTCCGCGTGGACCACCGGGATGAGCGGCCTCCTCGAACGAGACCCCGTGCTTCGCCGGGCCGGACCTGGCCTTGGCCGGGTCCCACGTGAACTTGGGCTCACACCCTGACCATCGACCTCATCGAGCCCGCAGGACACGCGAAGAGGTTGATGAGCGGAACGCCAACGAGGTCGCGACTCGTCGCCAGCGAGCCATCGTCGAGGACCCGGAAGATCTCGTAACGGCACGACGACAGGAGGGCCTCGATCGCTTCGAGGTTCGTCCTCCCCAGTCGCTCGAACATGACGAGCTTGACGCGCCGCTCGTTGAACAGGCGTGTTGCCCCTAGGAATGCCTTCTCCTCGCCGCCCTCGATATCCATCTTCATGACGACGCGGTCGAAGCGGTCGCCGAGTACATTATCCAGCGTATCCACCCGAACCATCGATACGTTGGCGCCCGATCCCTGCTCCTGATCGACCAGTCGGCCAGTGGTGGACAGGGCGCCATCGCTCAGGAAGTGCAGCTGGCCTTTCCTGTCCGACACCGCGAGGTTGTGGAGCTCGAACTCGGCCATGGTCCTGTTCAGGGCCGCCATGGCCTCGATCGACTTGAAGCAGCCGGGATCCGGCTCGAACATCACAACCCTGGGGGTCTTGTCCGCCATCAGCGCGCTGAAGATGCCGACGTTGGCGCCCACGTCGACGAACACGTCACTCTGACCCGAGTTAGCCCTAAGGAACTCCATGTCCTTTCCCTCAGGGTACTTGAAGTAGAACACGCCGCTGTAGGCGGAGCTTGGGGACACCTCGATGCGAGCGCCGTTCCACAGCCGCGCAACGAAGCTGATCCCGGCTCGCTTGGCCAGGAACCAGGTCATTCCCTTCCAGAGGAAGACGAGCTTGTCCGTCCCCCTGTTGTTCCGGAAGATCGCCAGCGGAATTTCAATCAAGTTGAGCATCAGCCCTCCGTGGCGCCCAGAAACCTCGAATGCCTTGATTCGGAGCCGTCGGCCGAGACGGGCAGCATGCCGTTCCCCGCACGGGCTACTGGCGCCTGACCCGAAGCAACTTCTTGCTCCCCGTCGTCTCCACCTCGTGCTGCGCCGCGATCCGCTCCAGCGCCGCGTGCGCGTGCTCGCACGGCAGCTCGATCGCGATCTCTGTGTCCCGGTCCACGGTCCGACGGCCGTCGGTGAACCCGAGTTCCATCCTCCCGTCGCCCGGCCGCTCCTCGAGAAGGCTGAACCGCACCCGCCGCAGGCTCGCCGGCGCCTCGTCGAACCCCCAGGAGTACTCGGAGGTCCGGTTCGTCCCGTTCCGTGCCACGAGCGTGAGCGCCGCGCAACTCGCCTGGAGCGTGGGCACGACCGCCCGCACCACGTTCCAGATAGCGTCCGGATCCTTGGCGTTCCGGAGCAGTTCCCCCGCCCGCCGCACCGCGCCCCGCATGGCCAGGCTGTTACTGCAGTCGGAGAGGAGCTTCCGGGTCTGATCGAAGCGAACGTAGCCCGCCGACACCACCAGCATGACCGCGATGGCGACGAGGGCACCCCCGAAGGCCGCCGTCTGCCCGGCGTCGGAGTGGTAGAGCGCCACGGCCACCGCTGCGAGGACGATGGCGATGCTGTAGAGGGCAAGCACCGTGGCCCGATGGGAGAGCCCGCGGGCCATGAGCCGGTGCTGGATGTGGCCGCGGTCCGACGAGAACATCGGCTGCCCGCGCACCGTGCGCCGGGTCATGGCGAGGAACGTGTCGCCGATGTCGAAGAAGAAAAGCGCGACGAGGGGGGTGAAGAAAGCGAAGACGATGGCCACCCCTTCGAGTCGAGGGATGGTCCTGCCGTGGATCTTGCGGGAGGTGAGCGCGTGGTCGAGCACGCCGAAGCGGGTGGCAGCCCCGCTCAAGGGGGTGAGCACCAGCGCGACGACGAGGGAGCTGAGGAACGCTACGACGACCATCTGCAAACGCTGACTACCTCCCCCCGGGGTGGGGAAAGACTATGCCACGGGGGCGGACGCCCACGCGGTCCCCTGTTTGGGTACACGGTCGATTACCCTAGACGTGGGGGACGTGACCCCGTCGGGCCATAGGCTGGAGAATCCAGATCTCCTGACACAGGTGCGGACCCAAACCTGTCCGTTTTCCAGAATTTCTGATCAAGATCGATCACTTGCGCGGTCGCAGGTTTCCGCCTCGTCTGCGATACCGGACAGGTTTGGGTCCGCACCCTGCAACCGGAAA
>CAIVAR010000055.1 GCA_903904005.1 uncultured Anaeromyxobacter sp.
CGACACGAAGACCGCGGGCAGCTCCCGCTCCCGCTGGGAGATGTCGAGGGCCACCGCCAGGATGCGGTCGTCGGTGGTGGAGTGGCCGTTGCGCAGCTCGGGTGGGAGTTGACGGTCGGTGAACAGGACGCGGACCGTCCCCTTCCCCGCCCCGATGGGCACCCCCTCCTTCAGCCGCCCCTGGGCGCGGAAGTCGTCGAGGCTGCGCGCCACCGCCCGGGCGTTCCGCCCCAGGCTGGAGAGGTCGCGCTTGAAGTTGTCGATCTCCTCGATCACGTAGATCGGGATGACGACGTTGTTGTCGTCGAATGCGAAGATCGACCGCGGGTCGTGCAGCAGGACGTTGGTGTCGAGGATGAAGTTCTTCTTCAAGGTCCCACCTGCCCGGGGCGGTTCGCCGACGGCCCCGGGGCCAGGACCGAGTCTAGCAGGGGGTCCGGCCGCCGGACAGGTCGATCGCGCGGGCCGAGCGGTTCCGCCCCGACCGCTTGGCGTGGTAGAGGCAGCCGTCGGCCACCTCGATGAGCCGGGCCTTCTCGGACCCGTCGTCGGGGAAGGTGGCGATCCCGAGGGACAGGGTGACGCGCAGCGGCCCCGCCTCGGTGGGGAAGACCGTCTGCTCCAGCCGGGTGCGGATCCGCTCGGCGATGACGAGGGCCCCCTCCCCGTCCGTCTCCGGCATGACCACTGCGAACTCCTCGCCCCCGTAGCGGGCCACGAGGTCGGTCCCGCGGGCCTCGCCGGCGAGCACCCTGCCCACGCCGCGGAGGACGAGGTCGCCGACCGGGTGGCCGTGGGCGTCGTTCACCGACTTGAATCGGTCCACGTCGCAGATCACCACCGAGAGCTTCTTGCCGTGCCGCCGGGCGAGGAGGAGTTGCTCGTCCAGGCGGGACTGGAAGGTGCGGTGATTGTGGAGCCCGGTCAGGCCATCGGTGCTGGCGAGCCGCTCGGTCTGCTCGAAGAGCCGAGCCCGCAGGAGCGCGTCGGCGACCTGCAGGGCGATCACCTCGAGCTGCCGGGATGCGTCCCCCTCGAACGAGCCCAGCCGCCTCGAGCCCAGGACGAGCGTCCCCATGGTCTGATCGCCCGATCGGAGCGGGAAGACCCGGATCGAGCCCAGCCCCTTCAGGCGCGTGCCCTCGTCGAATACCCGCAGCCGGTCGAGCCGCTCGCCCAGCCCGGGGAGCGCGGATCCATGCCGGACCGCCGAGGCGACGAGACCGGTGTGGGCCGAGAACCGGAGCCCCTCGAGCTCCGAAACCTGGAAACCCTGGGGCGACGAGGTCACCGCCTTCACCACGCGGTGGGGCCGTCGCACCTCCTCGGGCTCGTAGAGGGTCACCGCGCCGAAGTCGAGCTGGACGATGCGGGAGGCCACGTCGATGGCCGCGTCGAAAACCTCCTGGGTCTTCGACATCCGGTTGAGCTGCTCGATGGCGCCGTAGAAGAGCTCCTTCTCGTCCCGCTCCGCCTGCAACCCCACCAGGATGCGCTCCGACTCGACCGCCCGGAACAGCTCGGCAGCGACCCGGGTGAGGAGGTTCTCGTCGGCCTCGCCGAAGGGCTGGTCCTCGAGCCGGTCGGCCACGATCACGCCGCGCACGTGCCCGCCCCGCCGATCGACGAGGGGCGCCGCCACCAGCGCCCGCGGCCGGGTCCCGTCCTCGTAGTAGGTCGCCGAGCGGATGTCGCCGGAGAGACGCACGGTCCCTTGCCGGGAGAGGACGCTCCCCAGGACCCCCTCGCCCGCCGGCAGGGGCTCGCGGCTCACGTGATCGCTCCCGGAGCGGCACTCCCGGAGGAGGAGCGTCCTGTCGTCCGCCGAGAGCAGGAAGAGGGCGCAGGTGTGGCTGCGCAGGGCGGCCTCGGCAACCTCCATCGCCCCGGCCATGGCGGCCTCGACCTGCACCGCCGCGGCCCGGCCGCGCAGGAGCCCACGCCGCTCCTCGCCCGGGACGTCGCGGTCGAGCCCGCGGGGCGCGAGCAGGCGCAGTTCGCGGGCCCGATCGTCGAGCTCGCGGAGGCGCCGGTCGACCGCCTCCTGTTCGTTGCGGCGCGCGGCGGCGAGCCGGGCCCAGAGGACGGCGTGGTAGAGGACGGCGAAGAGGAGGATGAATCCGACCCGGGCCAGCACGCCGGGCAGTTCGCCGGCGGGCGCGTCGGCGGTCCACCAGACCCCGACCTGCAGGGCGGCGGCGAGCGCCACGAGCGCGAGCCCCACGCCGAGCGACAGGAAGGACACGGCCACGGCCGCGGTCAGGTAGACGAGCGGGAAGAGCGGCCCCTCCCCGCCCCGCGTGGAGGCGAGCTGCGCCAGCGCGGCAGCCAGGACCACGAAGATGGCCCCGATCTCGAGCTGCTCCGCGGTGCGGGCGGACCGGCCGTGGGCCGAGCGCCGAACCGCCCGGGCGGCCGCGACTGCAGCCGCCCCGGCGACGAGGGCGAGCAGCGCCCAGCCATCGGCCCCGAGCCGGGGTCCGGCCAGCCGTCCGCGCACCACCCCCGCGGCGGCCAGCACGGCGACGCAGGCGGGCAAGCTCCGCAGGAAGATCCGCCACGCCCGGCGCCGGACGGGAGGGCCGGCGATCCCGTCGTCCCTGTACCAGGCGTCGATGAGCCATCCCCGCACGGCGCGCCCGTCGGCCGGCTGCCTGCGGTGGCGGACGGTTCCGGGCGCCGAGGCGGGGGGAGCGGTGCTCATCGGGAGCCTCCGGGTGGCGCGAGCTCGTAGACCCGCTCCCCTGGGCGCACGTAGCCGAGTTCCTCGCGCGCAGCGCGCTCGAGCGCCGCCGGGTCACCGGCCAGCGCGCGGGCCTCCCGGCGGAGCCGGAAGTTCCTCTCGCGGAGCCTGTCGTTCTCGTCGGCGACCCGCCGGACGTCTACCGCCAGCGCCCGGTGCTTGCGCAGCCCGGCGGGGTGCAGCGCCGAGGCGACGAGGAGCGCCGCCAGGGTGCCGATGTAGGCAAACAGCCATGGTTTCGCGTGCTTCACGGCCCACGGACACCCTACCAGGGGGGCGTGGACCGTCCAGAAATCGGCCGATAGCCGTCCCCGGAGGTCAGCGCGGCTCGACCCGCTTCAGGAAGATCTCGCTCGCGATCTCGGGGTCGATGGCCACCGTGGTCTCCCCGATCTCGAGGACGTAGGCGGGGGCCCGCTGGTGGAGCCGGACCTCGCTGCCGGGGACCACGCCGAGCGCCGCGAGCTTGTCCATGCGCTCGTGGAAGCGCGGGGCGATGAAGACGATCCGGCCGGTCTGCCCGATGGGGAAATGGGGAAGTCCGGTCACGAGCGACTGCACGCTGCGGTGGGCCGCGCTGCAGCAGTCGCCGGGGGGGATCGACTTCCCGTGCGGGCAGGTGGGCGGGTGGCCGAGGAGCGTGCAGACCGAGTCGGTCGCCTCCGGGGAGAGGATGTGCTCGAACTCGCAGGCCTGGCTCTCGGCCGCCCCCTCGGAGAGGTCGAGCAGGTCCCGGAAGAGCCGCTCGGCCAGCCGGTGGCGCCGGATGACGCCGCGGGCGCGGACCGTCCCCGGTTCGGTGAGGGCGACCCGCTCCCCTTCGAG
Organism: uncultured Anaeromyxobacter sp.; assembly: GCA_903904005.1. Classification (GTDB taxonomy): domain Bacteria; phylum Myxococcota; class Myxococcia; order Myxococcales; family Anaeromyxobacteraceae; genus CAIOAK01. The sequence continues at coordinate 3,569 of CAIVAR010000055.1, forward strand.
GCGCAGGAGGCCCAGGGCGGCGAGCGCCCGGAAATCCTCCGCGCCCGAACCCGGGGCGTGATCACCGATCCGGGCGAGCACGCTCGCGAGGTCGCTGCGCCCCGCCTCCGCCTCGGCGAAGACCGCCTCGAGGAATTCCTCGGTCCTGCGCGCGTCCATGACGGTCACCTTCCTGCCTCCTTGCGCCTATCGAACCAGCCCTTGAGCTTCCCCGCCCACCCGGTCTCCTGCGGAAAGGAGTACCCGCACGACGGGCAGCACACCACCCGGCAACCGGTCGCGAGCGGGCAACTGGGACGGCAGCCCTGTCCCTCGGCGTCGAAGGTGCTGCCGCAGAGCGGGCAGCGTTCCTGTCTGGAGACGAGCGCGGGCACGGGCAATCCTAGAAGAACCTGCGCATGAGGAGGTTCACCGCGGCCCCCACGCCAACCGAGAATGGGAGCACGAAGGCGGCGATGGCCATCCCGGTCTTCCAGCCCCGCTCCTTCAGGATCATGAGGAAGTTGGCGATGCAGGGGATGAAGAGGGTCACGGTGACGAGCGCCACCGTCACCTGGATCTCCATGATCCGCGTCATCGTCCCGGTGGTCATGTACGGCTGGTAGATCTGGAAGAGGCCGGCGGCGGCGTAGTCGCGCCGGAGGAACCCGAGGATGAAGGCGCTCGCCGCCTGCTCGGGCAGCTGCAGGACGCCCACCACCACCGGCGCGGCCGCCCGCTCCACGAGCCCGAGCATGTGGGTGCGGTCGAGCACCCAGAGGAGGAGGGTCCCGAGCACGAAGAGCGGGAGCGCCTCGCGCAGGTACCACTCCATTCGCGCGAGCGTCTTGACCACCACGTTGCCGAACTGGGGAACCCGCAGCGGCGGGAGCTCGAGCACGAAGTCGGAGCCCCGGCCCGGGATGACCCGCGCCGCCAGCCATCCCACCAGGAAGAGCACGAGCACGATCACCACGGTGAACCAGATCGAGGCGGCGAAGGAGAGGCTCCCGAGCATGGCGAAGATGACCGCGATCTGGGCGCTGCAGGGGACGCCCAGGGCGAGGAGCAGGGTCACGATCACCCGCTCCTTCCGCGTCTCCATGATCCGGGCGGTCATGGTGGCCATGGTGTCGCAGCCGAGCCCGAGCACCATGGGGAGCACGGCCTTGCCGTTCAGCCCCATCCACTTGAAGACCCGGTTCACCATGACGGCGAGGCGCGGCAGGTAGCCCGAGTCCTCGAGCACGCTGAAGGCCAGGAAGAAGGTGGCCACGATGGGGAGCACGATGGCCATGCCGTAGGCGAGCCCCATCGAGACCAGCCCGTAGCGGCCGATGACGAAGCCGTTGGTCTCCCGGAAGGGCAGCCCGGGCGGACCCACCAGGAACTCCTGCACGCCGCCGGCCGGGACGATCCAGCGCAGGAGGGCCTCGGTCCAGGGCACGATGCGATCGTAGAAGATGGTGTTCTCGAGGAAGTCGACCGCGGTCTTCGCCCCGAAGACGCCCACGAAGAGGTAGGCCACGGTGAGGACCAGGAGCAGGATGGGGATGCCCTTCACCGGGTCGGTCGACCAGGCGCCGATGCGCCGCGCCATCGCGCTGGCCGCGCTCGCCTTCCCCTTCGTCACCACCTGGTCGTGGAGCCGGTCGGCTGCGGAGAGCCGCTGCCGGGAGACCACGTACCGCAGCGACTCGGGGTAGCGCGCGGCGAGCCGGCGCCGGATCCCCTCCATCCGCTCGCGCCCCGCCTCGGAGACCCGGGAGGCGAGCCAGGGCTGGATCGACTCGTCCCCGGCGAGGAGCATGAGGCCGATGGAGCGACGGGTGAACCGGCCCTCGGGGAGGAGCGGCTCGACCTCGGCGAGCGCCTCCTCGATGGCCTCGTCGTAGCGGGGCCGGAACCCGGAGACGCGGGCCGCGGGGATCCGCTCGTGCAGCTGGGGAAGCCCGGTCCGCTGCACCGCCACGGTGGGGATCACGTCCACGCCGAGCGCCGCGGAGAGCCGCCCGGTGTCGATGCGGATGCCGCGCGCGGCGGCCTCGTCGGCCATGTTCAGCGCCAGCGCGAAGGGCACCCCGGCCTCGGCGAGCTGGCAGGCCAGGAGCAGCCCGCGGCGGAGGTTCTTGGCGTCGCAAACTTGAAGACAGACGTACTCCGGCTCCTGGAGCAGGATGTCGCGGGTCACCTGCTCGTCCTCGGACATCGGGAGCAGGTTGTTGGTGCCCGGCGTGTCGAGCACGTGCCAGCGCGTTCCGCCGATCTCGGCCGACCCCCGGGTGACCTCGACGGTCGTCCCCGGATAGTTGGAGACGGTCACGTAGCGCCCGGTGAGCGCGCCGAAGAGGACGCTCTTGCCCACGTTCGGGTTTCCCACGAGCACCAGCGTGCGCGGGGCGGCCACGATCTCCTTGTGGTCGAGGGCGTCGGTGCGGGCCGCGCCGGACGGCGGCGGGGTCACGGCCGCGGGTCCCGGGCCCCGGGCTCGGCGCGGCGACAGCGATCGCAGCGCCCGTAAAGCTCCAGCTTGTGGCTCTCCACCTCGAAGCCATGGCTTCGCGCCACCCGGATCTGGAGCTCCTCGATCCGCTCGTTCTCGAACTCGACGATCCGCCCGCAGCCGGTGCAGATGAGGTGGTCGTGGTGGGAGCGGCCGGTGGAGGGCTCGTAGCGGGTCTGCCCGTCGTCGAAGCGGCGCGGCACCGCGATCCCGCACTCGGCGAGGAGCTTCATGGTCCGGTAGACGGTGGCCACGCTGACCCGGGCGTCGAGGGCCCGGACCCGGGCCACGAGCCCGTCGACCGGGACGTGGCCGCCCATCCCGTAGAAGGTCTCCACGATGACGTCCCGCTGGCGGGAGTGCTTGAGCCCCCGCTCCTCCAGCCAGGCGCCGAGCCGGAGGAGCGCGGTCCGGGCCTCGCCCTTGCCGTCCGTTGCCGCCTCGACTCCCGTCCCGCTCCTGCGTCGTGATCCCATACTGATAACGATTCTCATTATCCTACGTCGGGATCGAAGGCAAGCAGGAACGCCCTGCGCCCCGCGAGGGCCACGGGGGTGGCCCCGCTACGGCGGGAAGGCGACGCCGCGCGCGGCCCAGTAGGCGCGCCAGCGGTCGGGGGCGTCCGGCCCCTCGCCCCCCACGTCCTCGCGGGCCATCGCCATGAGCGAACCGCGGGCCTGCCGGCGCACCTCCACCGAGGGATCGGAGAGGAGTGCCACCAGGCGGGGGAGGTACCGACGGGCGTCCTGCGGGTCCCGGTGACGGACCAGCTCCGCGGCCATGGCCCGGGCCTCCGGGTCGACCGACCGCAGCTGCCGGGTCAGGTCGACCGGCGGCGTGACCCCGGAGGCCTTCCACCGCTCCACCGAGCCCGGCACGAAGAGGAAGAGCACGAGACCGAGCAGCCCCACCTGCACGAAGGCCTTCCCGGCGTGGTAGCGACCGGACCGGACCAGCGTGAAGCGGTAGGCGGTGAAGCCGATGGCGAAGATCCCGAGGAGCACCGGGGCGAGCAGGAGCTCCGGGCGCCGCCCCACCCCGCCGCCCGGTTCGTTGCCGGGGGGCACGAGGAGCGCGGCCGCCGCCGCCCCGAGGAGGAGCAGGTACAGCACCACCCGGGCGGTGCTGGCCGCCGGGGAAAGCTCCACGTCGCGGGAGGGAGGCATCCCCGGCATCTTAACCCGGACTTGACTGGGAGGGCTTCGCGTCGCACCTTGCCCCGCGATGCCGGAGATCGACCGCGAGATCCTCGACCGCGCGATGCGGTGGTGTGCCGAGTCCGGCCGCCCCGTTCACGAGGACGTGCTGCGCCATGCCCTCGCCCCGCTGGGGTGGGACGAGCTGCTCGCCGTGAAGGCGATCCTGGCCGATCCACCGCCGGGGCGCGACCTCTCGCCCGCCGACCTGCTCTCCCTCTCCCGCGGTGCCCCGCCGGCGCCCTCGCCGGCCGGGTCGACGCGCCGGAAGGGAGGCCGGGCCCCTCGCGCACCGCGACCGGTCCCCGGCCCGCGCATCCGCCGGGCCCGCGACCGGGTCGAGGCAACGGTTCCCTCCCCGACGGCCCTTCCCTCCATCGACCTCCTCTACCGGGAGTCGGGACGCTCGGTCCTGGGCCGGATGGTCCGGCGGCGCGGCGGGAACCGCGCGGCCATCCTGGCCGACATCGTCGCGGGCTGGTCCGCCGGGACGGGGGCGCCGACGTCGTCGGATCTCGACCGCCTCCTCGTCCACCACGGCCTCGCGCGCGGCTTCGCCGAGCGGGAGAGCGCGCTGCTCCTGCACGCCTTCCGCAAGCACGGCGGGATCTTCCTCCGGGTGGCCCGGGAACTCGGTGCCGCACCGGCCGACGTCCGCGCCGCCGTGTCCCGGCTCGAGCTGGCAGGAGCGGTCGAGTCGATCCGCGAGGCCCGCAGGCGCGTGCTCGACCGCAAGGGGACGCTCGCCGAGCGGGCCCGGCTCGTCGACGAGGAGGAGGAGGCCCTCTCCGACCTCGGCCTGCTCCCGCGCTTCGACGAGGATCTTCGCAAACGGCTCCCGGAGCAGTTGCGGGCCCTCTCCGGCGGCGGGCGCCGTCCGACCGCGGCCGACCTGGGACGCAGCCTCTCCCTCTCCCGCGGCGCCGTCGACCGGATCGCGGCCCGTTTCTCCCTGCCCCTGCGTCCGGCGCCTCCGGAGCGTGCCGATCGACGCGACCGGCCCGACCGGCGGGAGGGGCGCAGCGGGCCCCGCTCCCCGGGAGCGCGCCGGCCCCCTCCAGGCCGCCCTCCCGGCCGTCCTCCAAGGCGCGAGCGCTAGCGCGCTCCTATGATCCCCCCATGCCGATCTACGAGTACCTCTGCGAGAGTTGCGGGAAGGTCAACGAGAAGCTCCAGAAGGTGAACGACCCCCCGCCGCGCAGCTGCGATGAGTGCGGCAGCAGGAAGCTCGCGAAGCTGGTCTCGCGCAGCGCCTTCCAGCTCAAGGGCGGGGGCTGGTACTCCGACCTCTACGCCTCGGCGAAGAAGGAGGCGCCCCCCAAGGAGGGCGCCGAGCCCAAGGCCGATACCAAGGTCGACGGCAAGGCGGACGCCAAGACGGACGCCAAGCCCGAGGCCAAGTCCGAGGCCAAGGCGGACGCGAAGCCGGAGGCCAAGACCGAGACGAAGACGGCCGCCGCGGAGGCGCCGGCGAAGGCGCCCGCCAGCGGCGGCACGGGGAAGAAGGGGCAGAAGAAGGCGGGCTGACGTCGCCGCGGGCCCTACTTGGCCTTCGGTACCGGCTTGCCCTTCTCGAAGGTGGCGTTGTCGCCGAACTTCAGGACGATCTGCTTCTTGGTCTTCAGCCCGGTCTGCTCGATGACGAAGTTGGGGACCCGGCGGGCGCGCCTGTCGGCCACCCACTTCTCGAGCTCGGCGCGCGGTGCGCCACGCCCCTTCGGCGCGCGAGCCTTGCGCCCCTTGCCCATCGCTCGGGCCACCTGGGCCTTCAACTCCTCGTCGATCCGGGCCGCGAGAATGTCCGAGATTGCGCGCGCGATTCCGGCCGATGCGCGCTCGACGACGCTGTCCACGGCCTCGAGAATGATCTCCTCTGCGCTGGCTCGGCTGGAACGACGCGGCATTCTTGCTCCTTCAGGATTGGACCTGGATTGTTTCCGACAATGAACCGATTGCGCGACTGAATATCCCACAATGTTCCATTGCGCAAATGGAACGGGAATCTGCTAGGTTCCCGCAGGGCCCTCTGGCGAAACGGTAGACGCGCTCGACTCAAAATCGAGTGGGGTCAACCCCCATCCCGGTTCGAGTCCGGGGAGGGCCATTTCCCTTGCAGCGCCCCGCCGGCGCCGTGTATCCATCCCGCTTCGAGAACCCGGACGGAGCCCCCATGTACAACCTGCTCATCAGCCTGGCCGTCGGCCTCGCCGTCACCCTGGCGGTCCGGTTCGGCACCACCGTCGGCTGGGTCGGCTCCATCCTCCCCGGGATGCTGACCATCGGGGTCGCCTACTTCCTGCTCGCCCGGCGCACCTGGAAGAAGCTCGAGGCCCTCATGGGCGCGGTCCAGAAGGACCTGCTCGCCCAGAAGTGGGATCGCGCCCTGCAGACCCTCGAGGGCGGCTTCGTCCTCGCCCCGTGGCAGTTCCTGGTGGCCTCCCAGATCCATTCCCAGATCGGCGTCCTCCGCTACGTCCGCGAGGACTACGCCGGCGCCCTGCCCCACCTCGAGAAGAGCTTCTCCCGGCACGGGATCGCGCGGACCATGCTCGCCCTCTCCCACTACCGGAAGAAGGACCTCGAGGGCATGCGCAAGCTCTTCGACGAGGCCGCCAAGGACAACAAGAAGGAGGGGCTCGTCTTCGCCGCCTGGGCCTGGGTCGAGGAGAAGGAGGGTCGCCACGAGCAGGCCATCGCCGTGCTGGCCCGCGGCCTCAAGGGCAGCCCCGGTGACGAGAAGCTCAAGGCGGCGGCGCAGGCCCTCCAGAACGACAAGAAGCTCAAGCTGGGCAAGCTCTACGAGGAGCAGTGGTACCAGTTCCGCCTGGAGAAGCCGCCCACCCAGTTCGTCTCGCAGGGCGGCGGCCGCGGTGGCCGGCGCTTCATCCACTGACAGGCCGCTCCGGTTCGCCGCGTGGCCCCGCCTTTACACGGCGGCGAGGCGCCTGTAGCCTTTCCGGCGGATGAGAGGCATCGGTTGAGGGGACATCCTTGAGCAAGGAACAGGGCGCCGGCGGGCCGGCTGGACGGAAGCCCGTGGGGCCGGAGCGTGCGCTCCGCGTCGATCCTGCCACCCAGACCGACCGGCTCTGCGCCGAGATCCGTGACCGGGCCCGGTACCTGGCCGAGCGGGCCCGCGGCCTCTCCTCCACCGACGCCACCATGGCCCGCCACGCCCGCGCCCGCCTCCTCGAGGTGGACGCCGAGACCATCGCCGATCTGGCCGAGGACCTGCTGCGGGTCGCCGCCGGCCTGGCTGCCACGGCCCACCGGCCCGGCCCCTCCGAACACGGAGCCGCTGCCGCCCCCACCGGTCGTCCCCGCATCCTCCTCGCCGAGGACGACGACGACGAGCGGGAGGCGATCGCCGCCGGGCTGGAGGCCGACTACGAGGTGGCCGTGGTCTCGGACGGCAACCAGGCCCTGGCCTCGGCCCGACTGGGCATGCCCGACCTGGTGGTCCTCGACCTGCGGATCCCCGGCATCGACGGCCTGGGCGTGCTCGACGCGCTGCGGGCCGACATCCACACCGCCGAGGTCCCGGTCATCCTCCTCTCCGGGCATGCCGACGACGCGACCCGGGTCCGCGCCCTCGACCTGGGTGCCGCCGACTTCATCCAGAAGCCCGCCTCGCTCCAGGAACTGCGGGCCCGGATCGAGCGCACGCTGCGCCTCACCCGGCGCCAGACCCACCTCCGGACGCTGGCCCAGACCGACGCCCTGACCGGGCTCGCCAACCTGCGCGCCTTCCGCGGCCGGCTCGACGAGGAGGTCCTCCGGGCCCGGCGGTACGGCACGCCCCTCACCTGCATCATGGCCGACATGGACCACCTGAAGCCGGTGAACGACGCCTTCGGCCACGCCGCGGGGGACCGGGCCATCGCCGCGGTGGCCGAGATGCTCCGTTCCCAGCTCCGCTCCACCGACCTCGGGGCCCGCTACGGCGGCGACGAGTTCGTGCTCCTGCTCCCCCACACCAGCGCGGGCGACGGCCGGATCCTCGCCGAGCGACTCTGCCGGAGGCTGGCTGCCGCAGAGCTCCCGGTCGGCGACCGCAAGGTGTCGCTGCGCACCTCCTTCGGCGTGGCGGAGCTCGGCGCCGAACCCGCCGCCGACGAGGGTGGGGAGCTCGTCCGGCACGCCGACGAGGCCCTCTACGCGGCCAAGCGGTCCGGCCGCGGCCGCGTCGAGACTCACGGCCGGTCGTCGAGCGCGTAGCGGCGCAGCTTGCTGTAGAGGGTCTTCGGGCTGATGCCGAGCGCCTCGGCCGTCCGGGCCCGGTTGCCCCCGAAGCGTCGCAGCGTCGCGAGCAGGTAGTCCCGCTCCACCTCGTCGATCGGGCGCCCCAGGGTGAGCCGGATCTCCTCCCTGCCCGGCTCGCGGCGCAGTTCGGCCGGGAGGTCGGCGAGCCGCACCGTTCGCCCGTCCCCCAGGATGAGCGCCCGCTCCACCACGTTCCGGAGCTCCCGGACGTTGCCCGGCCAGCCGTGCTCGCGCAGCCGCTGCATCGCCTCGGCCCCGAAGTCGGGCGCCGGGCGGCCCGCATCGGTGGCGAGGAGACCGGCGAAGTGGCGCGCCAGGACCGGGACGTCGTCGAGCCGCTCCACGAGGGGCGGCACGTCGACGGTGAAGACGGCGAGGCGGAAGTAGAGGTCATCCCGGAACCGCCCGCCGGCGACCTCGGCGTGGAGATCCCGGTGGGTCGCGGCGAGCACGCGCAGGTCCACCTCCACCTCGGCCCGGGCACCCAGCCTTCGGACGCGCCGCTCCTCGAGCACCCGGAGGAACTTGCCCTGGACGTCGAGCGGAAGGTCGCCGACCTCGTCGAGGAGGAGGGTGCCGCCGCTCGCGATCTCGAGCAGCCCCGGGCGCCGCTCCCGGGCGCCGCTGTAGGCCCCGCGCTCGTGGCCGAAGAGCTCCGCCTCGATGAGTGGCGCCGGCAGGGCCGCGCAGTTCACCGCCACGAACGGGCCGGCCCGCCGGGGGGAAAGGTCGTGCAACAGCCGTCCGATGGCCTCCTTCCCCGCCCCGCTCGGTCCCTGGATCACCACGCTCGCCGTCGCCCGCGCCACCTTGCGCACGAGCTCGAGCAGCGCCCGGGTCGCCGGTGCGGTGCCGAGGAAGGGGCGCCGCTGCTCCCCGGCAGCGCGGCGGCCGCGCAGGAGCTCCACCTCCCGGTCGGTCGTCCCCTTCTGCAGCGCGCGGTCGAGCACGAGCCGGAGGTGCCCCGCCTCCGGGGGCTTCTCGATGAAGTCGTAGGCCCCCTCCTGGATGGCCTGGACCGCGAGTGGAACCGAGGCCTGCCCCGTGAGCAGGACCACGGGCACCTCCGGGAACTCGGAGCGGAAGGCCCGGACGAGCCCCATCCCGTCGGTGTCGGGCATCACCAGATCGGACAGCACGACGTCCGGGCGCCAGCCCAGCGCCAAGTGCTGCGCCGAGGCCCCCTCGGGCGCGGTCCGGGCCTCCCATCCCCAGCTCCGCGACAGGTCGGCGAGCGCCTCCCGTCCCTCGGGGTCGTCGTCGACGATGAGCAGGCGCGGGGCCACCCCGGCCGCTAGCCCTTCGGCGCGGGCGCCCCGGCCGGCGCGCGCAGGTCGACGAGCTCGATGCCCAGCCGCCTCGCGTACTCGAAGATGCGCTCGTCCCGGTAGAACTCCCCGAAGACGATGCGCTGGGCTCCGGAGTTGGCGATGAGCTTGAAGCAGGGCCAGCAGGGGGACGCCGTGGTGTAGATGGTCGCGCCGTCGATGGCGACGCCGTTCTTGGCGGCCTGGATGATGGCGTTGGCCTCGGCGTGGACGGTGCGCACGCAGTGCCCGTCCTCCATCATGTGCCCCTCCTCGCTGCAGTGGCCGAGGCCGCGGATCGAGCCGTTGTAGCCGGTGGAGAGGAGCGTCCGGTCCCTCACCAGGACGGCGCCGACGTGCTTGCGGTCGCAGGTGGCCCGCGTGGCCACCATGCGCGCGATGTCCATGAAGTACTGGTCCCAGCTGGCGCGGCCGTCCATCCGTCCTCCCCTGCTCCGATGATGGTCGATCCCGGCGGGGGCGACCGGGCGACATGGTAGCCCAGGTCCCCGCTCCGGGGGACCCGGCCGGCGTGGAATTCCCGGCCCGCCCTCCCCTGGTGTAGCCTCTCCCCACCGTGGGAGAACCTTCTCGGGACACCATCATCGGGATCGACCTGGGAACGAGCAACTCCTGCGCCGCCGTGGCCAGCGAGTCGGGTGAGGTTCGCCTCATCCCTTACAAGGGCGGGGACTTCATCATCCCCTCGATCTTCGCCATCGACGACAAGGGGAACGAGCTCATCGGCCACGAGGCCAAGCGCCAGTGGCAGCTCAACCCCCGCAACACCCTCTACGCCACCAAGCGGCTCATCGGCCGGTCGCCCATCGACGACGTGGTCGAGTCGGTGCAACGCTCGGTGCAGTACCGGGTGCACACCGGCGCCCGCAACGACGTGGAGGTCGACTGCCACGGCCGCTCCTTCCAGGTCTCCGAGGTGGCCTCCCGGATCCTGGCCAAGATCCGGGACGTGGCGAGCGACCACCTGGGCTTCCGGGTCCTGCGGGCGGTGGTCACCGTCCCCGCCTACTTCACCGACCGGCAACGGCAGGCGGTCAAGGAGGCCGGGAAGCTGGTCGGGCTCGAGGTGGTCCGGATCATCAACGAGCCCACCGCGGCGGCGCTGGCCTACGGGCTCGGCAAGAACCTCCGCGAGCGGGTCCTGGTCTTCGACCTGGGCGGCGGGACCTTCGACGTATCGATCATCGACATCCGCGACCGCGTCTTCGAGGTGAAGGCCACCGCCGGCGACATCTTCCTCGGCGGCATCGACTTCGACAACGCGATGATCGCCTACGTGCTGGCCGACTTCCGGCGCCTGCACGGGGTGGACCTCTCCTCCGATCCGGTCGCGATGCAGCGCATCAAGGACCTGGCCGAGCGGACCAAGATCGACCTCTCCTCGCGGACCGAGGTCCCCTTCTCCATCCCCTTCATCACCATGACGCCGCAGGGGCAGCCTCTCAACATCGACATGCGCTTCGACCGGGCGGTGCTCGAGCAGCTCACCGAGCCGCTCCTCGACCGCAGCATGGAGATCCTGGCCCGGGTGCTCTCCGACGCCGGAATGTCCATCGGGGAGATCGACAAGGTGATGCTGGTGGGCGGCCAGACCCGCATGCCGGCCATCCAGGAGCGGCTCACCGCCTTCTTCGGAAGGCCGCCGTCGAAGGGGGTCCACCCCGACGAGGCGGTGGCCATCGGCGCCGCCCTCTACGGCTGGTCGCTCATGGCCGGCGGGGAGCAGCGGCTCCAGCTGCTCGACGTCATCCCCATGGCCATCGGCATCGAGCAGGCCGGTGGCGGTACCCACGTCATCTTCGGCCACAACGCCGCCATCCCCAACGCCCGTGCCATCTCGGCCACCAACTCCAAGGACGGCCAGACCGAGCTCGTGCTGCGCATCGTCCAGGGGGACCACCCCGAGGCGGCCCACAACGAGATCCTGGGCGAGTTCACCTTCAGTGGCGTGCGCCCGTCCCCGGCCGGCGAGGTCCGGCTCGAGGTGCTCTTCGAGGTGAACGTGGAGGGCATCCTTTCGGTGCACGCCCGCGATCTCGACACCGGGCGCGAGATGAAGAGCACCGTGCGTGTGACCCAGAGCTGAGGGAGGATCGCCGTGTCGATGACCCGCCGGGACTTCCTCCGGACCTCCGCCGCCGCCGGCCTCGCCGTCGGCGCCCTTCCCCTCGCCGCCGGCTGCGGGGCGGGCAGCGCGGCCGGCCCGACCACCCTCTTCACGAACGGCACGATCTACGTCGACGCGGCGACCTCGGTACGGAACCTGCTCGTCCGGGACGGCACGGTCCTCGGAACCGAGGTGGACCCGGCCGACTGGCCCGAGCCGAAGACCGGCCGGGACGTCGTGGTGGGGCTCGAGGAGATAGCCCGCACCCATCCCGGCGCGAAGGCCCTGCTCGGCTTCGGCCTGAACCCGCTCGACTACGACGCCTGGTCGCTCGACGACCTGGCCGCCATCGACGCGTTCGCCCCGGACCGGGTGGCGCTGGTCTTCGACCGGCTGGGGCACAACTGCGTCGTGAACACCTTCGCGATGCAGAAGTACCGGATCGCCGAGAAGCCGGTCCCCTACGGGGGCACGGTGGTGAAGCAGGACGGGCGGCCGACCGGCATGTTCCGCGAGGCGGCGATGAGTCTCGTCGCCACCGATGCGCTGGCCGAGTTCGACGACGCCTCCGTGAAGGCCGGAACGGCCTTCCTGGCCGCCCGGTGGGCGAAGCGGGGCTACACGGCCCTCGTGGATCTCATGGGAGGGACCGGCCTCCGGCTCATGCGACCCCACGTCTTCCGGGAACTGGAGCAGGAGGGCAAGCTGCCGCTCCGGGTCTTCTACTGCTACACGGTGCTCGGGCTCGCGGACATGGAGGAGGCGGCCCGGTACCTCGGCCAGGACACCGACCGGGTACGCTTCGTCGGGGGGAAGCTCTTCGTCGACGGCGCCTTCGCCGGGGGCCAGGCCTGGACCTCCTGGCCGCACCTGTCACCGGCGGGCTCCCACGGGGTCCCGCAGATCACCACCGACGACGCTCACGGTCCGGAACTGAACGTGAACCGGATCGTCGCCCGCGCCGAGCAGCTCGGGCTCAACATGCACTACCACACGCAGGGTGACCTCGCGATCAAGGCCGTGCTCGACGCGCTCGATCGGGTGCTGGACGCGACGGGAGCGCTGAAGGGCGTCCACACGCTCATCCACCTCGCCTACCCGACCGACGCACTCATCGACCACATCCACGCCGTGAACGCCCGGGCCGGGGGCCTGCACGTGGTCACCACGACCCAGCCCGGCTTCTGGAACGTCGAGGGCGATACCGTGCAGTACTACGGCGACCGGGCCCTCGACGCCTATCCGCTCAAGAAGCTCGTCGACAGCGGCCTCTCGGTGGGGATCAGCACCGACTACTCCGTCTCACCGGACGAGTACACGCCGCCCACGCGCATCATGCAGGTCGCCGCAACCGGCGGGCAGTACGCCGACCACCATCCGGCCGTGGCCGTGCAGGACGTCGTCCACGGGCTCACCGTCGGGAGCGCCCGGACGACCGGATGGAGGGACGTGGGCATGCTGCGGGTCGGTTACAAGGCCGACATGGTGGTCTACGAGAAGGACCTCTACCTCGTCCCCCCGCAGGAGCTGACGCAGACCTACCCGGCGGTGCGCTCCACATGGGTGGGCGGCGTGAAGGTGGGCTGAGGCGGAGCGAGGCCCGGCGTCTCAGTTCCGGACCTGGAGCAGCTTTCCACTGTCGGTGATGAGATAGAGGAACCCGTCCGGCCCCTGCCGCACGTCGCGGATCCGCTCCCCGAGATCGCCGAGGAGCCGCTCCCGCGCGACCTCTGCGTTCCCCCGGAGCTCGACCCGCCAGAGCGCCTTCCCCGCGAGCGCTCCCTGGAAGGCGTTTCCCTGCCATTGCGGGAAGGGCGAGCCCGTGTAGAAGAGCAGCCCCGCGGGCGCGATGGAGGTCGGGACCCAGTAGCTCACCGGCTCCACGTAGGCGGGTGCGTGGGTCCCGCCACCGAGGCGGCAGGCGTCACCGACCGGGTCTCCGTAGTTGCAGCCGTAGCTCGCGAGCGGCCAGCCGTAGTTGCCGCCCGGGACGATGCGGTTCAGCTCGTCGCCGCCTTGCGGGCCGTGCTCGTTCACCCAGAGTTCGTCGGTCCCGGGGCGCATGGCCGCGCCCTGTGGATTCCGGTGACCATAGCTCCAGATCTCCGGCCGGGCGCCGGGGATGCCCGGGTTGTCGGTCGGGATGGTGCCGTCACGGCGGATCCGGATCACCTTGCCGAGCGTACCCTGGAGGTCCTGGGCCGGCGCTCCCTTCTGCCGCTCGCCGAGCGTCACGAAGAGCGTCTTGTCTCCCCGGAACGCCAGGCGGGAGCCGAAGTGGCCGGCTCCCCCCACCTTGGGCACCTGCCGGTAGAGGACGGAGATCTCCTGAAGCTCGCCAGCCACGAACTTCCCGCGTGCCACGGCGGTTCCAGCCATCCCCGCCTCGGCTCCGGTTCCGGGCTCGGAGTACGTCCAGTACACCCACGGGTCGGTGGCGAAATCCGGGTCGAGCGCGACGTCGAGGAGGCCACCCTGCCCGTCTGCAACCACGGGCGGCAGCCCGGTCAGCGTCGCCTGCACGCCGCCGTCCGCACCCAGGATGACCATCGTGCCGCCCTTCTGCGTCGCGAGCATCCGGCCGTCGGGGAGAAAGGCGAGGCCCCAGGGGGAGGAGAGCGACGCGTTCAGGGTGACCACGCGAAAGGTCGCGCCGGAGGGACCGCTCGGCCCGGTCGGGCCGCCCGAGGCCGCGGCGGCGGGGTCGGAGCTTCCGCAGCCTCCACAGGCGGAGAGGAAGGCGCTGGCCAGGATCGAGGCGCGGATGCGTCGGGCGGTCGTGGGGAGTCCCGGGATCATGGCGGCCTTCTTAATCGGGACCCGCCTGCGTGGCCCTGGGACGGGCTCACGGCGTCCATCGACCCCTGCCACAACGGGGCAGCTACGCCGACTTCTTCTCCTTCTCGAAGGAGAGGAGCGGCGGCTCGCGGCGCAGGATCACCCCATCGGTGATCTTGCACTCCTTCACGCCCTCCCGGTACGGCACGTCGTACATGATGTCGAGCATCGACTGCTCGAGGATCGACCGCAGGCCGCGGGCGCCGGACTTGCGCCGCATCGCCTCGCGCGCGGTGGCCCGCAGCGCCTCCTTGGTGAAGGAGAGCTTCACCTTCTCGAGGTCGAAGAGCTTCTGGTACTGCTTCACGAGCGCGTTCTTGGGCTGCGTGAGGATGGTGACGAGGTCGTCCTCGGTGAGCTCGGAGAGCGTGGCGATGATGGGGATGCGCCCCACGAACTCGGGGATCATCCCGAACTTCACCAGGTCCTGCGGCTCGATGTGGGCGAGCAGCTCACCGAGCGAGGCCTCGTCCCGCGCCTCGATCTTGGCCCCGAAGCCGAGCCCCTTCACGCCCACGCGCCGGCGGATGGCCTGCTCGATGCCGCAGAAGGCACCGCCGACGATGAAGAGGATGTTGGAGGTGTCGACCTGGATCGACTCCTGCTGGTTGTACTTCTTGCCGCCGCGCGGGGTGACGTTGGCCCGGGTGCCCTCGACCACCTTGAGGAGCGCCTGCTGCACCCCCTCCCCGCCCACGTCGCGGGTGGCGGACGGCGAGTCCCCCTTGCGGGCGATCTTGTCGATCTCGTCGATGTAGACGATGCCCCGGGAGGCCTTCTCCACGTCGTAGTCGGCGTTGTGGAGCAGGTTCTGGATGATGTTCTCGACGTCCTCGCCCACGTAGCCGGCCTCGGTGAGGCTGGTGGCGTCGGCGATGGTGAAGGGGACGTTGAGGAAGCGGGCCAGCGACTGGGCGAGGAGCGTCTTTCCCGCGCCGGTGGGGCCGATGAGCAGGATGTTCGACTTCTGGAGCTCGACCTCGTCGCCGTTGCGGCCGGCCACGGGGCGCTGGCTGCGCGGGCTCTTGCGGGCGTGGATGCGCTTGTAGTGGTTGTAGACGGCGACCGCGAGCACCTTCTTGGCCCGGTCCTGGCCGACGACGTAGTCGTCGAGGAAGGCCTTCACCTCGGCGGGGGTGGGGAGCGAGACCGGCGGCCGCCCCTCCTCGCGATCCCCCTCCTCGGCGATGATGTCGTTGCACAG
>CAIVAR010000056.1 GCA_903904005.1 uncultured Anaeromyxobacter sp.
CGCCTCGGCGTACTTGAGGTACGTCTCGACGGAGGCGATGACGACGCGGGCCTCGATCGAGAGCAGCTCGATGCCGACCAGCGAGACCTTGGCCCAGGCGTCGATCACGATGCCCTTGTCCAGGATCCGGTCCACCACTTCGGCGAGGCTCGACGAGTCCGTCGACTTCATGACCTTGGCCATTTGAATCCTCCAGCTGCATGTTCGAGTCGCTCGATTGCGACCTCTTCCCAGGACAAGAGCAACTGCCGTGCCACCGGGATCAGGGGGGACCGGGGCACCCACGGTCGGAGCCGGGAGGCGAGATCACTTGGCATTCGGGAGAGGGCGCCCGGCTTCGCCCGCCCGGCGCACCCGGGAAGGGAATCGGTTCCCGCATTCCGGGCCCTCGCCGGGGGAGTTCGTTCCCCGTCGCTCCCGCGCGGGACGCATGATCCCGGGTGATCACGGAACCAGCGATTCCCGGATCGCCGATTCGACCGAAGCGATCATCCGGAGGTTGACGAACGGCTTCTCGAAGTAGCCGTGGAGGCCGCTCGCCCGCACCTCCTCGCGGAGGGCCTCGCTCCCGTAGGAGGTCATGAGGATGGCGCGCAGGCGCGGCGCATCGGCCCTCAGCCGGGCGATGAGGGCCGTGCCGTTGGTGTCGGGAAGGCGGTAGTCGACGATGGCCACCTGGCAGTCGAACCCCGCGGCGGCCCGGATCGCCAGGGACCCGCTCGCCGCGGTGCGCACGACGTGGCCGCGCTCCGACAGGATCCGGGCCAGCACCCAGCAGAGGTTCTCCTGGTCGTCCACCACCAGGATCCGCCCCGCGGGGGGCGCCTCCTCCGCGTACCGGCGGGGCCGATGGGCGGTATCCGTCTCCATGATCCCGACGATGGAGCATCCGCCGTGCCAGGAGGTGGCTAGGCTCCTGGCGGTGCGACCGGCAACTCCACCCGAAAGGTGGAACCCCTTCCGGCCTCGCTCGTCACCGTCAGCGCACCACCGTGCGCGGTCACGATGGCGTGGCAGATGGAGAGGCCGAGCCCCGTGCCCTTTCCCGGCGCCCGCGTCGTGAAGAACGGATCGAAGACGTGCTCCTGGATCTCCGGCGCCATCCCGCATCCGTCGTCGGCGACCTCCAGCCGGACCATGCCCGGCGCACCCGGTCCGACCCGGATGGCGATCTTCCCCGCCCGCCCGGCCGGCATGGCGAGCGCGGCGTTGGTCGCGAGGTTCACGATCACCTGTTCCAGTTGCCCCACCGAGGCGAGCACGTCGGGCGCCGCCTCGAGCCCGACCTGGATGGTCGCGACCTCCCCCACCGAGACCCGCAGCCACCGGGTAGCCGACGCGACCACCGCAGCGAGCTGGACCGGACCCCGCTTGGCGTCGGGGCGGCCGAATGCGGCGAGGTCCTTCACGATGCGGGAGATGGCGACGCCATCGGCCTCGGCACGCCCCAGCATCTCGATCAGTTCGTCGACGCCGCGGGCCAGGGCATCCCGGTCGAGCGGCTCACCCGCGCGCAGCGCCTCGGCGAGCTTCCGCGCCTCCTGGACGGCCAGCGCCTGGCACGCCATGCTCCCGGCCAGGGGGTTGTTGATCTCGTGCGCGACCCCGGCGACCAGCGTCCCCAGGGCCGCCAGCCGGGAGGACACGGCGAGCTGCGCCTGGAGCGTCCGGAACTCGGTGACGTCGAGCGCCACGCCACGGAAGCCGAGGAGCTCCCCCGCGGGGGAGATCACGGGTACGGCCGAGACGTCCAGCCAGATCGGTCGGCCGCCCTTGTGGAGCGCCTCCTGCTGGAAATGGGAGATCCTCTCCCGGCGGGCCAGCCGCTCGCCCAGGAAGGCCGCGCTCCTCGCTCGCTCCGAGGGGCCCAGCATGAGGAGCGCGCTCCGCCCCACGACCTCGTCGGGACGGTAGCCGAGGATGACCTCCACGGCCTCGCTGACGTAGGTGACGGTCCCCTGCACGTCCATCTCGAAGATGTACTCGTCCGACGAGGCGGCGACGTCCCGGAACCGCTGCTCGCTCGCCTGCAGCGCTTCCAGCGTCCGCCGGTGCTCGGTGACGTCCAGGCAGAACGCCATGTAGCGGTCGTCGGCGACCTTCACGGCCCGCACGGCGATCCAGGCCTTCCGGCCATCGGGCTGGAACAGCTGGTAGTCCTTCTCCAGCTTGCCCTCGGCCAGGAGCGCCTCGAGCCCACGGCGCGTCTGGTCGCGGTCCGCGGGCGCGGCAGCGTCGATGATGGACATCGACCTCAGGGTCACGGCGTCGACGCCGAGCAGCGCCAGGGCAGCCCGGTTGCCGTCCACGAATCGCCCCCGGCCATCCACGACGAAGAGCGGAACGGGCGCCAGGTCGACCCAGGAGGCGCGGGGGACCCGCGACTCCCCTTCCGCCCGCGGCTTCGAGCGGTCACCCGTGACGGAACTTTTTTGCAGGCGACCTTCCCCTACTGGACGTCGGTTCCGCTGGATCCTCGCATGTCCGCTGGTCCGGTGCCAACAGTCTTGGCTAGGATGGCGGCATGCCCGGAGCCCCCATGTTCCTCCTGAATCCGAAGCAGCCCTCCCTCCACTGTCCCGACGCCCGCTCCCGCGAGCTCATCGAGAAGACCATCGCTTTCTTCGAGGCCAAGGGGAAAGCGCGCCTCCGGAAGGACGACCTCGACCGGACCTGGTACGCGGACTTCCTCGCCTTCGCGGCGAAGGAGAAGCTCTTCGCCACCTTCCTCTCCCCGTCCTCGCTCGGCGGCGAGGGGGCGCGCTGGGACACCTGGCGGAACTGCGCCCTGAACGAGGTGCTGGGCTTCTACGGGCTCCCCTACTGGTACACCTGGCAGGTCTCGATCCTCGGGCTCGGCCCCATCTGGATGAGCGGCAACGCCGAGGCCCGGGAGCGGACCGCGAAGCTCCTGCAGGCGGGGGGCATCTTCGGCTTCGGCCTCTCCGAGAAGGAGCACGGCGCCGACATCTACTCGACCGACATGGAGCTCGTGCCAGCCGGGGACGGAAACTACCTGGCCCGCGGCGACAAGTACTACATCGGCAACGGCAACGAGGCGTCCCTCGTGTCGGTCTTCGGCAAGATCGCCGGGACCAAGGACTACGTCTTCTTCCTCGTCGACCCGAAGCGCCCCGGCTACGAGCTCGTGAAGAACGTGGTGGCGAGCCAGTCCTACGTGGCCGAGTTCGTGCTCCACGATTACCCGGTGACCGAGGCCGACATCCTCTCCTGCGGCCCGGCCGCCTGGGACGCGGCGCTCAACACCGTCAACGTCGGCAAGTACAACCTGGGCTGGGGCTCCATCGGCATCTCCACCCACGCCATGTACGAGGCGGTCCGCCACGCCGCCAACCGCCGGCTCTACGGGATGGCGGTCACCGACTTCCCCCACGTGCGCCGGCTCTTCACCGACGCCTACGCCCGGCTCGTGGCCATGAAGCTCTTCGCGCTGCGCGCCTCCGACTACTTCCGGTCGGCCACGAAGGAGGACCGGCGCTACCTCCTCTTCAACCCGGTCATGAAGATGAAGGTCACGACCGAGGGGGAGAAGGTCATCGATCACCTCTGGGACGTGATCGCCGCCAAGGGGTTCGAGAAGGACACCTACTTCGAGATGGCGGCACGCGACATCCGGGCGCTGCCCAAGCTCGAGGGCACCGTCCACGTCAACATCGCCCTCATCGTGAAGTTCATGAAGAACTACCTCTTCGCGCCGGCGGCGTTCCCGCCGGTTCCGAGGCGGAACGACGCGGCCGACGACGACTTCCTCTGGGACCAGGGGCCGGCGAGCGGCCTCTCCAAGATCCGGTTCCACGACCCGGCGCCGGTCTTCGCCGCCCGCAGCGAGCCCAACGTGGCCCTCTTCCGGGAGCAGATCGCCGGGCTTCGAGAATTCCTCGTCCGCGCCACGCCCACCGAGGAGCAGGCCAAGGACGTGGACTTCCTGCTCGTGGTCGGCGAGCTCTTCACGCTGGTGGTCTACGCCCAGCTCGTCCTGGAGTCGGCGGCGCTCTCGGCCGACCAGGGGATCGACGGGGACACGATCGACCAGATCTTCGACGTGCTGGTGCGCGACTTCTCGCGCCACGCGCTCGATCTGAGCGCGAAGCCCGCCGCCACCGCCCTGCAGTCCGAGCTGGCCCTGAAGATGATCCGGCGTCCGGCCTTCGACGCCGGGCGCGCAAGCAGGGTCTGGGAGACCGTGCACGCGCTCAAGGACGCCTACGAGATGAACCCGTAGCCGGACCGCCCGTTGCGATCAGGGGGCCGGACGCGCCTTCAGCTGCGCGACCAGCCCCTGGTAGGTCCGGTCTCCCCGGAGCGATTCCAGATCCGTGTCCTGGTCGATGTTCCGGACGATCTCCTCCGGCATCCCGTACTGGACCGCCTCCCGGAGGTAGCGCATGGCGTCGTCCCGGTGGTGCTGCAGCGCCGCCTCGCAGATCAGGTTGTAGCGGGCGATGCCCGCCCCCCGACCGTCCGGCCCGCGCGCCTCGATCTCGATGGCGAGGACCTCGCGGTTGATCCGCTCCGCCTCGGCGTAGGCCTTCTGCGCCGCGCGGGTGTTGGCGAGGTTGACCATGACCTCGAGCGTGTTGGGGTGCTTCGGGCCGTAGACGCGGCGCGCCGAGTCGAGGACCTGCAGCTGGAGGTCCGCCGCGCGAGCGAGCTCTCCCTGCTCGTAGAGGTCGTTGGCCAGGTTGGCGACGGCGGCCATGGTCTTCGGGTGGTCCGGCCCGTGGATGCGCCGGTAGGCGTCGAGCACCGCGGTGCGGATCGAGGCCGACTCGGCGACCCGGTGCTGCTTGGAGAAGGCGTCGGCGAGGTCGAGCCGGTACGGCATGATCTCGGGGGCGTCGGGCCCGTAGACCCGTTGCCCCACCTCGACGACCTCCCGGAGCATGGCCTCGGCTTCGGGGTACCTCCCCTGGAAGAGGATGCTGGTCGCCAGCTGGTCCTGGGCGGCGAGCGTGAGCCGGTGGCCGGGCCCCAGGGTGCGCAGGGAGCGCGCCACCGTCTCCCGGCCGAACGCCTCCGCGTTGCGGAACGCCCCCTCGCTGGAGAGGAGCGTCCCCCAGGCGATCCGGGAATCGAGGGTCTCCAGGGCGTCGGGGCCCAGCAGGCGCGTGCGGGTCTCCAGCGCGCGCTGGAGGAGTGGCCGCGACACGGCGGGGAGGCCCAGGTCGCCGTAGATGGTGCCCATGGTGCCCATGAGCCGCGCCTGCAGCTCCGGGTCGCGCACCAGGCCGGTCTCGATCTCGCGGGCGGCCCGGTCGAGCGCCTCCCGCGCGGTGAGGGTGTTGCCGCGCGCCTCGCTCGGATCGGAGACCTTGAAGATGCCGGAGAGGAAGCCGGCGATGCGGGTCGCCGCCTCGGCCTCCCGGTTGGCCCGGTCGCGCTCGCGCGAGACCTTGGCGACCTGCACGGCGAGCGCGATGGTGAAGGCGGGCAGCAGGAGCGCCACGGTCAGGCCCAGCGCGACCCCCGTCCGGTGGCGGCGAACGTACTTCCGGAGCCGGTAGGCGGCGCTCGCCGGACGGGCCCGGACGGGGACGTCCCGCAGGGCGCGCCCGACGTCCTCCGCCAGGTCGGCCACCGATGCGTAGCGCCGCTCCCGCTCCTTCTCCATCGCCTTCATGACGATGGCGTCGAGGTCTCCCCGGACCTCCCGCACCAGGGCTTCCGGGGTCGTCCCCCGGGACGCGGCCGCCGCGCTCCCGCCTCCGTCGGACGAGAGGAGGCAAGCGCTGGGGGCCCGGGGGTCGGTCTCGAGGAGGCGCCGCCGCAGCTCCGGCGGGGTGGCGCCCCGGAGCCCGGTCGAGGCGAAGGGAAGCGACCCCGTCAGCAGCTCGTAGAGCATCACGCCAAGTGAATAGACGTCGGCCCGGGTGTCGACGTCCCTTCCGGCCGGATCGGCCTGCTCGGGGCTCATGTACTCGGGCGTACCCACCGGGAGGCCGACCTCCGTCTCGAGCGCGTTCTCCCCGAGCCGCTGGCTCACGGCCTTGGCGATCCCGAAGTCGATGATCCGGGGCTGCGGGCGGCCGTCCACGGTGACCACGAGGACGTTGGAGGGCTTGAGATCGCGGTGGATGACCGCCTTCTGGTGGGCGTGCCGGACGCCCTCGCAGACGGCCACGAAGAGCTCCAGCCGATGGCGCGTGGTGAGCCGGTGCGCGTCGCAGTAGGTGAGGAGCGGCTCCCCCTCCACGAGTTCCATCACGAAGTAGGGGCGCCCCTCGGAGCTCGACCCTCCGTCGAGGACCCGGGCGATGGCGGGATGCTCCATCATGGCGAGCGCTTGCCGCTCCGCCTCGAAGCGCGCCACCACCCTGCGGGTGTCCATCCCGGCCTTGATCAACTTGACCGCGACCGTCCGCCGGATCGGCTCCGTCTGCTCGGCGAGCCAGACCTCGCCCATCCCACCCTCGCCGAGCCTTCGCAGGAGCCGGTAGGGCCCCACCGATCGGCGCGCGGACTCTCCTCGCGGTCCGATGGGCACGGGCTCGCCGTGCACGACGGTGTCATCCACCATCGGTCCTCCCGATCCCCAGCCGCCCCATCAGGCGCTGCAGGTTCGTCCGCGGCAGCCCGAGCTCCCGGGCCACCGCCGTCACGTTGCCCGCGTGGAGGCGGAGGAGGGCGGCGACGCGCTCTCGCTGCGCCTGCTCCTCGGGGTCGAGCGCCCGGTCCGGCTCCTGCAGCCGGGGGGCACGCGAGGCGCCCTCCCGGACGCCCGGCGGGAGGTGGTGGGGAAGCAGGACGACGGGCGAGCTGCCGTCCCCCCGGGCCAGGTCGACGGCCACGAGCAGCGCCTGTCGGAGCTCCCGCACGTTGAGCGGCCAGTCGTGGAGGAGAAGGAGGCGCAGCGCGTCCAGGTCGAAGCGGATGCCCTCCAGGGGAAGGGAGGCCGCCCGGAGAACGGACCGGATCAGGATCCCGAGGTCCTCGCGCCGGTCACGCACGGACGGGACCCGCGTGGAGAGGAGCCCCAGCCGGGCCAGGAGGTCCTGCCGGAAGGTTCCCTCGGCGACCAGCTTCCGGAGGTCCCGGTGGGTGGCGGCGATGACCCGGACGTCGACCGTGGTCTCGGCCTCGGTGCCGATGGGACGGACGCGGTGATCCTCGAGCACCCGGAGCAGCTTCACTTGAAGTGCGGGTGGCATCTCCCCCACCTCGTCGAGAAGCAGCGTGCCCTGGTGGGCGGCGCGGATGAGCCCCTGCCGATCGGACTGGGCGCCCGAGAAGGCGCCCTTCACGTGACCGAACAGCTCGTCGTCGAGCAGGTTCTCCGCGAGTGCGCCGCAGTTGACGCCGACGAGCGGCCCGGTCCTTCCCGACCGGCCGTGGAGCGCGCGCGCCAGGACCTCCTTGCCGACGCCGGACTCCCCCTCGACGAGCAGCTCGTGGCCGGTCCGGGCCAGCCGCTCGATCCGGGACAGCTCGAGCTCCCACTCCGGGTTCAAGGTGCTCGGCTCGAAACCGTCCCGCCGCGCGGGGGCCGTCAGGCGAGGGGTGTCGGCCGCCCCGTCGGCCCCGTCCCGGAAGAGGAAGAAGGTGTGCCCGACCTCGAGCAGGGCCTCGTCGGCGAGGAGCGACCGCTCCCCTCGCCCCAGCCGGCGTCCGTCGACGAAGGTCCCGTTGGTGGAACCCTCGTCGAGGGCAATCCACCGGCCGCCCTCCCGGAAGATCCGGAGGTGGTGCCCCGAGACGTACCGATCGTCGATGGCGATCGAGAGCGTCCGGTCCTGCGTCCGTCCCCCGTTGGCGTCGGAGCGGGAGAACACCACCTCGTCGCAGGCGCCCAGCCGGTGGCGGGACGACGGCGCCGCGAGGTCCTCGGCCGTGATGAGGCGGACCAGGAGGGCGCCGAGAGGGACCGACGCCCCGCCGGGCGGCGACGACTCCTCGTGAACCAGCGTCCCGCGACTCTCGACGGTGTCCAAGCGCCCCCCCCGGGGGGTGAGACTAGCCGGATCGCCGGCGTCGTCCAAGACGCACCACGCCGCGAGCCGCAGATCGAGCGAGGGCACGGGGGCCTGCGGGAGCGGCGTCGGGGAGCGCCCCTCACCGTGCCGGGCTGGCGGGGGCCGACGCCGACGTGTCGTGCCGGTGGCCCCCGGCGGTGATGTCGGTCGACGTTGCGGTGGCGGGAGAGGCGAGGTGCAGGCCGGTGACGAGCGCGATCGTGGCAGTCACGAGGAGCACGAGGCCGAGCCATCCGCGGGCGGACGGGAGGGTGACGATCTGGTCGGGACCCTGGTCCTCGGGCCTCCGGCAGTCGTCGAGCCGGATGTCGCGCCAGGAGGCGGCGGTGGAATCGTTCCGGGTGGGGAGCTTCTGGGCGTCGGACATTGGAGGCCTCCGTGAAGGGTGGGTGGTCGGGTCCCGCCGTGCGGGATGGGAGGACCGATTTCACGATCCGGGCCAGCGGCCCCGGCGCGTGGAAGGTCATGTCCGGCGCGGGTTTCCGCACTTCGCCCGGGGTCGGGCCCCTCACGAACCGGGCGGGCGCCCCCGGGCGCCCACGGGCGCCAGGGCGAATCCGGCGGTGCGGTGTCGCGGCACCGGGCGGAAACGGGCGCGACGCGGGGCGATCGCGCCCGGTCACCCCTGGCCCGCTTCCTGCTCCTCGCCGACACATGCACCTGCCTGGACTCGTCGACGCGCTGACCTGGATCTTCGTGACCACCAACGCGCTGCGGCTTTTCGCCTACTTGCCTCAGATCCACGCCGCCCTGCGTTGCCGGAACGGTGCCTCGGCCATCTCGCGGGTCACCTGGAGCTACTTCGCCGTCGCCCACCTGTCGGGCCACTTCTACAGCCTGTTCGTCCTCCACGACGCGAAGATGGCGTCGGTGCTGCTGGGGAACTTCCTCGCCTGCACGGCGCTCGTCGGGATCGTCACCTGGAAGAAGGTTCGGTACAGGGCGGCGAACCCGTCGCCAGAGGATCAGGGTGCTAGGATGCTCCCCGGAGTGACCCGATGAAGATGCCGTTGCCCGTCCTGATCGTACCGCTCGTCATCCTGTTCGGGGGCGCGCTTCCGGTCTCCTCATCGGCAGCGGTGACCCATCCGTACGCTGCGGAGCTCGCGGCGGCTGCCCGTCGGCAGGGAACGGTCTCCGTTGCCGGCGTGACCTGGAGCTGCAAGGGCAACCGCTGCGCGTCGAGCAGCACGTCGACACGTCCGACGGTCGACGCCTGCCACTCCCTCGCGCTGCAGGTGGGTCCCGTTCGCAGTTTCGGTCGCAAGGGGCTCCTGCTCACGCGGGACGAACTGCGGGAGTGCAACGCGGGGATCCCGGCGGCCGAGACCTCGGACGCCGACCGGCGCGCCCGGTCGGTCACGCCCGCCGACTTCGCGCCCGTGGCCGGGCAGCTTCCCGGGGAAGCACACGCGGTCCAGGTGACGCCTCACTCGGCACCGGCCGGGACGGTCGACAGGTCGACCAAGCTCCCGCCCCCGGCGAGACCCGTCCCGACCGGCGCGGGAACCCCGGCATCTCCGACCCGATCCCCGTGATCCGAAACCCCGTGCCCAAGACTCCACCCGCCGCGACGATCGCCTTTCGCGGCTTCCACGACGCCCGGGGCGACTTCTTCCTCGCCCTGGCCCTGCACAACGACCGGGAGTGGTTCCAGGCCCACCGCTCCGACTACGAGGAAGGCTGGGCCGCTCCCATGGCGGCGCTCCTCGCAGGGGTTCGAGGCGGCCTGAATGGCGCCTACGGGCGCCGGGCGCCAGGCGATCCCAAGGTCTTCCGGATTCACCGCGACGTCCGGTTCGGCAAGGACAAGACCCCGTACAAGACCCACGTGGCCGGCTGGATCCCGATCGATACGGGAGGTGTGGCGAGGCCCGGCGTCACCCCCGCGGCGATGTACCTCCAGGTGGGCGTCGACGCGGCTTTCACCGGTAGCGGATGCTGGACGCTCGAGCCCGATTCCCTGAAGCGCTTCCGGACGGCGCTCCTCGACCCCCGCCGGGGCGCCGCGCTGGCCCGCCGGCTGGACGGGCTCACGGCGGCGGGTTGGTCCTGCTCGTGCGCCGAGTCGCTGGTCCGCGTCCCGGCGGGCGTCGATCCGGATCACCCGCGTGCGGCGCTGCTCCGCATGAAGGGGCTGGTGCTGGATCCCGGCGGGGTTCCGAGGCGGCTCCTCACCCGGCCGGAGCTGGTCGGGTGGCTCGTGGAGCGGGCCCGCGCGGCAGCGCCCGTGGTGGGCTGGCTGGCGGAGAACGTGGCATGACCGGCCAGCCGGTTGCCCTGGTGACGGGAGGCTGCTCCGGCATCGGCTACGCCATCGCGCGTCAGCTTGCGGCCCGTGGGCACGGGCTCTTCCTCGTCAGCGAGCGGACCGGTCCGCTCGACGACGCCGCCGCCCGGATCCGCGGCGAGCATGGCGTTCCTGTCGAGGTCGCCTGCGTGGATCTGTCTCGCCCCGGTGCGGCCGAGGAGGTCCACCGGCGGGTGCGTTCCCTGGGGTTGGAGATCGACGTGCTGGTCAACAACGCCGGCTTCCTCCTCTTCGGGGAAGCGGTCGACGTGCCGATCGAGCGGGCCAACGCCATCCTCCAGTTGCACGTCGTCACCCCTTCCCTGCTCTGCACCCTCTTCGGGCAGGAGATGCGGGAGCGACGCCGCGGCCGGATCCTGATCGTCTCGAGCATCTCGGCCTGGCGCGACTTCCCCGGCATCGCCTACTACGGCAGCAGCAAGAAGTACCTGCGCGGCTTCGCTCGCGCGCTCCGGAGCGAGCTCGGCGTGTACGGCGTCACCGTGACCTGTCTCGCTCCCGGCCCGGTCGCCACGGGGCTCTACGGTGTCGACTCTCCGGCGATCCGGCGGGGAAAGCGGCTCGGCCTCTTCCTGGATCCGGACCGGGTCGCGGAGGCCGGCGTCCGGGCGCTCCTCCGGGGCGACGCGGAGTGCATCCCGGGGATCTCGAGCCGTCTGATGGCGCTCGCCTCCGCGGCGACGCCGCAGTGGGTCGTGGACCTCATCCGACGCCGGGCCCCGTGGCTCCGGCGCGACGGCAGGTAGACCTGGGACGATCCGCCCCGCCGTTCACGCCAGGTCAACTCCGCCGGCCGCCGCCGCGAAGCGTCGGGGGACGTCACCCTGATCGAGGATGCTCCGGACCCGGCACAGGAGGGTGTTGGCGTTGAACGGCTTGGCGATGAAGTTCACCTCGGTGGCGAGCACTCCCTTTCGCCCCAGCGCGTCATCCGTGTAGCCGGACATGAGGAGCACCCGGGCATCGGGCCGCTCCCGGAGCAGCAGTTCACGGAAGGCGCGGCCGTTCATGCTGGGCATGACGACGTCGGCCAGCACGAGGTGGATATCCCCCTCGTGCTCCCGGCAGCGGGAGAGCCCCTCGGCGCCGCTCTCCGCCACCAGCACGGTGTAGCCGGCCTTCGCGAGCATCCGCCTAATGATCCCGCGTACGGAGGCGTCGTCCTCGACCACGAGCACGGTCTCGGTACCGGAGAGATCCCCCTCCGAGGCTCCCTCCTGGGCCCGGGCCGACACCTCGCCGGTCCGCGGGAGGGTCACGTCGATGGTCGTCCCCTTCCCCACCTGGCTGGCCACGCGGATGGAGCCGCCGCTCTGCTGCACGATCCCGTACGCCGAGGAGAGACCCAGCCCCGTGCCCTTCCCCGCCTCCTTGGTGGTGAAGAAGGGCTCGAAGAGGTGCGCCTGGGTCGCCTCGTCCATCCCGGTTCCGGTGTCCGTGATCTGGAGCAGCACCCGGGACTCCTCCACGTTTCGGGTCCGGATGGTCAGGGTGCCCCCGTCGGGCATGGCATCCCGGGCATTCACCACCAGGTTCACGATCACCTGCTGGAGCTGGACCGGATCGGCCCTGACCGGCACGGGTTCCGGGGCGAGGTCGAGAAGCAGGGCGACGTCCTCGCCCACGACCCGCCGCAGCATCTTCTCGAGGCCGTGGACGAGCGCGTTCAGGTCGAGCACCTCCGGCTGAAGCATCTGCTTCCGGCTGAAGGCGAGCAACTGGCGGGTGAGCGCGGCGGCGCGCTCCCCCGCGCCCTCGATCTCGAGCAGGTCGGATCGGAGCGTGCCCTCCTCCGGCACGGCCTCGATCGCGAAGCGAACGCTGCTCAGGATGACCGCCAGGATGTTGTTGAAGTCGTGGGCCACGCCCCCGGCCAGCCGCCCGACGCTCTCCATCTTCTGCGCCTGGAGAAGCTGCGCCTCGAGCTCGAGGCTCCGGGTGACGTCCTTCTTCACCGCGAGGTAGCTCGCGATCCTGCCGGCCCGGTCCCGCACCGGCGAGATGGTGGCGTCCTCGGTGTAGAGCTTGCCATCCTTTCGTCGGTTGACCACCCGACCGCTCCACGTCCGGCCGGACGAGATGGTGATCCAGAGCGCCCGGAAGAAGGCCTCGTCGTGGACCCCGCTCTTGAGGAGCCTCGGGTTCCGTCCGATGGCCTCGGCGACCGTGTACCCGGAGACCTCCTCGAAGGCCGGGTTGGCGTAGACGATCCTTCCCTCGGGGTCGGTGACGACGATGGTCTCGGCCGACTGCTCGATCGCCGTCGCGAGCAGCTCCCGGTCGGCCTCCACCTTCCGGCGCTCCTCGAACTCCTGCCGGAGCTGCCGGGTTCGCTCCTGCACCAGGGCCTCGAGCTCGTCCACCTGGTGCCGGCGCGCCCGGGCTCCGGCCTTCAACCGGGCCATGGCGCGGATCTGGGCCACGAGCTCCATCTCGTCGGGCGGCTTGGCGAGGAATCCCTCCGCGCCGGCGCGCAGCGCCTCGACCCGGACTCCCCGTCCGGTGCCCTGGGCGGTGAGGAAGACCACCGGGATGTCGAGAAGCGCCTCGTCGGCCTTCATCCGGGCGCAGACCTCGAACCCGTCCATCCCGGGCATGACGACGTCGAGAAGCACGACGTCAGGGTCCTCCGAACGGGCCAGCTCGATGCCGCGCGCGCCGTCGGTCGCGGTGAGGAGCAAGCACTCCGGGAGGGCATCCTCCAGGACCGCGCGCAGGGCGATCAGGTTGTCGGGCGTGTCGTCGATGGCCAGGACCCTGGTCCTGGACGGCTGCGCCGGTCCGCTCATGGTTGGAGCGCCTCCCCCACCGCGGCGAGCAGCACCTCGTGGTCGATGGGCTTCGACACGTATCCATCGAACCCCTGCGCGAGCAGGGACTCCCGGTCGCCCGTCATGGCGCTCGCGGTGAGCGCGAAGACGGGGATGGAGCGCAGCGCCTTGTCCTTGCGTAGCTCGGCCAGCGCGTTGAGCCCGTCCATCACGGGCATGGCGATGTCCATGAGGATGAGGTCCGGCGGGGAGGCCCGGGCTGCCTCCAGCGCCTCGATCCCGTCCTGGGCCTCGGCGATCTCGTAGCGATCCTCGAGGAGCGCCCGCGCCGTGCGCAGGTTGTCCGGGTTGTCCTCGACGACCAGCACCCGCGGCCGGGCCGGGTTGGAGACGGGCCGGCGCCCGACCACCCGGACCTCCTTCCCGTTCGCCGCCTCCTGCGGACGACCGTTCCGGGGAGCCACCATTCCCGCCACCGCGGCGAGAAGCTCCTCCCGGTCCACGTCCCCCTTCTGGATCAGCTGGTGCACGTCGTTGGCGACGAGCGCCCTCAGGTCTTCCTTGGTGACGTGCTTGGCGGTGAGGATGACGACCGGCAGATTCCGCGTGCGGGGCGAGCGCCGGAGCTCCGCCACCACCTCGATGCCGTCCATCCCCGGCATCATGAGGTCGAGGATGACCGCGTCGGGGAGTTCCCGGGCGATTCGCGCGAGCGCCTCCCTGCCATCCCGGGCGGCCTCCACCCGGTATCCCGCCGCCCCGAGGACGTCGGTCATCTGCACGATGGCGGGTTCGCTGTCCTCGACGACGAGGACGTACTGTCCGCGCCCCGCAGGCGCCGGGCGGCGCGCGGTGGCGCCGTTCCTGCGTACGGGCCCCGTGCCACCGGTGGGCGGAACCGCCCCGGCGCCGTCGATGGCGAGCGGGAGGGTGAGCGTGAAGGTGGAGCCCTCACCCGGGGTGCTCCGCACCGTCAGGTCCCCCCCCAGCAGGCGGGCGTAGCGCCGGGCGATGGAGAGTCCCAGGCCCGTCCCGCCGAACCTTCGCGAGGTGGTCTCCTCGGCCTGCCGGAACTCCTCGAAGATGACCTCGAGCTTGTCCGCGGGGATCCCGATCCCGGTGTCGGTGACGAACACGCTGGCGCGGTCCCCCTCTACGGACGCGGAGACGTCCACCCGTCCGCGGGAGGTGAACTTCACGGCGTTCGCCACCAGGTTTTGCAGGATGTGCCGACACTTGTCGGGATCGGAGGCGAGGGCGGGTAGCGCCCCGTCCACCGCGTTCACGAGCGCGATGCCCTTCTCCTCCGCCTGGACCCCGAGGGTCCCGACGACGTCGGCGGCGAGATCCCGGAGCCCGACGGGGCCGACCCGGAGGTCCTCCTTGCCCGCCTCGATCCGGGAGAGGTCGAGGATGTCGTTGATGAGAGCGAGCAGGTGCCTTCCGTTCCTCTGGATGACCTCGAGGTATCCATGCTCGTCCACGCCGATCCTTCCGCCGAGGCGCCGTTCCAGGACCCCCGAGAGCGCGATGACCGAGTTGAGCGGCGTCCGGAGCTCGTGGCTCATATTGGAGAGGAACACGTTCTTCAGGCGGTTGGCCTCGTCGAGCTGCCGCTTCTGGGCCTCGAGCTCGGCGTTCTGCTCGGTCAGCTCGTTGGCCTGCGCGACCAGTTCGCGCCCCTGCGCGTCGAGCTCCCGGTTCTGCTCCTCCAGCTTCCGGGCCAGCTCCCGGGTCTTCTGGTCGGCGAGGACGCTGGTCAACCGGGCCGCCACGTTCGCGGCGACGGCCTGCAGCACCCGGATCGACCCGTCCGCGTACGGATGCACCGCGGCCAGCGAGACCACGGCCAGGACCTGTTCCTCGGCGACGACCGGGAGGGTCACGATCTCGGCTGGCTGGATGTCCCCGGTGACGGCCCGGAAGGCGAAGCGGGAGGCCGCCGGGAGATCGCGCACGCGCTGCATCTGCCGGGTTGCCAGGACCGGGCCGAGCTCGCCCTCGAGCGCCTCCACCGAGAAGGAGCGACGGACCGCGGGGGAGAGCCCGATCGACTCGAGGAGCTGGAACTCGTCCCCGCCCTCGTTCCGGAGGTAGACCGCCCCGACCTGCGACCCGGTGGCCAGCAGGAGTCCCTGGAGGAGGTTGCGGAAGAACTCGCGGGGCTCGGCGTGCCGCACCATGCCGGCGGTGAGGTCGGCCACCTCCGCGCGCACCCGGTCGTCGATCTGGATCTCGGCGGCCATGTCGTTGAAGGCGGCGCCCAGCTGCCCCACCTCGCTGGCCGACGTGTCCGGAACGCGGACGTCGAGATTCCCGTGGCGAAAGGCCTCGGCCGCCCCGGTGAGCGTTCCCAGCGAGCGCCGGACGTTGCTCGTGAGGGCCCAGGCGAGGACCACCGAGAGGGTGAGGATCGCGGCGGCAACGCCGAGCAGCCCGCGCTCCACCGCGATCCGCTCGGCCCGTGCCTCGCCGAAGAACCGATCGGCCCGCTCACGCGCAGCGGCCTCGATGCTGTCGATCCCGGCCGTGACCGCGCCGAGCGTGAGGCTGGTCCCGTCCCGGCGCTGATCGAGCGCGAGGGCCTCGGCGGTATGGCCGTCGCGCACGAGATGCAGGATCTCCCGCTGGATCCCGAACCAGGCCGCGATCGACCCCTGGACGCGGACCACGTCCTCCCCGGGTCCGAGGTAGCGGTCGGCGAGGAGCGCGAGGCTGCGCTGGGCACGCAGTTGCCGGGACTCGACCGTGACCAGGACGTCATTCGTCCTCGTCGGGGAGGACGAAAGAAGCAGGTCCTTCGTCAGGAGGTCGGTCATCGCGACGTCGTCCTGCAGGTCGGCGATCGCCTCCTGCACGAGCATCGGACCCTCGTGGAGCCTCTCGGTCTGTCGCCAGAGCGCACCCGCGCCGCGCCAGGCAATCAGCGTGAGGACGGCGGTGAGCACAACCATCAGTCCCAGACCGAGGGCGAGGCGTGTCCCGATACGGAGATCCGCGAGCCTCATGGTCACCTCCACCTTGTGAACAGCGAGGAAGGGAGCGCGGACGGCTGGAATGCTCCCGACGAGAGCACCACGTCACGTTCGGCGTCACCGGTGGCCAGGAACCCCTCGGGCCGGAGACAGGCCTGGAGCCTGTCCACGATCCGCCGCTGCACGTCGGACCGGTAGTAGTAGAGGACGTTGCAGCAGAGGACGAGATCGAAGGCGCCGAAGATGCTTGCCGGCGGACAGGTGCCGGCCGGATCGAGCAGGTCGTGCACCGAGAAGTCCACCGCCATGCGGAGGGCGTCACCCACGACCCAGTTCGTCCCCTCGGGTTCGAACCAGCGCCGGAGCTGGCGGAGGCGGACGTTCCGCACCGACGTGTCGGCGTACCGGCCGGCGCGCGCCAGGGCGACCTGCTCCGGGGAGACGTCGGTGGCGAAGATGCGGAAGCGGACCGGTCTCCGCCAGGCCTCGGCCAGTTCCAGCAGCGTGGCCGCCACCGAGTAGGCCTCCTGCCCCGCGGCGCAGCCCGCCGACCACACCCGGATCTCGGAGCCGCCCTCGGCATCCTTGCGGAGGGCGAGGCCCGGAAGCACCCGCTCCTCGAGGAGGGCGTGGAGAATGGGGTCGCGGAAGAACTCGCTGTGGTGGACGTCGAGCGACGCGATGAGGATCGTGAGCTCCGCGGGGTCCGCGGCGAGGCGGGCCATGTACTCCCCGGAACCGGCCAGCCCGGTCGCCACGCGCCTCCGCTCCAGGCTGCGCGCGAGGAACGTGCGGTCCAGCTGGACGACGTCCCGCCCTGCCCGCTCGCGGACGAGCGCCGCCACCGTCGTGAGTTCGTGGTCGGGCCATGCCGGGTCGACGGGGACGGGAGTCTGGCGGTGGACCGTTGGCATGCGTGGATCCATTCGGGTGGCGCGACGTCCCACCTTGTACGTGGACCTGCCACCTAACGGGATTCCGCCGACACGACAGCACCTAATTGCCGTCACTCCTGGGTGCGATCGCCATCACGGACTGTGATATTCACATACCGTGACTGACGGACGGGCCTCGGCGTCGACATTCCTGTGAGGTCCACAGACGTACGGCCGGAAGGGCCGGCCCGGGACGCCCTACCCGGGCGGCGCGTCGCGCCCCAGGTAGAGGGTCTGCGACGGGAAGGCGAAGCCGGAGCCCCCCTTCTCGACCACGTCCATCACGCCGAGGAGGAGCTCCTCCTGGATGGCCAGGAACTCCGACCGGCTGGTCGTGGCCACGTAGGCGCGGATCTGGACGTCGAGGGAACTCGCGCCGAACGCGACGAACCGCACCCGGAGCCCATCGGCGAGGACCCGGGGGTGCCCGGCCAGCAGGTCGTGCAGCGCCGCCAGGATGGCGCGGAGCTTGTCCGGGCTCGTCTCGAATCGGAGCCCGATCCGGGTGTTCACGAGCATCCGGTCGCGCCAGGACTCGTTGGCGATGGTCGCCCTCGCCAGCGAACCGTTCGGGATGGTGACGACGGTGCGATCGGGGGTGCGGATCCGCGTGGAGCGGATGCCGATCGCCTCGACGACCCCCACCGTCTCGCCGACCTTGCACCGGTCGCCGACGCGGAGGGGCCGATCGGCGAAGAGGTTCAAGCCCGCGATGAAGTTCTCGAGGGTCGACTGGGCCGAGAGCGCGACCGCCAGTCCGCCGACGCCCAGTCCGGCGACGATCCCGTAGACCGGGATGCCGAGCCGGTCCGCGGCTACGGCGAGGAGGGCCAGGGCGCCCAGGATCCCGAGCACACGCGCGGCCAGGCGGATGAGGTGCGCATCCACGCTCTCCCGCGGGATGCGCGGGGAGGCGAGGACCGCCTCGGCCACCACCGGCGCGGAACGCCAGGCCACCCAGGAAGCGGCGACCAGCATGATCGTGGTCGCCACGATCTCCACCGCGCTCCCGACGCTGCCCACCAGGTTCACCTGGACGAGGGCGAGCCAGGCCCCGAGCGGCGTCGCCACGAGGAGGACGAGCGGAAGGGAGAAGCGCGCGAGCGCCCGGAGGAACGGGCCGCGCTCCTCGTTGATGCGCGAGAGCCGGAAGGCGAGCCCCACGATGGGGATGCAGCCGGCGAGGAGCAGGAGGAGCGCGATCCACTTCCAGGCCGCCTGTCCCCACAGCGAGGCCCGGAGCCATTCCGGCATCGCCAGGACCCACCGGTACGGGATCATCCAGCCTCCTCCTGCGGCGACGATGGCGTGCATGTCCGGCAGGGGGACCGGTCGAAGGCGCGGCAGGGTGCGCGTCCGCTCGTAGAACTCCTCCGCCCGGGCGACGGTCTCGGGCGAGAAGAGGAACTCGGCCCCGGACGTCCCCGCCTCCACCCGCACGAGCGTGATCTCGGTGCCCGGGATGGTCCAGCTCCGGGCCGCCGCCTCCTTGCGCAGCGCCATCTGCTCGGCGTCGGGGACCTCGTCCATCGGCGGGAGCGGGATCCGGCTCAGCGTCTCGAAGAGGGCGAGCGCGGCCGCACGCCCGGCCTTGAGACGGGAGGCCGGCGGCACCTGCGACAGGTCCACGCAGCGGATGACCTGACGCCCGAGGGCCTGGAGGCTTCCGTACTCCGCCCGGGACTGGGAGGCGATGTACCGGTCGGCCAGTTCCTGGGCGAGCATGTCCCCGGTCGAGAGGAAGGTCCGGAGCGTGGCGCGAGGACTCGAACGGTCCAGCGGCTGGAGCGGATTCGCCGGCGCCGCGGCGCCGGCGGAACCGGCCGCTCCGAAAAGGGCGAGGACGAGAAGGAAGCGTCGCATTCGGCTTCTTCTACTCCGGGACGGGGTGGGAGGCGAACCGATCCTGTCCGCTCACCCCTGCTGGGCCTGCGCGCGCTCCACGAGCTCCCGGATCTCGAGCCGCCGGATCGGGCTGCTCGCCATGGCGGCGAGGAGCGCGCGGATCGCCTCGGAGGGCGAACCGCCCTGCCGCGCCCGCGCGGCCAGCAGCACCAGGTCGGGGAAGCCCATTTCGCCGATGGCGCCCGATTGTACGAGCGCCGAGATCCGCCCCAGCATCGCGGCGTCCAGCCGGTACCCGGCCAGCGTCTGCAGCGCCACGGCCTGCACGGGCCGGTCGGGATCGGCAGCCAGCCGGAAGAGGAGATCCTCGGCCTCCGCGGTCTGGGTCTGCCGCACGGCATTGGCGGCGGCGGCACGCACCGGAGGCGCGGGATCCGCAGCGTGGCGCGACACGTCGGCCACGTTCTCGGCCCGGCCGGCATTGGCCATCGCGGTGAGGAGCACCTGGCGGCGCTCGGGGTCGGCAGCCGACGCCAGCTCCGACCGGACCCGGGCGTTGAACTCGGTGGCCAGCGGGGCCGACTCCCCCTTCGCGGCGTGGATCGCGGCTCCCAGCGCCGCGGTGGCCGGTCCCTGGCCTGGCCCGGCGGTGGCAGACTCCTCCGCGAGGAGCCGGATCGTGGCCGGCTCCGGATCGCGGAGGTAGGAGAGGGTCGAGAGCCAGAACGGCCATCCTTCGTCCGACCGGAATGCGGGATCTCCCACCAGTCCGCGCAACGCACCCTGCGCCGTCGGCGTCCCGGTGGCGACGAGCAGGGTCACCGCGCCCCGACGCCCATCGGGCGGTAGCCCACGGAATCGGGCCGCCAGCCGCGCGCAGTCCTCCGGGTGGAGCTTGAGCCACGCCGAGCCGCGCCACATGAAGTCGCGGGGCAGATGCTGCCCGGGGACGAGCGCCTCGAGCTGGTCCAGGATGGACGTCAGGTCGTTTCCGCCGGCGACCCGGGCCAGGACCTCCTCCTCCCGCTCCGCCGTGGCCGGGAGGTCGAGCCGCGCCGGAGGTGCGCCTGCGACCGAGGCGAGCAACCTCGCCGCCGCCGGGTCCACCGGCTCCGACAACGTGCCCACCCGGAGGAGGTCGAGAGAGAGGGCGCCGCTCGACTCGAGCACAACGGTCCCCGCCCCGCTCTTCACCTCCAGCCGCTCCCGGGACCCGATCCGGCGCAGCTCGCCATGCATGGAGAGAACCACCTCGAGCCTGCTCTCGAGGGCCTGCTTCATCCCCTCGAGCCCGCGCGGCACGGCATGAAGGGACAGGTAGCGCCGCTTCTCTTTCACGGCCACGTCCTCCGCCACACCCCGGCTGGCGCGCCAGGACGCCTCGGCCTCGCCGCGCTGGCCGGCCTCCCGGACCTCCCAGGTGCGCGTCCCGACGCGCAGGTCGAGCCGACCGTCCGAGAGGACTGCGACGAGCGTGCGGCGGAAGAGGGACGGTGCCGAGGGCGGAAAGCGAAGCTCGCGAGGGGAACCGTCCGGCCCCAGGAGCAGCTCGGCTTCCACGCCGGTGAGCTGGGCACGGGCCGCCTCGAGCGACGGAAGCGACTCCTGCCCGCCCACCTCGACCGAGGCGGCGGTCACCTCGGGGAAGGAGGCCGCGAGGATCGTCGCGCCGTCCCGCTCCCCCAGCGCCGCCAGCCGGAGCACTCCGTCGAGCGCGTAGCGGGCGCGGATCAGCCCCGCCTGGCCGCCGCCTCCCTGCACGCCGAGCGCGGCCACCAGGTCCACCGCCTCCTCGCCTCGCCAGGAGATCCGGTAGCGGTACTCCCGGCCGGTCTCGAACCGGAGCGGCGCGCGCAGCCCCCCCAGGAACCAGCCCGCGGCGAGGATGCCCGCGAGCAGGAGGGCCCCCAACGCGAGGAACCCCGCCCGCCGGCGCGGCGGAGTGCGATGGGCGGCGGACGCCATCGATCAGGTGCAGCTGCTCGGCCGGCTCCACTTCGCGAGCTTGTCCAGGTTCTTCTCCGTGAGGTTGAAGCTCCGGTCCCAGATCACCGTTCCCTGCCGGAACCCGGTCCAGTCGAAGAGGGTGATGTCGAACTTCTTGCATAGCGGGCAGGCGCCCACCTTGGCCCAGGCGTAGAACCGGCCCGAGAGCAGGGTCGTCTCCAGCTCCAGTTTCGAGGTGAGCGCCACCGAGTTGGTGCTCCCGCCGGACGACCCGGGCGGGGTCGTCCGCATCGCCAGCCGGCCGGAGAAGACGGGGCCGATCTCGACGACGTCGATCGAGGCACCAACGCCCGCTCCCACGATGCCTGCATCCACACCCCCTTCGACGAAGAGGCTCGTGAACGCCGTGGCGCTGGCGTCGACCGCTGGCTCGGGCGCGAAGGTCACCGCGGTGTCGATCCCCCACCCGCCCCCGATCCCGTAGGAGACCGAGATCGGGACGGGGCCGATCGAGAAGTAGTAGGTGTCGGCCCAGCCGGTGAACTCGCTGGTTTGCGTCTTCCGGGAGAGGGGCCAGGTCCGGTCGATCCCGGCGACCCTCACGATGATGGACCCCGACCCCGTCGTCCCGCTGGCCCTCTCCCCGTGGGCCGAGACGTGCAGGAACTCGGACTCCGAGCTCAGGAAGACGGAGGAGGCCGTGACCGTGGCGTCGAGAACGGAGGCGTCGGTGAGCCCGTCCTTCGACCAGAAGAAGTTCTCCGCCAGCGTGGCGCCGAAGAGGGCATTTCCGAACTGCTGGCTGGCCGTGTGCACCTCGGTCATGGTGGGGGAGGTGCTGCACTGGGGGATGAATGCGGTGGCGACGGCGAAGGCCACCGCGTCCATCTTCTCGGCGCGGGAGATGAAGGTCTCGATGCCCCGGTGATCGTCCCGGTAGCCGACGGGCGGGTAGAAGACCGGATAGGTGACGGTGGCGGGGTCGTTCGGCGTGGACAGCTCGCCGCAGTGGTAGTGGTTCTTGTTCATGTCCCCGTCCGCCGCGACCGGGGTGCATCCGCAGACGTCGAACTGGCTCACGCCGGCCACGGGGGAGTTGAGCGGGCACTCGAAGGGGAAGCTGCTCTTCAGCCGGGTGAAGTTCACGCCGCGCATGAAGCCCATGCACCGCCGCTGGTCGGCCGAGGGACCGACGTTCGGGGAGTCGGCACGGGCCACCATCGGCAGGTTCATGAGCTGCTCCTCGCGGATCCCCTGGAACCGGTCGACGAACATCTCCGGGAGCCACGTGCACAGCACGTGCGGGTTGGTGGCGAGGCAGCTCGTGAAGGGCTCCGGCCAACCGCTTTGCGATGCCGCACCG
The DNA here is from genome assembly GCA_903904005.1 of uncultured Anaeromyxobacter sp. Taxonomy (GTDB): domain Bacteria; phylum Myxococcota; class Myxococcia; order Myxococcales; family Anaeromyxobacteraceae; genus CAIOAK01. Next base: position 22,139 of record CAIVAR010000056.1, read on the forward strand.
AGCACCGACTCGATGTGCTCGTCGAGCCCCTTCAGGCGCGCCTCCAGGTCGGCCTGCGTGCGCGAGGCGACGTCGGCCTTCACGGCGACCCAGTCGCGGGCGAACTGCTCGCGCAGGAAGGACCGCTCACGCCAGGAGATGGAGCTGAGCGTGCTCGAGAGCTCGCCGCGGGCCAGTGCACGGGCGCGCGCGGTAGCGATGATCCCGGACGCCGGCGCCCACAGGACGTCGAGCGCTGGCGTGGCCACGTCACGGCCGGCCAGGCTCGCCGCCAGCTCCAGCTGCGCCCGCCGGGCGTAGAGGTCGAGCACCTGCTCCCGGCGAAGGCGCATCACCGTCTCCTGGACGGCGGTGATCCCGTACCTCACGTAGGCCCCGTAGCTGTCGCCGTGCCAGGCCCAGGTCTCGTTCGTGGAGGCGGTCGTGCAGCCGGCGAGGCCCGAGCAGGGCTGGCTGTAGGAGGCGAGCGTCCCGGAGAAGATCAGGCGGTGGGCGTGGTCGGCGGCCTTCGCCCCGTCCACCTTCCGCTTCGTCCCCATGAGCAGTTCCTGGACGAGGCTGGGGGCGCGGGCAACCCCGGCGGTGAGCGGGAAGGACGGGTTGGGAGCGACCGAGAAGAGGTCCGGGTACCAGGAACGGGACACCACGCCCAGGTTCCGAGCGAGCCAGGCCACGTTGCCGCGGGCGGTGGCGTCGAAGGCGGCCGCCACGCGCAGGATGTCGGGAACATCGCCGAGACCCATGAGGTCCCGCTGCATCCGGATCCGGAAGACTGCCCAGTCGTAGTACTTGTGCTTCGCGTAGTCGTCGCAGCTGGCCACGTCCTGGATCTCCTGCTTGTGGATGCCGAACGGGTCGTCGAAGTAGGCGTTCGACTTCCAGGAGATGTTGGGCTGGAGCTGTCCGTTGCTGACGCAGGTCAGGGAGAGTGGGCCCACGTTCAGGGAGTACTTCCCGGGCGGAACCACCGGGGTCGGGCTCGGCGCGACGAGCCGTCCCGTGCCCTCCGAGGCAGGGGGCGCTCCCGCCGCGATCGCCGCCGGGACCGGGATGCTGGTCGGCTCGACTGGCGTCGACACGGACGTGGTCGCGGTGGAAACCGGGTCGAAGGCCAGGGCCGCTCCGATCTCGAGGGTGTCGTACCAGGGGTTGATGCGCGACCAGATCGTCCCCTGGAGTTGCTCGTCGATCGGCGAGCCGGACACCGCCGTCTGCGGCCTGGGTGGGACGTGGTACTGCCGGCAGGTCATGCCGATCTCGTTTCCGCCCACATAGCCGTCCGACCGGAAGGTGGTCGGGTAGAGCGCGAGGACGACCCGGCTGCAGATCTTGGGCTGACTCCCCACGGAGCAGTCGGATGGGAGCGTGCAGGGCCTCCAGTAGTCGTCGCAGGCGGCCGTCTTGAGCCGTTCTGCACTCTGGACCGACGCGAAGGCCTCGTAGCAGCGGGTCACCAGCAGGTCGGCGCAGGTCGCCGGGAGCGCGGCGTTCTGGCTCGCCATCCACGCCTGATCGATGCACTGGTTGACGGTCGGCTGGGGAACGGTCGAGGCGCAATCGACCGGCGGCGGGACCGGCGGGATCGTCGGGCCGGCCGAGCCGCCGCAGCCGGAGACGAGCGGCGCGGCGACGAGAAGCGCGAGTACGGCGACCGGGGACACGCGGGAAGGGTTCACGGGGAACTCCTGCGGGGTTTGCGGAGGCCAGCGACGTTAGGGAGTCGCCCCGGCTCGTACAAGTCCCCCCCCAACCGGGAGTCCGCCGGACCCGCTTCACTATGAGACTCATATGAGTCCAGCGAGGCCGCGGCGCCGCCGTCATGCCCCATCCAGGTCTCTGGACGGCGAAACCGCGTGTGCGAACCTCTACGCGCCATGAAGGCGCCGCGGGCCCGGACGGATCCGGCACCCCGCCCGGACGGGAGACAGCACACATGAGGAAGATGGTTCTCGTGGTTGCAGCGGTGGCGGGGCTCGCGCTCGCGGGACACGCGCAGGCCCAGGTCACGCTGGACCTGAAGATCGGCTACGCCCTCCCGACGGGAAACATGGGAGCGGGAGATTCGCTGTCCAGCGTCTGGGGCGGCGCCATCCCCATCGGGATCGACGCGCTCTACCGCTTCACCCCGAACCTGTCGGCCGGCGTCTTCTTCCAGTGGAACCCGGCCTTCGCCGCGTCCGGGTTCTGCGCCCGCGAGTACGGGAGCGCCGGGAATTGCTCGGGGTCGGACATGCGCGTCGGCATCGAGGTCGCCTACGCGTTCCTGCCGGCGGCCTCGTTCAATCCCTGGGTGAGCCTGGGCACCGGATGGGAATGGACCAACATGAGCGGCGACGTCGCGGGCGGGAGGGCCGGCATCACCTTCAGCGGGTGGGAGTACTTCAACCTCCAGGCCGGCGTGGACTTCCCGTTGGCCCGGATCTTCGCCATCGGCCCCTACCTCGGCTACTCGGGCGGCACCTACACGTCCATGACGGGAACCGGCACCAACTCCGGCGCAGGCACCTTGACCATCGATCCGGCGAATCGCGCCTTCCACGGCTGGTTCCAGTTCGGCGTCAAGGGAGCCCTGAACCTGTAGGGCGCCGAGCCGCGGCCGTCGCGCCGGTCCCCTGTGCGACTCTCCGTCCTGTCTCGTTCGGGGCATGACGGGGCCGTATTGCCCACGGGTGAACCCGGGCGTGCCACCGATGCCGCCGGTCGCCTCACCCCTCGCTCGCGTCCAGGGCCCGAGTCAGCAGACCGACGTGGTTGCGGTCCTGTCGCGCCAGCGCGGAGAACAGGCCCTGCATCCCCGGCGCGAAGTCCTGGGCCAGGTACTCGGCGTGGACCGACACGAATCGTGACTCGAAGTCGATCACCTTCTGGAGGATCTCGGCCGGTTCGTCGAGACTCCGTCCGTCGGCGCCCACCTCCATCAAGGCGACCAGTTCCGCCTCCATCGCCCTCAGGGTCCCGGCGAGCCGGTCCCTCGCCGCGTCGCCCAGGTCCTCGTTCGTCCGATGCTGGGCCAGCGCGCGGATCCGGTCCGCGTGCTGCTCTTCCTCCACCGCGAGTGCGTTGAACAGCTCCCGGAGGTCGGCACGCTCCCCGTAACGGATGGCGAGGACGCCGTAGAGGCTCTGCGCCAGGGTTTCCATCCGCGCCGCGGACTCCAGGCATTCGACGGGAGTCATGGTCTCCTCACAGCATGCCGGTCGCGCCCGTCCAGGAACCGGCCGGTGAACCCGCCGGACGGGTCGGGGCTGGACTCGGACTCGCCGCGGCGGCGACGGGCTTCGCCTGGATCGCCCCGCCGGTGGGCGTCGGCTTGTTCTTCGGGACGGGCGCGGGCGCCGGCTCCGGCACCCGGCAGTTGATCAGGATCTTCCCGCCCCCGATGAAGTTCTTCACCTCCCCGACCTTCTGGCCGAGTTCCTGGCAGGCGCCCTCTGCGCTGATCGCGTGGCCTCGCCCCCGGCACCGGGTCCCGTCGCACTTCCAGTCGATCCCACCCAGCTTGAACGGGGGAAACTTCTTCGGCTTCACCGGGTTCGAGAGCGTGGCGGAGAAGGTCTCCGGCGGCGGGCTTCCGGCGGCGGCAGGAGTTGCCAGGAGGAGCAGGAGAAGTCCTCCGGCGACGGTTCGTGCGGTCGAGATCATGCGAATCACTCCCTGTTCGTCGAGGAACTTCACCCTTCGCTCGAGACCCTTCGCTCGAGGACGACGGTATGAAGCCGACGGCACGGGGATCAAGGGGGGTGGCGTCATGCCGAGAGTGAACTTCTCGCCTCGTGAATTTTTCGCGCGGGACGCTGTGGACTCCACAGTCGTCCGGCCCGCGCCCCGTCTCGCGCCCGGCGTGGCGCACCCGACCGGCGTTGAGAACATCTCAGCCGTCGCGCGGGATCACGATGTCAGGATGCCTCGGCTCTCCTGTCTTTGACATGGGGTTTGCCTCGGGCTGGTACCATGCCCGCATGCCCGACCCCGCCGACCTGCTCACCGCTTCCAAGATCGCCGCGCAGCTCTCCGTCTCCGACGCCAAGGTGAAGAAGGCCATCGCCGCCATCGGCCTGAAGCCCACCGCGAAGAAGGGCGTCTGCAACCTCTACGCGAAGTCGGACGTGGCGAAGATCAAGAAGGCGCTGACGTAGGGGACGCGCAGCCCGTCCGGGCCGGTCACCCCTCGCTGGTCATGATGAAGAGCGGCGTCATCTCGAAGCTCTTGTAGTGCGGCCGGTACCGATCGGCGTTGTAGAACCGATCGACGTTCACCACCTTCTTGGTGCTGGTCACGATGTCGAGCGGGATGTTGTCGTACCGGCCGTTCTTCAGCACCACCAGGCGGCCGTGGATGCCGGCGAGCAGCAGATCGAGCGCCAGGTTGCCGTAGGCCATGGGCACGATGGAGTCGACCGCGTCCGGATCGCCGCCGCGCACCAGGTAGCCCAGCTTCTGGTTGATGATGTGGACTTCCTTGCCTTTGTTGTGCTGCGCGGTGCGCTTCTGGATCTCGGCCGAGACCAGATCCCCGATGCCGCCGAGCTTGGCGTGTCCGAAGGCGTCGGTGGTGGCGCTCTGGAACACCATCTCGCCGCCCTCGTACATCGAGCCTTCCGAGACCAGGCAGATGGCGTACTTGCTGGGATTTCGCGCCCGGTCGTACATCAGCAGCTCGGCCAGCCGGTCCATGTTGAACTTGTACTCGGGGATCACGCAGCGGTTCGCGGCGCCCGCCATCGTGGGCAGCATCGCCGTGAAGCCCGCGTAGCGGCCGAACACCTCCAGCACCAGCAGCCGCTCGTGGGATCCCGCCGACGTGCGCAGCCGGTTGGCCATCTCGATGGTGCGGGTGACGCAGGTGCTGAAGCCGATGCAGTAGTCGGTGCCGGGGACGTCGTTGTCCATCGTCTTCGGGATGGCGATGACCTTGACGCCCTCCTTGTATAGGCGGACGCCGTAGCTGAGCGTGTCGTCCCCGCCGATGGGGATCAGGTAGTCGATGCCCAGCCAGTCGAGGTTCTTTAGGACCTCCGGCGTCAGGTCGTTGGTCTTCTCCTTGTACCGATCCTTCAGGTGATCGGGCACTGCATCGGCCTTCACCGCGCTGGGGCGCGTGCGCGACGTGTGAAGGAACGTGCCGCCCGTGCGCCCGGCCCGGTTGACGATCTCCTCGGTCAGGTGCTGGAAGTTGTCGCTGTTGTCGTGATCGTGCTCGCGCACGATGTCGATCGCGCCCGCCCAGCCGCGCCTCAGGCCGATGACCTCCCAGCCCTCCCGCAGCGCCCGGATGGTCACGGCGCGGATGGCCGGGTTCAGGCCGGGAACGTCGCCGCCGCCGGTCAGGATGCCGATCCGCTTCTTGCCCGTGTTCACGTTGGCCATGCTTGCCACCTCCGGGGCCTAGCCTACCTCCAAAGTCCGGGTGGCTGGGGCACGGCTACGCGCGCTTCTCGACCTCCTCCGGAAACGCGCACCAGCGCCGCATCCTGTCGAGGAGGGGGTGGAGGGCGCACCGCTGCCGGAACCCTTCCGGGTCGTTCACCTCGCCGGCGCAGCAGATCCCCGAGCAGTAGGCGTCGTCCATGTCGGTCGGTTCGTGCCGCCCCGACGCACCCCCCAGGGAGGTGAAGTACCGGCCACACGCCCCCCTGGCGAGCAGCACCAGGTCGGCGCCGGTGGTGACGACCCGGAGACCGAGGACCGCTGTGCGCAGGACGTTCCCCGCCATCATCGTCGCCATCAGTTGACGGAGCGTGAGCTTCCGGAGTGCCTCGCGGAAGGCGGCGCGGTCGAGGTCGACGCCGCCCCAGAGCCCGAGGAGCGCCGCCTGCTGCGCCGGGGAGGCGGGCCGGTGGATGAAGAGATCGTCTGGCCAGATCGACGCGGTGTTCTCCTCGAGGGCCTCCCGCCGCACCGGGATCCCGAAGTCGAGGTAGGAGGCCTGCAGGCTGTACATCGTGGTCTTGGCGGTCGGATCGGCGCCGTACCGGGCGACGTCGGCGGCGACCTCGTCGATGAGCTCCCGGTGGTGGCTCACCACGGGTGTACCGGCCGGCGTCCGGACGGGGTCGTCTCCCGACGCGACCACCCACCAGCCCTCGAGCCGCTTCGCCTGGATGTCCATTCGATCCGTCCTTCCGGGGCGGCGATCTACCCGTTGGCCCCGAAGAGCTCCTGGAACTCCTCGTAGGTCCCGCCGTCCTTCCAGAGGGCCTGGACGTCCTCCCAGCCCGGCTCGTGGACGACCTCCCAGGCGAAGCCCTGCTCCATCGTGCGGAAGTCCTCCAGCTCCAGCCCCGGACCGTCGGGGGCCGTGTCCCTGCGGTGCTCCAGGTAGAGGCCGATGCGCCGCTGGACCTCTGCCTGGAACTGGGCGGTTCGCTCGTCGGAGATCACGGCGGTCACCTCAGGTCGCCGGCGGACCGGCCGGGGCCCGGTGCTCCGTGTAGCTCGGGTTCCGGTGGTTCTGGTCCGGGTTGTGGGCGTCCCAGCAGGAGTCGGAACAGAAGTAGAGCTGGAAGCGCTTGCGGTTGCAGGTGGAGACGCCGCACTTGAGGTAATCGCCGCCGAACGGGATGGGCTTCTTGCAGACGCTGCACTTCTGCCACATGCGGCCATCCTAGCCCGACCGGGGCCCCCGCTGCCACGCTCGCCGGGGCGCTCAATCCACCGGCAGCTTCATCCTCCGGAGCAGTGCCGCGTAGCGTGGGTCCGACCGCAGGTTGCGCAGGAGTGGGTCGTAACGGAGGTGGGTCATCCCGGCGTCGTGATCGGCGAGCGCCTTCTCGAGCCAGAGGAATGACTCGTCGAGCTCCCCGCGCCAGGCGTGGGCCTGGGCGATCTGGTAGGCGAGGCCTCCCCTGCTCTCGTCCTCCGAGACGAGCCGGCCAAGCGCGGCCCGCGAGTCGGCGTCGCGGCCGAGCTGGTGATAGGCCACCGCCTGTCCGAGGTCGCGTATCCACCCCACGCTGGCATCGAAGGCCTGGAGGGATTCACTGGCCTTGCCCGAGAGGAGATACGCCGTGCCGAGCTCCCGGAAGAGGCGGGGATGGCCGGGGGCGACCTCGAGCCCGTGCCGCAAGGTGACGACCGCCTGGTCGGGGCTTCCGGAGGCCGTCTGGAAGACCCCCAGCCAGCGATACACGTCGGCCGACAGGGGATCGGCCTCCGCCGCCTGGCGGGCGAGGTCGAGGGCCTCGGCAAGGCGACCCGTGGACGCCAGCGCCCGGGCCAGGTCCATCCGGGCCCGGACGTCGCCGGGCTCGAGCTCCAGGGCGCGACGGTAGTCGTCGATGGCTCCCGCCTGGTCCAGGGACACCGTGGAGCGGAGGAACCCGCGGACCCAGTGGGCGGCGGCGTCATCCGGAGCCGTCGCGACGACCTGCTCGGCCTCCAGCAGGGCGGCCCGGTTCGTGCCGACGTAATCGGTGGCCGGGCGCGATCGGCTCACCGGCGTGACGACGTCGGCTGCAAGCCACTGCGCATAGGCGTGCCAGGCTCGAGCAGGAACGTAGCCCGGGTCGAGGCGGATCGCCTCATCGAGGGCGCGGAGCCCTTCCTCGACGCCCTCCGGGGTCTCCTTCCCGATGAGCTGCTTCCCGAGCAGGTAGAGCCGGTGGGTCTCGGGATTGGTGGGCCGCTTCTCGGTCAGCAGCGCGGCTTGCGCCGGGAGGAGCTTCACCCGGAGCGCCTGGACCACCGCCCGTGCGATCTCCTCCTGCACCGCGAAGACGTCGGTGAGCTCCCGGTCGAAGGTCTGGTTCCACACCCGCTCGCCATCCCTCGCCCTCACGACCTCGGCGGAGACGCGGAGCTTCTTCCCCGAGACGCGAACGCTCCCTTCGAGAACGTGCTCGACCTTGAGCTCCCGCCCGATCTCCTCCAGCTTCGTGTTCCTGCCCTTGAAGTAGAACGACGACGCGGTGCCGGGAACCTTCAGCCCCTGCAGCTTCGAGAGGGCCGAGAGGATCTCCTCGGCCACGCCCTCGGAGAAGTACTCCTGGTCGTGGTTCGGCGAGAGGTCCTTGAACGGGAGCACGGCGATGGAGGGTGTCGCGGATGACGGGGGCGTCGCGTCTCGTCGCCCGACTTGCCAGGCGAAGGCCCCGGCGGCGGCGATGGCGAGCACCGCGGCGGACGCCGCCAGGGGCAGCAGGAAGCGGGAACGTCCGGACCCGGGCGCCCCGCTTGCCGAGGGGGTTCGCTTCACCCCCTGTGCAGTGAGGTCGAAGATCCAGGCCAGGATCACCGCGACCGGGAACCCCACGGCGAGCGCCACCAGGACGGCCTTGAGGACCCAGTTTGGCAGGTCGGCGCCGTGCATGATCGGCTCGGTGACCTGGAGCACGGCGAAGGCGAAGACGCCGTAGCCCAGCATGACCCGGAAGACGTGCCGCCGCTTGAGCTCCGCGAGCAGGTCGCCGAACGTGGCCTTCCGCCGCTTCGCGTGCTCCGGCGGCTTGCCGTCGGCGGGCTTCGCCCGGAGCTTCTCCTCGATGGGCGTGAGCGCTGACAGGACCGCAGCGCCGTCGCGAGTTCTGTGGGTCGGGACGGGGTCGAGCATCTTCTCGACCAGCTCCGCGAGCTCGGGCGCACCCGGCACGTCGAGCTTCCGAACCGTCGCCGGCTCCGACGACCACTTCCCCTGCCCTTCCGGGAACGGGTACTCCCCGGTGAGCATCCGGTAGAGCATCACGCCGAGTGCGAAGACATCCGTCCGCTCGTCCTCGGGCGCGTCCTCCCATTGCTCCGGCGCCATGTAGGCCGGCGTGCCGCCGCTGAGCCGGCGGCGCCCGAAGGCGTGCGCCATCCCGAAGTCGAGGATCTTCACCTGCCCCTTGTTCGTGACGAAGACGTTGGCGGGCTTGAGATCCCTGTGGATCACCCCTTCGGCGTGGGCGTGCGCCAGGCCCCGGGCCACCTCCATCGCGACGTGGACCGCCTCCTGCACCGGGAGTGACCCTTCCTCGATGCGCAGGTCGAGCGTCTTCCCGCGAAGCAGCTCGAACACCAGGAATGGCCCGCTCTCGCTCCGGCCGACCTCGTGGAGCGCGATCAGGTTCGGGTGGGAGAGACGGGCGATGGCCTCGGCCTCGCGGGAGACCTTCCCTTCCTCCTCCGTGATGCGACCGGGGCGGACGACCTTCACCGCCACCTGGCGGCCCAGGTCGCGATCCTTGGCCTCGTAGACCACGCCGAACCCGCCGCGCCCCAGTTCCCGGATGATCTCGAAGCGCCCGACCACCGTCCCGGGAGGGAGCGAAAGCGGTTCCTCCTCGCGCTTCTTGGGGGCCGCAGCGACCTCCTGGAGGAGGGCCGTCAGCGCACCGGGCACGAGGCCCGTCGCTCGACTGCCTCCATCCCCGGCGCCTTCGCCCACGCGCACCCCCCTGGGAGGGATCGAGGCTATCCGATCGGGGGAGCGGTTCGCCAGACGGGCAAGCACCGAGACCCGGGCCCTCCCGTGTCCCGAGCGCTACTTCCCCGCCCTGGCGATCCGATGCACCGTTGCCCGGGACCTCGCCAGCCGATGCTCGGCGTCCCAGAGATCCACGGCGACCTGGAGATTCATCCACAGCGCCGCCGTGGTGCCGAGCGCGCGAGAGAGCAGGATGGCCGTCTCCGCCGAGACGGCCCGGCGACCGGCGATGACGGCGTTGACCCGCTGGATGGGCACGCCCATGCGTGCCGCGAGATCCACCTGGGTGATGCCCGCAGGCCGGAGGAACTCCTCGAGGAGCATCTCACCCGGGGGCGTCGGCCGGCGCTTCATGGTGGCGGTGGTGAGCATGTTCAATCCTCAGTGGGAGTCGACCAGTTGGACCCGGGATAGGTTGCCGCCCTCGAACTGGAAGATGATCCGGAACTGGTCATTCACCCGGATGCTGTAGAAGCCCGACCGGTCCCCCTTGAGCCGCTCCAGTCGGTTCCCGGGCGGGACGGCCAGATCACGAATGTCGCCGGCTGCACCGAGGAGGTCGAGCTTGCGGCGAGCCACCCGACGCACGTCCTCCCCGAAGCGACGGGCCGCGCGGGACTCCGTTCCGACGTGGACGTCGCGGGTGGCATCGTCGAGGTAGCCGACGATCATGGAGCCAGGATAGCCAGTACCCTATTGAACGTCAAGCGTTCAAGCATTCACGAACGCCACCCTGACGGCCGGCCCAGACGCCATGACTGGCACCGCCACGGCCGTTCACTTCGGAACGACCCCGAGCCGCGCGCGCATCGCCTTCGCCTCGGCAAGCGCGGGCAGATCCGGGTCGGCGTCCTTCCACATCGCGAGGAGCCGATCGAGCCGGGCCCTCGCCTCGTCGGGCCGGCCGAGCTTCGCCTGGCATCGGGCACCCTCCAGGAGCGAGAGCGGCATCCAGGTGCCGAACATGGAAGGCTGCAGGAAGGCCCACGGAAACTGGCTCGCCACACGGTCGAACTCGACGACGGCGTCCCGGCAGCGTCCGGCATCGGCCAGGAGGCGGCCCAGCATGTAGGCACAGGTCGGGTTGCGAAACCCTCTCTCCTCGATGGCCTCCGTGAATCGTGGGATGGCCTCTGCGCTCCTGCCCCCGCGCAACGCCGTAGCCGCAATCCACATCTCCCGGCCCATGCCTTCCGGCGGAAGCTTCTCGGCCAGCGCCTTCGCCCGATCGTCGAGCCCAGCCAGTTTGTAGGCCCAGGCCAGGGCGTAGTTGAACTGGGTGGCGAAGAAGTCCGGCCGGAGCTCGACCGCCCGCTGGGCGAGCGGCAGCTTCTCGTCCTCCTCGGCCAGCAGGTACACCGGCCAGACGAAGGCCGGGTCGATGGCGAGTGCCCGGTCGAGGAACTCCTTCCGGGCCGCCGGGGTGTCCGACGCCAAGCCTGCGAACAGCGCGAAGAACTTCTCCTGGGGATAGTCGTCGGACAGGCTCCGGAAAGCGAGATCCGGGTCCGCTCGGAGAGCCGATCGATGAGGGGCATGATCTCGCCCTTGCCGGTGGCCGTCTCCTGGAGCGTGAACAGGTACTCGTCCCGCTCCGGGTCGATCGCCCGCAGCTCCGCGACGTAGGCGTCGCCGAGCTTCCGCACCGAGCACCGCGACGGACGTGGCGAGGGGGATGAGGAGCCGGGAACTCCGGAACAGCGGCGCCCCGGTCGTGGACGGACTCCGTTTCACTCCGTGTTCGGTGAGGTCGTGGATCCAGGCCAGGATCACCGCCACCGGGGACCCCAGTGGGAGCAGGGCGAGCACGCCGGTCAGCACCCACTCCGGCAGGTGGGCGCCGTCGCGGGGCCTGCCTTTCGGTGTCCGGTCGAGCATCCTCTCCACCAGCTCGGCGAGGACGGGCGCACCCGGCACGTCGAGCCTCCGAGGGGTGCCGGGCTCGGCCGACCACTTCCCCTTCCCTTCCGGGAACGGGTACTCCCCGGTGAGCATCCGGTACAGCATCACGCCGAGTGCGAAGACGTCCGTCCGCTCGTCCTCCGGGTCGTCCTCCTACTGCTCCGGCGCCATGTAGGCCGGCGTGCCTCCGGAGAGCCTGCGGCGCCCGAAGGCGTGGGCCATCCCGAAGTCGAGGATCTTCACCTGCCCCCTGTTCGTGACGAACACGTTCGCGGGCTTGGGATCCCGATGCACCACGCCCTCCGCGTGGGCGTGGGCGAGGCCCCGGGCCACCTCGGTCGCGATGTGCACGGCTTCCTGTACGGGGAGCGGCCCCTCCTCGATCCGCAGATCGAGCGCGACTGGCGGCGACGGAGCGTGCCGTTCGCCCGCCATCGTACGGCAGGGCGCTTCCATCCGTCGCCAAGGAACACTTCGGCAATCAACGCGGCGCCCGACGGCAGTTGAATGATCTACGCGTGGGTGACCGAGTGGATGGCGCGAAGGCGTCGCCCGATCGCGGCCTCGGCGGTCTTGAGGTCGTGGTCGGACTGCAGATTCAGCCAGTACTGCGGAGACTGCTCGAAAGCCCTGCCGAACAGCAGGGCCAGTTCCGCCGTCACCGGCCGAGTTCCCTTCACCACGTGGGAGATCCGCATCGGGGATACCCCGATGGCACGCGCGAACGCCGCCTGGGAGAGCCCAAGCTCCCCGAGCGTCTCGGCGAGGAACTCCCCCGGGTGAATGGTGATGAGGTTCTTCCTGGCCATGATCTCGCTCCCTCAGTGACAATCCACGATCTCGACGTCGAACGCGTCCCCATCCTCGAAGCGAAAGCAGACCCGCCACTGGTCGTTGATGCGAATGCTCCACTGCCCGGAACGATTTCCATGCAGTTGCTCCAGTCGGTTGGAAGGCGGCATTCGAAGGTCCTCGACCCGGGTAACCGCGTTCAGCTGGACAAGTCGCATGGCTGCGCGTTTCTGGATCTCCGTCGGGACACGACGGGACCTTCCGCTCACCGACCGACCATAAACGTATTGTTTATGCTCGTCCCAGCCGAGCCGCCCGCCGGGACCCTGGCTGCTCGTGATGGGTGATCAGAGCCTCGCATTCACGTACTTCGCGAGGATCATCTTGGCCGCGGTCTGGTACCCCACTCCCAGCTCGCGGCCACGCCGCCGAAGGGCCTCCTTCAACTCGTCGCTGAGCAGGATGGACGTCGGCCTCTGAGGACGGACGACGACGGCCGCTCCCGCCGACGCGATGTCGCCACCGAGGTCCTGGTGTTCGAATTCGTGCAGTGTCGCGTCACGGCGAGTGGTCGCGGTCTTCATCTTCCGCGCACCGGCAGTCTTCTTACGTCGCTGCATCGTACGCCTCCTTCTTCCGCATCGCTCGGCAACTGATCGGGCGTAGCTTCTCGCCACTCCGCGCCGCGTCCGACCCCACCCCTAACCTACCGCCACGACTAGCGTTTGACCCCCGCCCTGCGACGCCTTACGCTTCACCTACGGTCGCATGACCGCAGCGGGAGGACGAGTGGACATGGTGCGATATGAAGCCCCGCGCGGCGGCGATGTAAAGATCCTCACGGCAGCGACCGTCTTCATCATGGGTAGCGCCGCCGTTCTCGTGGTCGGAGGCTTCGGCCAGACGCTATACGCCAAATACAACAACCCGGCGGTGATGCTCGTCCCGCTCGTCTTCCTGGTCACGCCGGTCTTGTTGCTCTTCGCCCTCAGGGGAGAAGCCCCCACCGGCTACACCCTCGACGACAACGCCGTCCATATCGAGCGGCGTTGTGGCGCTGTCACCCTCCCCCTCTCCGCGATCCGCGAGGTCCGCGAGCTCCCGCCGCAGGTCACCTTCATGCGCATCGGCGGCTCGGGCGGATGGTACGGGTACTACGGGGAGTTCAAGAACCGGGAACTGGGCCAGGTGACGATGTACGCCACGCGAAGCGACGGCATGGTTCTTCTTGCCACCGACGGCAGGAACTACGTCATCACCCCGGCGTCGCCGGCGGCGTTCGTCGCGGATCTGGAGGCGCGGTTACGGTCTCGGGACGCTCACGTCCACGGGTGATGCGTCCCGCGGCCGAAGCTGGTGCTGGTGGCGTCCCCCCCCCTGCCACGCACGCAGGTGACGGTGGCACGGGGGAGTGCAACGGGTTCGACATCGCGACTCGATGTCACAGAATGGTGCCCCGTTCGTCCTGCTAGATGGACCTCCTGGGTCCCCGACGCTGCGCCTGATCGGCAGGGTCGATTCCTGGTGACCTGATTCCTGGTGACCTCGACACAGAGTCTGGTCTAGTGCCGCAGGCATCTTCAGCCCCTCTTGAACTGATTGTCCTACACGGAGCTCTCACCGCCCTTGGCTGCGGCGCGGCGACGCCGGACCCCGCCGCTGACGAGATCGCGACCGTCCCGATGTCGGGCGACCCCGTGGCCCTCACGGAGATCCGGGTGAGCCCGGCACCCCAGATACCGCTCACCTGGAGCAGCGGCTTCACGTCGCCCCAGCGGATCGTCGTTCGGACGCAGCAGGAGTGGGCGACGACCTGGGCGACCATCTGGTCGCGGCAGACTCCTGTCCCCGCACTTCCGGTCGTGGACTTCACCTCGGAGGTCGTCGTGGTCGCCGCCTCCGGGTACCAGAGCAACGGGGGCGTTCGGATCGCAATCCCCAACGCGGCTCTCGACCAGGGGGCCGTGAAGGTGAGCGTCGTCGAGACGTTCGCTGGTGCGAACTGCGTGGTCCCGGCGGTCAACTCCAGCCCGGTGTTCGCGGCCCGCATGGTTCGATTCGACGGGCCGATCTCCCTCACGGATGTGCGGACGACGACGGACTGCGAGTAGCGGAACGGTTGGTCCCGAGCTACCCGCCGGCTCCACCGGCAGCGGCCCATCCCGTGGCCCGGTGTAAGACTTGGTCGCCCATCTGTGCGCACCAGGCCGAAGATTCGGCGCGATGTCGCCCTTGCTTGGCGGCCCGTCACCGGGACGGCGTGTACGGGATTCGTGTCAGGTTTCTCCAGCTCGACGTGCTCTAGAGACAGGGAACGCGTCGCTCCGTACACTGGAGGTCAGGGATGTTCAGGGCTTCGACGACGACGGAAGCTGAAGTGCTCCTGGCCAGCCGGGGCGACCGGGAGGCTTTTGGCCGCCTCGTCGCGGCCACCCGCTCGCTCGTCGCCTCCATCGCCCTCGTCGAACTGCGAGATGTCGAGGCTGCCCGGGACGTCGCCCAGGACGTCTACCTCCAGGTCTGGGACGACCTCCACGCGCTCCGGACCCCGGCCAGTTTCCTCCCGTTCCTGCGGCAAGTGACGCGACTCCGTGCCCGCCGGGTGGCGGAGCGGCGCGCACGAGAAGTCAGCGGCCCCGTCGCGGAGGAACTGCTGGCTGGTGCCATTGACCCGGCCCTCGACCCGGGCAGCAGGCTGCTGCGGGCGGAGCAGGAGGCAGTCGTCCGGAAGGCGCTCGACAGCTTGCCGGAGGACGCACGGGAGACGGTCGCGCTCTACTACCTGGAGGGCCACTCCGCGGCGCGAGTCGCTCGCCTGCTCGGACTGAGCGAGCAGGCGGTCTTCCAGCGCCTCTCCCGGGCGAGGGCCCTGCTCCGGGCCGACGTCCTCGCCCGCCTCGGGGACGCGCTCGTGGACGTGGCGCCCGGGGCGGGCTTCACCGCCGCTGTCATCGCCTCCTTGCCGTCCGGGGCGTCGGCGATGGCAGGCATCACCGGCCTCGCGGCAGCATCGGTGGGTGCAGGAAAGATCACGGCCCTCGGCGCGGGCATCGCGGTGCTCGCGGCCATTCTTGCCGTGACGGTGGCATCGGGAGGTGGAGGCGGGAGGGTTCCTGTCGAGTCGGTGGCCTCGCCGTCTGGTATCCGTTCGCCCGGGGATGAGCGGGCGCCCGCTGCCGGTGACGACCACCTTCGGCGGCGCATCGCGGAACTGGAAGAGCAGGTTCGGCTCCAGGCGGCCGTCCCAGTTCGCGCAGCGGCACCGCAAGAGAATCCCCCTGAGCTTTCCCCGCCAGTTCCGTTCCCCTCGGTGACCCCGCCCGCGAACACGCCGGCCGAGTTCCGCCCCGTGGTCGAGGCGCTACTGGCGAAGTGCGCGCCGGGCGTGAAGGTGCAGGAGGTCGAGTGCTCGGAGTTTCCCTGCATCGCCTGGACGAGTGTGGATACGGCGCTCACGCCCAAGCTCGACCTGCTCGGCTGCGAGGAGTGGAAGGCGACCTTCGGCGAGAAGCTCATGGTCTACGGGAGAAGATCGGAGGACGGCTCCAGCCAGTTCGCCGGGCTCTTCTCCCTGCCCGACGACCCGGAGGCCATCAAGAACATCCAGAAGCGCGCCCGACTCCGACTCGATGCTCTTGGCCAGTCCTATGGCATCCAGCCTCCGAAGGGCCCCTTGGCCGCTGCGTGCCCGGACTGCCCGGACGGCGCCGTGTTCATCGGGTGCACGCAGGGGGACGCGACCATGATGCTCGCCTTCCCCCCGGGCATGAAGACGGGGTTCACCATGAAGGGCTGGAAGTCGATGCTCCAGGTGACCGCGACCCGGACGAGGGAGGCGCTCCTGCGCCTGGAACTCCAGTCCCCAGGTCCCGGCGGTGTCGGGAAGGAGAAGGCCGTCACGCTCCGCATCGGCGAGACCGTGACGGTGGTTCCGGGCAAGGACGTGGATGTGGCGGCCGTGGGCGGGAACGCCGCTCCGGTGCGCTGCGCGTGGCTGGAGTAGGGCCGATGCATTCGTGAAGTTCCATGAAGTCGGGATCGGGGCCGCCCTGGCATGACGTACAGTCACCACCCATGAAATCCCGCATGCGCCGCACCATCGTCGTTGCGTCCTTGCTCCTCTCCGCCTGCGCGACCGCGCCTGCCGTGTCGTCGGGCTACCAGCTCGACCCGGCAACCCGTCCGGCGTGCGCCGCCAACTGCGAGAAGATGGGCCTGAAGCTTGCCGCGGTGGTGCTCGTCCGGAACTCCGCGGGCTGCGTATGTGCGGTTCCCGACGCGAAGCCCGGGGTGGGTCAGGGCGTTCAGGCCGCGGCAGGGACCGTCGCGGTGGCCGGGGGAGTCCTCATCGCCGACGAGGATGCCCAGAAGAACCAGACCGTCGTCATCGAGAACCAGCAGGTCCAGCAGCAGTTGCAGGTCACGCAGTAGACCATCGACCACTCGATCATCTTGGGGAACGCTTGAACATCCGTAACGTCGCAACCACTCTCGTTCTGTTGGTCCTCGCTGCCTGCGGCGGCTCGGTGCCGACCGCCCCTGACCCTGCCCCGCCGCCTACGATCGACTTCCGGGACCCGAGCATCGCTTGGACCGCTGGGTTCGCCGATGCCGCGCTCTACATGACCGACCAGATCGGGTTCGTGGCAGAGCGCCGACCTCTGCCGGCGCCCTTGCAGGGAAGCGCGCTCTATCAGTATGGGTACAATACCAGCGACGACCTGTGCATGTGGTTTGCGTTCAGCAGGCCTGGCTTCGACCCTGCGAAGGAGTATGCGGTCGCGTTCGACGTCGGGATCGCGAGTGATGCGGGCCTCGCCTGCGAGGCCGGGACCGCGGTCGCGACGTACGTGAAGGCGGGCGCATCCTCCTATCTCCCGGGCAGGGTTGAAGTGAACGGGTATTGGCAGATGAATGTCGACAAGGGAGTGCCCCCGGCGGGCGACGGCAGGCAGGCGCTCGCCCTGGGAGACATTCGCAACGACATCCCCGGTTGCCCAAGCACGAACAGGCCCTGGGGGGAACGCAGCCTCTCATCCGGAAGCCGTGAGATTCGCGTTCGGCCCTCGAACGATGGGACCATCTGGTTCTTCGTGATGACGGACTCGGGATTCGAGTCCCCCTACCAGCTCTACTTCACGTTCTTGAACCTCCGGATACGAGCCGTACCGCCGACCGGGTAGGACGGCACGTGTCCGGCATGCCGACTAGGGCGTCCTGTCGGGACGTGCCCCGCTCGTGAGGTCCGGGGGCAACGGGTTCAGGGGCCACCCTCCCGAGTCGACGCCCCAGCGCGCCGCGATGGCAGCCAGGGCGACCTCCGGGAACTTCGGGTTCTCCAACTGGGCCGCGTCTCCTTCGAGTTGGCACCGCGTTTCCTGATCTTCGACCGCTACGCCATCTTCTCGGCCGGGCTGACGGCGACGATCCGGTCGATGCTCATGGAGCCAACACGCACCAGCCACCGGAGCACCTGGCACAATGGGCTCGCGGAGAGGTTTGTCGGAACCGTCCACCGAGCTTCTCGACCACTTCATCGTCCTGAACGAGCACCACCTGCGGCAGCTGATCGAGTCCTTTGTCGCCTACTACAACGCCGACCGAACGCATCTCGGGGTAGGCAAGGACTCACCGCGCGGGCGTCCGGTCGAGCAGAGGCCCGGTGTGACGTCCAACGTCGTCAGCCTCCCACGGGTCGGTGGCGGCGTCCATTCTCGCGTCTGGCGCCACGATCCAGGCCCCGTTTCCGTCGGCAGCACCCTGCCCCACCCCTCTTCGAACGCCGTTCTGTTCACGGATCGTGTTTTGGCGAACGACACGGGGTTTACCGGAACGACGGCCGCGACCGAAGGGAGAAGACCGGGACGATCTCCTCCAGCCGGGGCAGTTCCCGCAGGAAGTCGTCCGGGTAATAGGCGAGGTTGCGCGCGCCACCGACCTCGAGCAGGCGCATCCAGCGCGCGAGTTGCTTCCCGCACACGTCCGCTCCCGAGCGCCAGTCCCGCGCCTGCAGCTCGAAGACGGTTCGCTCGAGGGCTCCCGGCCGAGCGGACACCGAGCGGAGCAGTCGCTGCAGGAACGCCTCCGGGTCCCGGGCGTTCTCGAGAAACGGCATCGCCATCACGGCCGTCTCGTCGTAGGCGGCGAGGAACGCAGGGAACGACTGGGCCGTCCAGGCCTCGGCCGCCGGATCGAGCACCGGGCCCGCCAGGATGCTGCGCGAGGTCCGGAGCGGCTTCCGCGTGCGCTCCGTGCGGTGGCGGAGCTCCTCCGTGAATCCCACCAGGTAGGCCGTCTTTTCGCGTGCCCAGCGGGCCGAGAGCGCTGGATCGGCCCGGATGGCCGACACCGAGGCGGGCAGCCCCCAGTCGCGAGCGTAGACCGCGAGCGCCTCCGGGCTCGCGTCCTCCCGGTCCCCGAGGATCGCGTCGTCGTGGAACGCGATCCCGTCGAAGATGCCCGCCGCGCCCAGGTCCTCGTAGATCTCCCCTACCACCCGCCGCACGTCGGGGGAGAAGGGCGAGAGCCGGTGCGTTCCCCGTTCCCCTCCCTCGGCCACCACCAACTTTCCGGCGGCCGGATCCCCGGCAGGAAGGGCGAAGGCCATCACCGGCATCCACGCGAGGACCCTCACGCCCGCCCGCGTCCGGAGCTGCCAGGCCACCCGGTTGAAGAGGTCCGCCCGGACCGGCATGTGGCGATTCGGGAAGTAGAGCTCGCGGACCACGCCGTCGCCCCGGGGATCGGAGAAGGCCTGCAGGTAGACCGCGCCCGGCTTGAGGGCCACGATCCGGTCGAGGAGCTTCGACAGGTTGCGCTCCGCGACGGCCGGATCCGGGTCGTACACGTAGTCGAGATCGACCCGAACGGCGCGGACCGGATCGCCGGGCCAGCTCGCCTCGAGGAGCGCTGCGAAGTCGAGGAGCGGGGGATCCTCGACGACGATGGACCGGTGCAGCTCGTCGATCGGCGTATCGGGACGGTTCGGGCCGCTCCGCAGGGTGAGCATGACGGGCATCCCCGCCGCCCGCGCCGCATCCTGCAGTTCTCCCGTGTAACGCCCGTAGGGCCAGACCACGAGGCGCGGCCGCCGCCCGGTCTCCCGCTCCATGGCGTCGGCGCTCCGCGCGAGGTCCCGCCGGACCCGCTCCCGCAGTTCCGCCGACGTCTCGTATCCGGCGGCACCGCGCCACTCCCGCGTCACCGCCGCCGGCTGCGTGTTGCCCTGCGGGTTGGACCGGATCCCCCGGTGCAGGTCCCAGGTGTGGGAGGCGACCTCCACGAGTCCGGATCGCTGCATCTCGCGGACCTGCTCCCAGGAAAGGAAGCTGCTCCGGGGCACCTTCCGCCCGTCGTAGTCGACCTCGCCGCCGTCGGGGATGTCCATCCAGGAACCGACGGGCGCGACCACGGCCGGGTAGCCGTGCCGTCGCAGCAGCGGGTAGACGGTGGTGTACACGTCGGCGTACCCGTCGTCGAAGGTGAGGAGCACGGCCTTGGGCGGCAGCGGATGCCCTCCCCGGCGAGCCTCCAGGATCTGGTCGATGCTCACCGGATGCCAGCCGTTCGCCTTCATCCAGGTGAACTGCTCCTCGAGCTTCCGGGCCTCCACCGCGTGCCGGGCGGCGCCTCCCGCGTCGGGCGCGGCGCCGCTCCCGTTCTCGATGCCGTGGTAGGAGAGCGCGGCGAAGTCACCCGGGCGCGGAGAGGCTGCGAGGAGCGTCGAGACGACCACGAAAAGGGCCGGTGTCATGGTCAGAACCGCCAGTCCAGCATGACGTTGCCTCCGAGCGCGAAGGCGAGCGCGCCGTCGTAGGGGATCTGCGACGCGACGATCCCGTACTGGAGGGCGAGGTCGTACCCGAGCTGCCACACGTGCTCGTAGCGGGCCTTCCAGAGCGGCAGGGCGCCGTAGTTCACCTGCCAGGACGCGCCGGTCGAGGCGGTGAGCCGCTGGTCGAACCGGCGCTCGTACCGCTGCCAGGTCTGCCAGTCCACCCGCGCCTCGGCCGACGCGCTCCAGGCCCAGGCGGGGTTGAAGTAGGGCGCGTTGGCCAGCGTGTTGAGTCCCCCCCAGAGCGAGAGCGCTCCGGTGATCACGAAGCGCGACGACCCCAGCAGCCGCTGGGTCGCCGCCCCGGAGATCGAGACCCTCTGGTTGGTGTCGCTGAAGGCCTGCCAGGAGGCGCCCACCGACGCGCGGGTCGACTCGCTCCAGGAACGGGTAGCCGCGAGCGCCGCGTCCAGGTTCACGAGAATTCCGGACCGCCAGGCCTGCATCGGCAGCGCGTCCGAGATCGTGGCCAGGTGGCCGTCCAGGCTCCAGCGGTCGGACGGGGTCCAGACCGTGGAGAGCGAGGCCCCGAGCCGCTCGCTCGTTCCCTCGGAGAGGTCGAGCCGCAGCCGCCAGTCGGGCGGCGTCCACTCCACGCCCGCGGCGCCGCGCGCCCAGGTCGTCACGTCACCGGAGAAGGTGGCGCCGGTCGCGATCGCGCGGGCGTAGAGGCGCCAATGGAGGTCCACCGGCTCGCTGAACCCCCAGAGGGTGGCCATCCACTCCTGGGCGCCGAGGGGGTTCTGGTTCGAGGAGGCCGCGTAGGTCGCGTCGGCGTACACCTCGGCGCGCTGGAAGGTCTCCCAGGAACGGGCGGCCCGCTTCACGCTGGAGGCATCGGGATGGCACTCCCGGGCGCGCGCCAGCGCCGCCTCCGCCTCCTCGTATCGGTGCAGCGTGAGGAGGAGATCCACCTCCCGTCCCCGGTCTCCCAGGTCGGCGGGGTCGATGGCGGCGAGCAGGGCCAGGTCCTCGAGCGATCGCCGGGTGAGGCCGCGGGCACCCGACACCGACGCCACCGCCTCCCGGACGCCCGCGTGGAACGGCGCCACCTGCTGGAGCTTGCGCACCTCGACGTGGGCCTCGCCGGGCCGGTTCGAGCGGAGGAGTTGCAGCACCCTCAGGATGCGGAGCTCGAGCCAGGCGGGGTTCGGCTCGCCGCTCCGCAGCCGGGCGGGAGCGTCGGCGATCCAGCGGGTGAGGAGCGCGGAGCCCTCCGCCTCCCTTCCCGCGTCGTCGAGGGCCCAGTAGAGGGCCACGGCCGCCTGCTCCCACTCGTCGGACCAGAGCTCGAGTGCCCCCACGGCGCGCTCGAGGAGCGGAATGGCCCGCTCCGGCTCCCGCATCTCGAGGAGCGAGGTGCCCGCGGCGGCGGCCACGTAGGGACGGACGGGACGCCCCTCCACGCTCTCCATCCGCTGCTCGAGCGACGCGACCTCTGCGAACCGCCGGAGATCCACGAGCGCCGAGGCGCGGTCGGAGAGGATGGACCACTCGTCCCACGACGGGACGAAGGAGCGATCCGACTCCAGCCGGTCGGCGAGGGGCTGGCTGTAGGCGACAGCGTCCTCCATCCGCGCGGTGCGGCCTGGGTCGCTGCGGAGCCGCAGGTCGATGCGGCCCCACTGGACGAGCCGCGACATCTCTCCCGCCGTCGGCCCCACCGTCGGGGGCGGTCCCGCGACGGCCGACGCCGTCGAGGCCAGCAGGACGAGTGCGAGCCCTGCCGCCTTCACGGGATGACATCCACCGAGCGCGCCGTGGCCTCGGCGATGGCGCCGCCAGGCCCCGACCGTACGTCGATGATCCGAGCGGCTCCCAGCTGGAGCAGCTTCTCCTCCGGGAGACCGGAGACCCTCGCCACCTCGGCGGACGCGACGGCCTCGAGGGGCGCCCGGTGGATTCGGATGCTGCGCTGCCGGAACGAGAAGATGAGCCCCCAGACGAGGACCCAGATGACCGCCGCGCTGACGACCCACTTGTGCCGGAGATAGATGCTCAGGATGGCGTCCCAGGTAGGGTTGGTGACGGTGAGCTCGAAGCGCGGCGGCGTCAGGTAATCGTAGGCCACCTCGATGAAGTTTCGCAGGAGCAGGATCGCCACCGCCCAGGTGGCGAAGGTCAGGATCCAGTCACGGGCGCGGATCCCCCAGGGCAGGGCGGACTGGATGATGGGGGGCTCGGCGCGTCCCGGCGCGGTCATCGGATCCCCCGGTCCGGGCTGACCCAGACCCCCCGCGCGCTCCGGTCCCGCAGGATCGCGCGCGGGAAGCCCACCACCGCCGTGGCCGCCTGCAGCACCCAGAAGACGAGCGGGTACCACACCACCCAGAAGAGCGATCGGAGGAGACCCTCCTCCGATCGCCGGTCCACGACCGTGCTCAGGAACGCCTGGAAGAGATAGGTGACGAGGAGCAGCGCACCCCACCAGTCGGGGATGAGTCCGACCCCGCTCACGGGGATGAGCCCATCCGGCAGGACGAGGAGCCCGATCCCCAGGACGAGCGCGGTCAGGACCGAGTAGGCCCAGACGATGGACACCATGTAGTTCAGCCATACCGGAATGAGCCGGGCATGGTCCCAGGAGAAGACCCGACGGGTGGTGGCGAGGATGGCCTGTGTGCCTCCCTCGCTCCATCGGACCCGCTGGCGCCAGAGGCCACGAAGCGTCTCGGGCATGAGGATCCAGGCGAGCGCACCCGGCTCGTACACCGCCCGCCAGCCCTCGAGCTGCAAGCGGAGCGTGAGGTCCACGTCGTCGGTCAGCGCCTCGGGGGCCCACAGGCCTGCATCGAGCACGGCGCGCTTCCGGAAGGCGCAGATGACGCCGGAGACCGTGAAGAGGATGCCGTAGAGCGACTGCGTTCGCTTGATGAGCCCGACGATGGAGGAGAATTCGCCCACCTGCAGGTGTCCCAGGAGCGACGTCCGGTTTCGGATGCGCGGGTTGCCGCTGATGGCCCCCACCTTCGGATCGAGCTGGAAACGCCGAACGAACCAGTGAAGGGCGAACGGGTCGATCATGGAGTCGCCATCCATGCAGACGAGCAGCTCCCCGCGGGCAAAGGTCACGCCGGTGTTGAGCGCCACCGACTTGCCCTGGTTCGCGAGCAGGCGGACCACCCGCAGCCAGGGGTGGCGGCGAGCGGCCGCCTCGAGCCGTGCGCCAGTGTCGTCGCGGGATCCGTCGTCGATCGCGATGACCTCGAAGTTCGGATAGGTGATGGCGGCGAGCGCGGCGACCGTCTCGTCGAGCTGCTCGGCCTCGTTGTGGCAGGGAACGAGGAGCGACACGAGGGGATACGAGGGGAGCGGCGGCGGCGTCCGCGGATCGGGCTCGTGCCGCCCGCGAACCAACGCGAACATCACGCCGCCGACCATCCAGTACCAGGACATCACGAACGGGTAACCGAACAGGAACGTCGCGACGGCGTCGATGAGCTTGGGCAACCGGTGCACCCCCCGATGGAGCCTAGAGGATTTCCCGATCCGGTCCCAGCGCTTTGCGGCGCGAGCCCGGACGAACCGCGGGTCGTCGACCACGACGAGCGCGGAGGACGGCTAGGGTTCGGAAGCCTTCCCGGAGCACATTCGCGGACCTCGCGAACGGGCGGGGGATCGCGCTTAACGCGGCCGAGAACCCGCGCTTCCTCGTGATCGCTTCCAAGACGTGCGGGAGACGGGACACATTGGCGCCTGCTTGGTCAGCCCCCGCTCGCAAGCGCTGGTTCGAAGCGAACCGTCACAGGTGCCTTGAACGGACGCCTGGAAGCGGCGGCCGTCCGGAGCCGGTCCTGCGTCCCGGTGCGCCCCTCGAGCCGGTCGTCGAGCCGGCTCACGGCACACCAGGGCGGGCACGTTCTCCACGACCGCGCGCACCTTGCCGCTGCGGGACGGGAATGTCCGCTCAACCATGGTCCTCCCCTTCGTCAGGTTGCTTCTCTTGCAGCTTCGGCAGCGCTTCATGGTTGCTCCCCGAACACGGTCACGGCGGGGAGGCCGTCCTCGATGGCCACCGCCACCACCAGATCGTCGACGCCAGCCCGCCCGTCAGTTGGGGACCGCGAAGTGCTCGCGGACCTCGGGGTAGGCGGTCACCACCCGTGGGTCCTTCGCCAGGGCGGCGGCTGCGGTGACGGGGTCGCCGCCCTCGGGTACGCGGAAGAAGCCGTAGCGGGTCATCTGGGCGACGTAGTCGATCTGGAGCCCGTTCGCCTCGGCGAGTGAGGCGGCGTCCGCGGTGTCGCGGAGCTTTGCGATGACGACGCCGGGGAGGATGCCGAGCCCGCCGGTACGGGGGTTCAGGACCACCGGGTAGGCCGGCGTGCGGTCGATGGCCGTGACGGCGCTCGCCGCGGCCAGCCTTGCCGTGGCGGTGGCGCCGGTGGCCGCCTGCTGGAAGATGACGAAGGGGCCCTTCACCTCGACCGCGTCGGAGGCGGGGAGGCCGAGGGCCTCGAGCCGGGCTTCGGGCGTGGCGCTGCCCCGGGCCACGGCGCGCAGCCCCACCACCACCTGGTAGCTCTCCCTGGTGCCGGCGGCGAAGGTGGAGCCCCTCGGTGCGGAGGAGAGGAGCTGCGCGCGACGCGCGGCCGCGGCGGAGGGAGCGACCTGCGCCAGCGCGGGAAGGGCGGCGAGGCCGGCGACAGTCAGGAAGGCGATGCGATCCAGGCGAGTCATGGTGGTCTCCTCACTTGTGCCCGTAGACGCGGATCTTCCACTGGTCGATCGTGCCCGTCACGCCGGCGACCCCGTCCACCAGCTTGACGGTCCAGACGCCGATCGACGGCTCCCCGTAGAACAGGTTCGACAGGAAGATTCCCTGGACGTTGGACGTCGGGACGTCGACGGCGGGGGGCATGCCGTTTCGGATGTTGAGCAGGATGCTCTTCGAGCCGGAGGGGCTGGTGAGCTCGATGCCCACGTCCCCGGGACGCATGTGGGTGAAGGCGATGTCGATCTGGACCGCCTCGACGACCAAGGACCCGGTGACCGTCAGCGTGGAGGAGATCCCGGTGACGCTGTTGTCGGGGATGCCGAGGGCGAGCCCTGCCGCGCTGGCGATCCAGCCGGTGTTCTCGAAGGTCCCGAGCGAGCCCAGCGTGAAGGTTCGGGCGGCCTCCAGCGCGGCGCTGGCGTCGACGGCGCCGAAGCCGTACCAGTTGTGGAAGTTGTACCCGGCCCTGTTCGTCGTCCAGGGAAGCTCGGCCACGTAGGTGCCGTTCGACAGGGCGGCGGGCACCGCCAGGATGTCGGGGTCGACCTTGCGCCCGGTCCTGGCGAGGAGGTGCTTCACCTCGCGCCAGGTCAACTCGGGCCGGGCCTCGAGCAGCAGCGCGATGACGCCGGTGGTGGAGGGAGCGGCCGAGGAGGTGCCGTTCATGGAGTTGGTGTAGTTGCAGGGAGTGTTCGGGGAGGCGCCGCGGTCGAAGGAGCTGAAGGTCTTCTCGGTGGGAACCGGGGTCGAGTTCTCCGCGTAGCCGACGGTGCAGTTCATCCGGTCGCTCGTGACCATGGCGGCCTCGAACTCGGTCGCCGGCCAGTCGCTGGGCGGGACGGTCCCGGGGTTCTTGGCGGGCGAGACGGAGGCGTTCGACCCGGTCTCCCCGCCGGTTGCGCTCGCCCAGAGGGCCGAGCCGGCCGTGGAGTAGCTGGCCCTCTTCCCCTTGGCGCCGAGCGCGCCCACCACGACGTTGTAGGGGAGGGTGTTGTTCCCGTCCAAGCTGGCGTTCTGGCAGGTGACGGGCAGCGCGTTCGCCGCGGTGCAGTCGCCACCCCGGAACGACTGGAAGTCATTCCCTGCGGACTTCACGTAGAGTGCTCCGCGACCCAATCGCAGCGACTGCGTGCCCGCGGCGTACTGGTCCTCGATCACCGGATTCACGGGGTGTGGCCGGGTCGTGCTCGTGCCGTAGCTCTGGTTGAAGACCCAGACGTCGTTCGAGGTCGGGTTGGACGAGGACCCGCCCAGCGCCTTCTGGAACCACTCGACCGGCATCGGCGAGGCATCGGCGATGACGTTGTACCCGTTCAGGGACGCACGGGGCGCCACTCCCGCGCCCCCCTTTGCGTTGCCGTAGACCATGGCCGTGATGCCGGCCACCGCCGTCCCGTGGTTGTCCCCAGGAGCGTCTGGCGACGGATCCGCCGTCTTGTTGAGGAAGTTCCACGAACCCGGGACCATGTTGTCGGACAGGTCCTCGTGGGCAGTCTGCAGCCCGTCGTCGACGATGGCGACCTTCACGCCCTTGCCGGTGACGCCGAGCGACCAGGCGGTGGCGAGCTTCAGGTCCTGCCCGGCCACTCCGCCGTTGTCCGCGTAGGCAGCCTGCCCGGTGTTCCGGATGTACCACTGCTGGGTGATGAGCGGGTCGTTGGAGAGGTCGGGTCCGTAGGCGGCGGCGCGCACGACACGCAGGGCCGAGCTGCCATGCAGCCCCGCGAACGAAGCCGTCACCGTGGCGATGGAGCCGACGAGGGCGGTGGCCGGCGCCGTGGCCGACCCGCTGGCCGAGACGACGACCAGGCCCGCGTCGGAGGTCGTCCAGGTCGCCTGGCTGGAGACGTCGACGGTCGAGGAGTCGGAATAGGTCGCCCTGGCGGTGAGCGCCACCGCAGCCCCGGCGGCGATGACATCGGAGGTGGCCGGGGTCACCGCCACGGCGACAGGGACCAGCGGAACGGCTGTCACCGTGACCGTGGCCGACCCTGAGATGCCTTCGCTGGTGGCCGTGATGACAGACGTTCCGATGCCGGTCGTCGTCACCAAGCCGTTGGAATCAACAGTCGCTACCGAGTTGCTGGCCGATGCCCACGCGATTGTCCGGCCGGTGAGTACGTTGCTGCTAGCGTCCCGAAGGACTGCCGAAGCCATCGTGGTCTGGCCAAGCGTCACACTGCTGGCTGCCAAGCTGACCGCCACCGAAGCAACTGGAGCAGGCGGCGCGGCGCTTACCGTCACCATCGCTGCCGCCGTGGCGCTCCCACCCGAATTCGTCGCTGTCAGCGTGTAGGTCGTCGTTGAAGTCGGGCTGACGGTCGTGCTGGACCCGGTCACCGCCCCGACGCCCTGGCTGATCGAGACGGAGGTAGCTCCCGACACGCTCCAGGCCAGGGTGGAAGATGAGCCCGAGGTGATGGTCGAAGGCGTCGCGGTGAACGAGGAGATGACCGGGGCCGCAGGAGGTGGTGGAGTCGGCGAATCACTCGTGCCGCCCCCGCAGGCCGAGACGACCCAGGCGACCAAGAGCACCGCGACCACCGAGGCCTTCCGCAGCACGCTGGATGTCGTCATCGTCGGGCACTCCTAGAGCGGGTCGCCGGGAGAGGCAGACTCGAATCAGATACCGGTGCCCCTACTATCTGCACGAACGGTGCCCCCTGGGCGACTCCCAAGGGCCCAGAAACACTCCGGGAAAGATGTTCACAGGCATGAACGTCGTACCCCGGGTCAGGTGCGCTTCACCCACCGTGGATTGCAGTTTCCTCATGATTGGGATGGGACGAGACTGCTCGGCGAACCTGACGTTCCTACACACCCCCCAGCATCACCGTCCGCAGCACCTCCCCCTCCCCCTCACGCTGCACGCGGATGGCGCGGTCTACTTGCACTCCCCGATGGAACCCTGGGCGCAGACCTTCTTGCCGTCGGTCCAGGTAGCGCCGGAGAAGTCCGCCCCGGTCAGCGTCGCCCGGTTCAGTTTCGCACCGGTCAGTCTGGCGCCGGTCAGCTTGGCACCGGTCAGGTTCGCGTCCGCCAGGTATGCATTGACCAGGATCGCCTCGGTCATGTCTGCCCCGGTCAGGTCCGTGTTGTTCAGGAGGGCGGTGGTCAGGTTGGCCTTCACCAGGATCGTGCAGGTGAAGGTCGAGTAGGAGAGGTACGCCCTGTCGGTCACGATGGCGCTCGTCATGTTCGCGCCGGTGAAGTTGGCGCGCACCCCATTCACGCCGGTCAGGGTCGCGATGGACAGGTTCGCGAGAGTCAGGTTCGCGCCGGTCAGATTCGTGAAGGTCAACCGCGACGGGTTCAGGCTGGCCCGGCTCAGGTCAGCGCCGGTCAGGTCGGCGTTGTCCAGGAATGCGCCGTACGGGCCTCCGTTCAGCTTCGCGCCGGACAGATCGCATCGGACACAACTCAGGGTGCTGAAGAGCCGCCACTCCATCTCGAAGCTGGTGCGCGTCGTTCTCCCGCCCCGTGGCAGCGCCTCAGCGAGCATCTCCGCGCCGGAGGGGTTCGCCAGCGCGACGAAGACGGGCCTCGAGGCTCCCTCCGCTCCCGGCGCCGTCGTGTAGCCCGAGTGGATGACGAACCGGTAGTCACCCGGCTCGTGGGCCACGGTCGCGGTCGGGGCACCCTGGCGTGAGCGTCGCGAGCACCACTCCGCTGGCGTCCTCGATCTCGATCTTCGCGATGGTTCCTGTCGTGTCGGAGGCGGCCAGTGCGTACGTACGCGTTTCCGCCTCGAAGATGACGAAGGGAATGATGTCCACACCGAACCCTCCGGTGTCGGTCAGCGCCTCGTCCTGGCCGGGCTCCTCGCCCACCGCCTCCAGGAAGGTCACGCCGACCTGCCCGGGCTGGAGGCTAAGCGTCGGGTCGGCCGCGAAGTCGTACTCGGTGAGGGGGCGCGGGGTCTCGGTGCTGCTCGACTTGCCGCAGGCAGCGAGCCCCAGCACGATGGCCACTGTCCATAGCCTCGTCGTCATGACGGTCTCCTTGTCACCTCGTCCTGAACTTCAGGACCCACTGCTGGCCGGGCCTGGCGGGATCACACGTGTTCTGGACGAGTGCGTTGCCGTTCCACGTCTCGCTGTTCCGGACGTCCAGGCACTTCCCGCTGCTCGCGCTCTGGAACATCGTCACGTTGCCGCTCATGTTGACCGGCAACCACCGGTGGTTGTTGCCGCCTCGGTCCGGCCAGGCGATCACGTCTGCGTTGTCCTGCCTCTCGTCGTTCTTGACGGCGAGGTAGCGCCAGGCCTGGATGCCGACCCGGTCGTAGATGCGGAAGTAGCCCGTCCCGTCCGGCTCGAAGTACCCGATACGGTTCGACGTGGAGCCCGCGTCCCAGTCCCAGAGGACCACGTAGGCCGCGTTCGCCCAGATGAGCCAGAGGTTCTGCGTGAGGGTGCGGGTTGGGGCGCGGTGACGGCAATCTGGAAGTCGTCCCAGAGGCCCAGCCACACGCCGCAGATCATCTGCCAGTAGTACGTCGAGGACACGTACCAATCTCGCACCAGATTGATGAACCCCCTTGAGTTGTTCTCTTTGCTATCGGCGGACACCGTCGAGATGAACTCGGGCCCCGTCTTGAGACCTCTCAGTTCATCCGCGGCGGGAATCCTCCATTCTCCGCCGACCGAACCATCGGTGAGCCCGCACTGACCATTGCCGAGAAGAGCGACTTTCTGGTCCGCGTCGCCCTTGGTGATCAACCCCCAGCAATTCGCGTTCTTCAGCCAGGCCAGCCCCGTCGTCATGTCCAGGATCGTCCCGTCGTTCAGGTCGCACCAACGGGCCGAACCCGGCATGAGCTTGCCCGGACAACCTGCAGCGGCAGCAGCCGTGCTCACACCGGCAGCCTGGATCGCGACCGGTGCGCCGACCGGCTCCGTGGCCAGGCACTGCCCGACCGAGCCCTCCGCGCACGTCCGTCCGTCGGTCCAGGTCGCCCAGGAGAGCGTGGCAAACGTGAGGTCTGCACCGGCCAGCGCCGCGCCCGTGAGGTCCGCCACCGAGAGGTCCGCGCCACGGAGGTTCGCCTCACTCAGGTCCGTGTACGAGAGCACGTTCATCGTGAGAGCGACGTCGGAGAGGTCCGCGCCAGCCAGGCTGCATGCCTCGCATCGCGTGCCGCTGAAGAAGTGGAGCGCCGCGATCTGGGAAGCAGCGGCCGCCTGGTCCTGCAGGACTGGGACCGAGTAGAAGTACACCGGTCGCCAACCAAGCGTAGCGCTCGTCGTCGAGACGTAGCCCGAGTAGACGGATGCCTTGTAGACGCCCACCGGTAGCGTGGCCGTGACGGAGGGGGAGTCCGGCGTGAGCAGCACCTTCACGACGCCGCTCGCGTCGGCGATCTCGGCCCTCCCGATGGTCCCGGACATGTCGAGCGAGTCGAGCGTGTAGACGATGCTCTGCGCGACATCGACCGCAAACCGGAAGCTGTCCACTCCCAGTGGGCCGCTGTCGGGCTCCGTGGGAGTGGCGTCCTGCGGTTCCATGTAAAGGATCACGGCACACCGACCCATTCACCGACAGCATGGGGCCGGCGAAGCGTGTGGGAGAAATCGATGGAGGTAACTCATGGCAAGGAAGTGACCTCCACGACACCATTGCCCATGACGGCGTAGAGCGACGTGCCAATGACCGCCACGCCCTGAGGGTTGATCAGTCCTCCTGGCAGGGAGCCGGGTACGAATCCAGCCCGGCCCGCGAACCCCACCGGCGTGGTCACCACTCCATCCGGCGTGATCTTGCGGATGGTGCTGTTCCAGGAATCCGCAACGTAGACGTTGCCGGAAGCATCCGTCGCGGTGCTGATCGGTCCGAAGAACCTTGCCGCCGCACCGATGCCGTCGACCGCGCCAGACGAACCTGCCGTCCCCGCGAGCGTCGTCACCACTCCACCCGGCGTGATCTTGCGGATGGTATTGTCAGAGGGATCGGCCACGTAGACGTTGCCGGAAGCATCCGTCGCGGTGCCGGCCGGATAACGGAACCTTGCCGCCGCACCGATGCCGTCCGCCGAGCCGGAAGATCCTGCTGTACCCGCGAGCGTAGTCACCACTCCACCTGGCGTGATCTTGCGGACGGTCGCGTTAAAGGTGTCGGCCACGTAGACGTTGCCGGAAGCATCGGTTGCGATGCCAGCCGGCGTGTTGAACCTTGCCGCCGCACCGATGCCGTCCGCCGAGCCGGAAGATCCTGCTGTACCCGCGAGCGTAGTCACCACTCCACCTGGCGTGATCTTGCGGATGGTATCGTTTCCGGAGTCCGCAACGTAGACGTTGCCGGAAGCATCCGTCGCGGTACCGACCGGATACTGGAACCTCGCCGCAGCCCCGATGCCGTCCTCGGAGCCGAAAGATCCTGCCGTGCCCGCGAGTGTGGTGACCACTGCGCCAGGCGTGATCTTGCGGATGGTGCTGTTGGTGGTATCCGCCACGTAGACGTTGCCGGACAAATCGGTTGCGGCGCTTCCGGGGTGGTCGAACCTAGCCGCCGCACCGATGCCGTCCGCCGAGCCAGGGCCGTCGACGTTACCGGCCAGCAGCGACAGCTGCGATGGACTCGGTGCCGAACCCCCCGTCCCTCCGCCGCATCCTGCGAGAAGAAATAGCGCACCCACAACGGCCATCTTCTCTGTCTTGGCGTTCATGAAACCAAGCATGGGCCTCGCGGAATGCACACGCCAGAGACCCAATTGAGAAGAGCAATCTGCATCTGTAGGTGTGCATGGATTGACACGGTAAGTCCCACTTATCGTGCCACAACGCGAGTGGACCAGGAGCCGGCTCGTCATTTGGGGCGTAGCGCGGGCGAGCGTTCGGTGGGCATCCTGTTCACTGAAAGTTTCTTCGTCACCGCGCTCGGGGGAACGCGGGGGCTGCTGCTCACGACAGGAGAGCCCAATGTTGAATCGCCCCCGAATTCTCGCAGCACTCCTCGCAGCACTCCTCGCAACCGGCCTGCTCTCCGCCTGCGGAAGCACCTCGGAACCCGCGCCCGCTGGCCTCACCTACTCCACGACGTTGGGCATCTACACCGTGGGTGTCGCCATCACGCCCAACACGCCGACCAGCACGGGTGGAGCGATCACCTCCTACACCGTCTCTCCGATCCTTCCCGTGGGCCTCGCGCTGAACGGAACGACGGGCGTCATCAGCGGGACGCCGACCACGCCGACCGCACGGACCGCATACACGGTCACGGGTTCGAACGGATCGGGAAGCACCTCTACCGCAATGACCCTGGGGGTACCGGGGTTCGCCGCGACGGGGAGTATGACGGTCGCCAGGTCCGCTGCCAGGGTTGCACTTCTGGCGAACGGCAAGGTGCTCGTCACGGGTGGCTATGACGCTGACGGCTTCGATCTGGCCTCTGCGGAGCTCTACGACCCCGCCACGGGAACCTTCTCGTCGACCGGGAACATGAACGTCAGGCGGGCAAGCTTCACGGCTACCCTCCTTCAGAGCGGCAAGGTCCTGGTGGCGGGGGGCTACTTCCTGCCCATCGGCTCGCCCAGTGCCGAGGTTTTCGACCCGGCAACCGGAACGTTCTCCGTGACCGGGAGCATGACCGTGGAGCGAACCGGACACGTCGCTGCCCTGCTCCCGAACGGGAAGGTTCTACTGGCAGGGGGCCGCGACAGGGCCGGCGACTCGCTTGCATCTGCGGAACTCTACGACCCGGTGACGGGAACCTTCGCTGCCACGGGAAACATGACAACGGCCCGTGGCACGACTGTCGGGGCGCTCCTCGCATCGGGCAAGGTCATCGTGACCGGGGGATCTGGCCCTTCCGCGGAAGTGTACGACTCGTCGACCGGAGTCTTCTCGTCGACGGGGAGCATGGCCATTGCCCGCTACATGCACTACGCGGTCACCCTTCTTTCGAGTGGCAAGGTTCTCGTCAGCGGCAGCATGTTTTCCGATCCCATCGCGGAACTCTACGACCCAGCTACTGGACTCTTCGCGACCACGGGAAGCATGATCACCGGTCGCGAACAGCAAGCCGCCATCTTGTTGGCGAGCGGAAGGGTTCTCGAGGCGGGTGGGCGACCCATCCAGGACATTCCCCTGGCAAGCGCGGAACTCTATGACCCGACCACTGGAGCCTTCTCGAGCGCCGGGAACCTGAGGACGGCTCGAAAAGAGGCCGCCGCGATCCTCCTCCAGAGCGGCGCAGTTCTCGTCGCGGGAGGACGGGGTGACAACGGTACTCTTTCCAGTGCCGAGCTGTACTACGAGTGACGCATCGGCTGGCTTCGGATTCGCCCGGTCGGGGTGTCGCGGCGGACCGTCCGTGATCGGGATAGGGGACGGCGGGCGTAACCCCGCCGTTCCCCTCCCACACCACTGGACATGCGGGTCCGCATCCGGCGGTTCGAACGGTTGAGGTCAGCCGGCGAGCCTGGGAACTCCCATTCGGTCGTAGTAGTTCGTGGGCAGAGCGACGTGGAGTGCCCTGTGCCCGGCCGTGCTCCACCAGGGGGAGGGATGGGCGGCGGCCGCGCGGGTCATGCGGTCGGGAACTCCCCGAGCGCGCAGTTCCCGGTAAACCGTAGTGCCCCGCTTCCACTGGTGGAGTTGGACCAAGCGCAAACGGTGGCGGATCCACTCGTCGAGGATGCTGAGCACCTGGGGCGTCTCGGCCAGCCGGAAGTACTCCTTCCAGCCCCGGAGGTAGCCCCGCAACTCCGCGATGACCCGATCCATGGACCTTCCGCCGTTCCGGGCGGTGATTCCCCGGACCCGGTCCTTCATCGCTGCAAGGGCCTTCGGCGCGACGCGACGCTTCACCACCCGTCCCGGGGCTACCCAGAAGCTGTAGCCCAGGACTTTTCGGTGTTGGGGTCGCGCCACCGCACTCTTCGCCTCGTTGACTGGAGGCGAACCCGATGAACCGCTGGTTCTCGACCGCGCCTGGCGCGGTCGCCACCGATGCCGTGGCTCCGGTCGGCAGGCACTTCACGCAGCAAGAACCCCGCGGAGTCCGTGATCGCCTCCATAAGGGAGCCCAGCCGGGGGTGACCGTCGCGGCCAGGTCCTTCGCCGTGGGTGTCGGCACGAGCAAGCGTGCCGGTGATGGACGGGGCGGGCTACTTGCACACCCCGATGGACCCCCCTGCGCAGACGCGGCCGTCGGTCCAGGTCGCGCCGATCAGCCAGGCTCCCGTCAGGTTCGCTCCGCTCAGGTCGGCGCCTGACAGATCCGCACCTATCAGCCAGGCATTGGTCAGGTTTGCGGATTTCAAGATCGCGCCTTTCAATATCGCGTAGTTCAAGCCCGCCTGGACCAAGCTCGCGCTGGAGAGGTTCGCCCCAGCGACGTAGGACGACTGCAGGGATGCCCTGTCGAGGGTCGCTCCCGTCAGGTTCGCGTTGTTCATGTACGACATATAGAGCTCGGCGCGGGTCAGGTTCGCGCCGGTGAGGTTCGCGCCGGTGAGGTTCGCCTGGTTCAGATTTGCACCGCTCAGGTTTGCACCGCTCAGGTTCGAGCGGGACAACCCGACCTTGAACAGTTTAGCGCCTTCCAGGTTTGCTCCGCTCAGGTCGCATTCGAGGCAGACCTTGATCGTGAGTAACTGCGTCAGGTCCGCGTCCTTCGCCTTCGCCGTCGGCGCCAAGGTCCGGAGCGAGGTGGTCGGCACCGCGTGGCTCAGGAACACGGTCGCGTCTCCGGGTTCAGTCTCCTGCGCCTTCGTGTAGCCGGAGAAGAGGAAGAGTTCGTAGTCGCCCGGCACAAGGGTCACGCTCGCGCTCGGCGAGGCCGGGGTGAGGGTGAAGAGCACCGTCCCGTCCGGCTTCCGCAGCTCGGCCTTCGCAATGGTCCCGCTCGTGTCGGCGGGGTCGAGACCGTAGGTGTACGTAGCGGCCTCGGTGATCCGGAGCGGGATCCCGTCCTGGCCGAGACCGTCGGTGTCGGGCTCCTCGGTCGATGACGCGTCCACCGGCTCCAGGAAGGTCACACCGACCTGTCCGGGCTGGAGGCTCAGCGTGGGATCTTCGGCGAAGTCGTACTCGGTGAGGGCACGTGGAGTATCGGCGTTGCCTGACTTCGAGCAGGCCGCCAGCGCAAGAGCCATCACGCCCGTCAGCAGGATCCGAAACGTCATTGCATGGAGCGCCACGGCGCCCGCCCGTTCTCCCCCTCACACCACTTCTGTTGAAGAGCATGGGCGCTCCATGGGGGGGGTGGCAACGGGTTCATTCGCATCCCCCGGCCCAGGGACACACTCCAGGTGTAGTCGATGATCGTGACCGGCGTGGTCGAGGTTGTGGCGGGCTTAGAGCGGCCAGCCGGGGCGTATCCAAATGCGGCCAAGGGCCTACCATTCGAGGCAGGGGGAGGAAGAACCTTCGCTGGCTCGAACGGAGATCGTTCATGTTCACCAGTCGTGATGTCCTGGCAGCCCTCGCCGCCTCCCTCGCTGCAGCGCTCCTCTCCGCCTGCGGGAGTACCGCCGAGCCCGCTCCCGGCGGCCTGACGTACTCCGCGAACCCGGGCATCTACACCGTGGGTACGGCCATCACGCCCAACACGCCGACGAGCAACGGAGGCGCGGTCACCTTGTACACGGTGTCGCCAGCCCTTCCCTCGGGCCTGGCCCTGAACGCGGCGACGGGCGTCGTCACCGGGAACCCGACCACGCCAACCAGCCGGGCCGTCCACATCGTCACCGGATGGAACGGAGCAGGGAGCACCTCCGTCGCCCTGACGCTGGGTGTGCCGGGATTCGGCTTCACGGGGCGGATGACCATCGGCCGTCAGAGCCCGGCCACGGCACTTCTCGCCGACGGCAACGTCCTCGTGGCAAGCGGGTTCGGCAACCTCCCCGGCAGCTCGGAACTCTTCGACCCCGACACCGGACGCTTCACCGCGACGGGGAGCGTGATCACGCCTCGGTACAACGCGCCCGCCACGCTGCTCCTCGACGGTAGGGTACTCATCGCCGGCGGAGAGCGCATCCCCGGGGACCCGACCGCCAGCGCCGAGTTGTACGACCCGGCAACGGGGTTCTTCTCGGCCACGGGGAGCATGGTCGTCGCACGCCAGGGCCATGTGGCGGTCCTCCTCGCCAACGGCAAGGTGCTCGTGCTCGGCGGCCTGAAATACATGGACATGCTGGACAGGATGAAGAGCGCGGAACTGTACGACCCGGCGACGGGGACCTTCTCCGCCACGGGAGACATGACCGTCCCGCGGACCATGCCCACCGCAACGCTGCTGCTCGACGGCAGGGTGCTCGTGGTGGGCTCGGACTTGACCCCCACCGCAACCGCGGACCTGTACGACCCCGCGACGGGAACCTTCGCTGCCACCGGAAGCATGACCAGCCGGCGATACGAGTTCGCGGCCACGCTCCTCCGGAGCGGCAAGGTGCTGATCGCTGGTGGTGGAGAAGGCAAGGGGACCGCGGCGGAGCTCTACGACCCGGTGACGGGGCGCTTCTCCGTCACGGGAAGCATGGCCACCGAGCACCCCGAACCGTCCGCCATCCTCCTGCCGAGCGGCAAAGTGCTCGTTGCGGGCGGCTATGTCATGGACCCACGCGCATTCCTTACCAGCGCGGAGATCTATGACCCCGCCACCGGGACCTTCACGGCCTCGGGGAGCATGACGAGCGGACGCCGGGGGACTTTCACCACCCTCCTGCGAAGCGGTGCGGTGCTCGTGGTGGGTGGCGTGAGCGCCAACGGCGGTTCGGACTCCGCCGAACTTTACTTCGAGTGACGGAAGCGCGGTTCACAAGGAGATCAACCATGTTCCACCGATCCGGAATCGCCACCGTTCTGCCTACGCTTTTCCTGGCCAGCTTGCTCTCCGCGTGCGGCGGGTCGTCGGACCCCGCCCCCGCCGGGCTCTCCTACTCCCGGAACCCGGCCGTCTACGCCCTCCGCGTGCCCATCGGCCCGAACTCACCGTCCAGCACGGGTGGACCGGTCACCCTGTACTCGGTCGACAGGGCCCTCCCCGATGGTCTTCTCCTGGACCAGGCCACCGGCGTCATCACCGGAACCCCCACCGCACCCGCCGCGAGGACCGTCTACACGGTCACCGCCTGGAGCAGCGCGGGGAGCACCTCCACCGCACTGACGCTGGGGGTGCCCGGCTTCGTCCCCACCGGGAGAATGACCGAGACGCGCCATGACTCGACCACGACGCTGCTCGCCACGGGTAAGGTGCTCGTGGCGGGCCAGGGCGGGCCCGGGCCGGCCAGTGGAAACCTCTACGACGTGGCCACCGGGCGATTCACCGCGACTGGAAGCATGGCCGGGGAGAACTTCGGACACTCGGCCTCGCTGCTCCGGAACGGAAAGGTGCTGATCGCGGGCGGCGACCCTGCAGCATTCACCCGTGCAGAGCTGTACGACCCCGCAACCGGCCTCTTCAGGGATACCGGAAGCATGACGGCCGATCGCGCCAACCCGACCGCCACGCTCCTGGCGAACGGCAAGGTGCTGATGGTGGGCGGGGTGCGTGACGCCGGTCTCGCGGCGTGCGCGGAACTCTACGACCCCGACACCGGCCTCTTCACGGCCACGGGGAACACGGCCAGGAACCGGTACGCTCCTTCCGCAACGCTCCTGCCGAGCGGAAAGGTGCTCGTGGCGGGCGGCGAGGACCCGGTCTCCATCGGGGCGGAGCTCTTCGATCCCGTCACGGGGACCTTCGCGACCACGGGCAGCATGACCACTGCGCGCCAGGGGGCTGCGGCCGTACTCCTCCCGAACGGCAAGGTGCTCGTAGCTGGTGGTGGGGGTACGAACGGGCCCGGCAGCGCCGAGTTGTATGACCCCGCATCCGGAACCTTCATGGGCACGGGTGGGATGGCCGTCGACCGCTTCCGACCCTCCGCCACGCTCCTGCCGAGCGGCAGGGTGCTCGTGGCCGGAGGCTTTGTCATGGACCCAGCAGGTGCGTTGCTGACCAGCGCGGAGATCTACGATCCCGCCACCGGGACGTTTTCCTCGGCCGGCACCATGGCCTACGGACGTGCGGGGAACTTCGCAGCCCTCTTGCCCACCGGAAGCGTGCTGGTAGCCGGGGGGGACACGTCCATCGCCGAACTCTACCTCGAGTAGACGACGTAGGTTCCGCCCCGGGCCCTTGTCTCCTCGAAGTGCACGGACGCATCCATATCCCCCAGGCCAGGGACACGGGACAGGGGGACACGAGGCTGTTCACCATTGGGCCGCTCTCACACTCCCCGTCATCCGGGGCGTCCCCATTCGGTTCTGACCTCGGGTGAACCGGAGCATGCTACCCATGAACTCCCCACACGCGTGGGACAAACCGACGCTGAGAGCTGAAGTGGCAACGCATGCCGGGAACCCCCCTCCCTTGGAATGCGCTGTCCAACAGCGATGCCGCCCGCACGAGGCGTCGGGGCTCGACAGTCACCCACGCGTGTGGGGGTTTCTCACGCCGCCCGTTTCACTCCATCAGCTACACCCCTCGAGGGTCTTTTCATCTGTAGGTGAAGTAGCAGACTTTTCCTCATGAACCTTCAGACCCGCTTTGCGACCAATATCCGCATCCTCCGGAAGAAGAAGAAGCTCTCCCAGCAGGACCTCGCCGACAAGATGGGGGTCTCCAACTCCTACGTGTCCATGCTGGAGCATGGGCAGCGCTCGCCGCCGCTCGAGACCATCGAGTTGATCGCCAAGGCACTTGGCGTCCGGGCGGAGGCGCTGCTGTCCAGGATGTAGGGGCAGGACAGGCGACTTCCTGGAACTGCCTTCCATCCAGCGATTCACCCAGCGCGTGCGCTCAGCGCCTGTCTTAGCAACTCGACGTGGTTGCGGTCCTTCCTCGCCAGCGCAGAGAAGAGGCTCTGCATCCCCGGGGCGAAGTCCTGGGCCAAGTACTCCGCGTGGATGGATGCTGATCGACACTCGAAATCCACCAGTCCCCGAAGGATCTCGTCGGGATCCTCGAGCCTCCGGCCATCAGCGCCAGTCCTCGACAGCGCGACGAGTTCTGCCTCCATGAGGTTCAGGGCCCGGACGAGGCGCGCCTTCGATGCATCGCTCAGGTCCTGGTTCGTTCGGTGCTGGGCGAGCGCGCGGAGGCGGTTCGCGTGCTGTTCCTCCTCCATGGCGAGTCCGCTGAACAGTTCGAGCAGGTCGGGCCGATCCCCGTATCGGATCGCGAGGGCGCTGTAGACGTCCTGCGCCAGGTCTTCCACCCGAGCGGCAGCTTCCAGGCACTCGACAGGAGTCATGATGCTCAGTTCCTCCCCTCTGCATGGATAGCCTGACGACCGGCCTACGGGGGATCAAGGCGTTCCGCGTTACTCAGCGTGCACAGGCAACCGGGTTGACAGGGAGTCACTGAGAAGCCCTTAGACGGCCGGGTGCCGAAGAGCCATCCACTCGACGAGCCGAAGAGGCGCGTGTCATCCTTTCGCTGCCAGTCGTGCGGCATCTCCCTCGCGGCCACTCACTTGCACATCGTCGTGCTTGTCGTTCTGGCTGCGGTGGTCTTGCTGACCGGTGGTCACCATGCGATTCGCAGGTCCAGTCATTTCAGTTCTCCTCGTTGCGTTGGTTCTCGCACGGGTTGCCTACTCTTCGTCTCGCGGACGGCAGGCAAGGTCAGGGAGGCGCTTCATGGTCGGGTGCTGCATCTGTGGATGGAGGACTCCTCGCGAACTGATCCGTGACGGACGCTGCCTGGAGTGCAGCGAGTTCCGGCGACGATCAGGTTGCGACCGCGAGCCTCCCACAACACCTGGACAGCTTCACCGTGGCGAAACGTGGCCCAGCGTCTCCGACCCGGTCGTCCGGGCCTTCATCGCCGAGGCCAACCGGCGGCGATAGGCAGGGTGGCCCGAGGTCACGGCTCCACAGGCGCCGCCGGTAGCTCCACCCGGAACGTCGATCCCTTCCCGACCTCGCTCTCGACGGTGAGCGTTCCACCGTGTGCCGTGACGATGGC
>CAIVAR010000057.1 GCA_903904005.1 uncultured Anaeromyxobacter sp.
CCCGGTGCGCATCCGCGAGCGGGACGACGCCGCGGTGGCGCGCGCCTTCGCGGCGGTGGCCGGGATCTACGACGGCCGGGTGAAGAAGCGCTCGATGGACCGGCTGGAGAAGCTCGCCCGCATGCGGCTGCTCACCGCCGGGACCGGCTGGGACGGCATGGAGCGGGTCGACGTGCTCGTCGAGGCGGTCTTCGAGGATCTCAAGCTCAAGCAGGAGATGCTGCGGACCTTCGAGACCCTGAACCCGAAGGGGATCTTCGCCACCAACACCTCGTCCATCCCGGTGGGCGACATCGCCGCGGCCTCGGCCCACCCCGAGACCGTGCTGGGGATGCACTACTTCTCGCCGGTGAACAAGATGCCGCTGCTCGAGGTGATCGTCACCCCGCGCACCGCCGACGAGGTCACCGCCACCGCGGTGGCGCTCGGCAAGAAGCAGGGGAAGACCGTCATCGTGGTGGGGGACGGGCCGGGCTTCTACACCAGCCGCGTGCTCGCCCCGTACATGAACGAGGCGGTGATGCTGCTCCTCGAGGGCGCGTCGGTGGAGGACATCGACGCGGCCCTGGTGGACTTCGGCTTCCCGGTGGGGCCGATGACGCTGCTCGACGAGGTGGGGATCGACGTGGGCGCCAAGGTGGCCAAGGTGATGCACGGCGCCTTCGGCGAGCGCATGTCGGTGCCCGAGGTGATGGGCAAGGTGATCGAGTCGGGGCGGCTCGGCCGGAAGAACGGCAAGGGCTTCTACACCTACGGCGATCCCAAGCAGAAGAAGGTCGTCGACGTCACCGTCTACGATGCCCTGCCCGGCGGGCGCCGGCGCAAGAAGATCGACCGCGAGGAGATCGTCGAGCGCTGCGTGCTGCAGATGGCCAACGAGGCGGTGCTCACGCTCGGTGAAGGGGTGCTGCGCAGCGCCCGCGACGGCGACATCGGCGCGGTCTTCGGCCTGGGCTTCCCTCCCTTCCGGGGCGGCCCCTTCCGGTGGATCGATGCCGAGGGAAGCGGGCGGGTCCTGGAGCGGATGCGCCGGCTCGAGGGGCGCTTCGGAGTCCGTTTCCGCCCGGCGCCGCTGCTCGTCGAGCAGGCCGCCTCCGGGATACCCTTCCAGGGCTGACCCTATCGGGGGTCCTGGGCCCTTCTTTCCGGGAATGCGCGGGCATCCCGGAAAGCGCAAACCTTGCCACTTCCGGGCTGTCCCTTGATCGAGGGAGTCGGGGGAAGGTCATGCCCGCCCGCCCGGCGCCGTCGCCGCGCCAAGTTTACGGTGAGTGATACCCGTCGGCGTCTCCGCCCGTTCCATCCCCCTGACCGGACGGGCGAACTCGACTTTCGGCCGATGCCCGGAAGCGAGAACCGGACTCCATCGGTCGACATTGCGGACCTCGATGGCGGGTGAGCGAGGCCGAACCAGATCGGGGCGCCACCCCGCGATGGCACCGATCGAGCACTGAGGAGCCAAACGTCGCGCCGCCTCCGGGAAGGACGAAATCATTGCGCTCTCCGGTCGGCAAGCGTGACGAATTGTGAAGCATGCAAGAAAAAGGGATGCGCGGAAATTGCGTCGAATAGGGCATTTCACGCACCCCTCGGGCGTGTCCCGCGTACAGGGACACCCGGCGTGAAACGCTCCAACAGGGACGCGACGGATTTTCCCGAAGTTGAAAACGAGAGAGTAGTCTGCCGTTCCACGAGTTCACTCCGCAGCACAACGCGCGAAGATTCATCGGTTCATCCGAAGTCAAGTCAGTTCAAGGAGGCAGTACAAATGCGAACGTCGAAGCTCATGACACTCTCCGTGCTGGCGGCGGCAGGCATCGGCCTGACGGCCTGCTCGGGTTCCACCGGCCCCACCGGCGCCAACGGCCCCACGGGCGCCAACGGCGCAACGGGCGCCACCGGCGCAACGGGCGCCACGGGCGCAACGGGCGCCACCGGCGCAACGGGCGCCACCGGCGCCACCGGCCCCACCGGCCCGTCCGGTAGCGGCAAGGTCAACTACCTCACCATGACCACCGCCCAGAGGGCGGAGGCGGACTTCAACCTCCAGGTCGTCGGCACGCCGACGCTTCCCGAGGACGGCCGCCCGGTCGTCACCCTCCAGGTCACCGACCGCTACGGCAACGCCGTGACGGGCTTCGGCCAGCGCGCCGCCACCACGACGGAGCCGGGCATCGGCTGGCGCTTCGCCCAGCTGCAGCTCATCCCCTACGTCGCCCCGAGCTCCGCGGCTCCTCCCCCCGCCGGCAGCGGGACGAACTCCCTCTGGTGGAGCCACATGGCCGCCAGCACGGTCACGACGGCCAGCACCGAGAACGCCGCGGTCACCGCCTTCACCGACAACGGCGACGGCACGTACACCTACAAGTTCGCCAAGGTGATCAGCCCCAGCACCTCGGGCGTCGCCTATGACGCGGCCGCGAACCAGCGGCTCGTGATCCTGGCCGCCTACGCCCAGCCCACCCTCGACCCGGCGGCCGACCGCAACGTCTTCGCCCCGCTCAGCCTGACGATGGACTGGGTCCCGTCGACCGGCGCCATCACCACCGGCGCGAACGAGAAGGTCAACGCCGCCGCCTGCCTCGACTGCCACGGCTCCTTCCGCGCCGGCACCCTCCAGAACACGACCAACGTGGCCGGCTACTTCCACGGCGGCGCGCGCTTCCTGTTCACGAGCTGCGTTGCCTGCCACAACCGGCAGCAGGGCAACAACAAGACGAACATGGTGCTCACCGCCGCCAGCACCTGGACCGGCTCGCTGTCGAAGATCAACGACTACGCCTACATCGACATCCCCACCTTCGTTCACGGCATCCACATGGGTGAGGCGATGTTCGACATCGGCGGCACGGTGCCGCACCAGGTCGGCCTGACGGGCGGCCTCTACTCCGCCTTCGCCGCGCCCTACAACGTCACCTACCCGCAGACGATCAAGAACTGCACCAAGTGCCACAACAACGACGGTGGCAAGGCCCCCCTGGCGAGCAACTGGGCGGCGCAGCCCACCCGCATGGCCTGCGGCGGTTGCCACAACAAGACCAGCTTTGCCCAGGTCGTCCCGGTCGGTCAGGTCGCGCACTTCGGCGGCTACGCGCTGAATGACACGCTCTGCTCGACCTGCCACCCGGCCACCTCTGGCCAGTACAACGTGGCCGACTTCCACAAGCCGCAGATCGCCCCGGATCCGAACGCCATCTTCTTCACGGGCGGGACCAACACCCGCACGAATGCCGCCTACGTCGCCGCTGCTGGCACGAAGCCCGCCCTCGCCAACCAGATCACATACGTGATCAAGAGCGTCGACGTCGTCGCTGACGCCAGCGGCGTGAAGCGCCCCTCGATCACCTTCAAGTACCAGAAGGACGGGGCGGACGTCGTCTTCAACACCTACGCCTCGCCGGGCACGGTCCAGATGATGAACGACTTCGTCGGCTCGACGGCGGTCTACTTCGCCGCCGCCGTTAAGCAGGACGGCATCACGGCGC
Organism: uncultured Anaeromyxobacter sp.; assembly: GCA_903904005.1. Taxonomy (GTDB): domain Bacteria; phylum Myxococcota; class Myxococcia; order Myxococcales; family Anaeromyxobacteraceae; genus CAIOAK01. The sequence continues at coordinate 3,486 of CAIVAR010000057.1, forward strand.
CGGTCGACTGGAACGTTGCCGTCAACTGCTTCGTCCGCGACGCATGGCGCGCGACCGACGCCAACTGCGCGTTCACCGTGGGTACGGGTACGAACGCGGGCTACTACACGGTCACCTACAGAACGGTGAACCTGAACAGCGCCACCATCGTGACCGGCGCCCTCGGCGACTTCTACAGCCTGTCGGTCAGTGGCCAGACGCAGCCGATCACGCAGACCAACCTGACGGCCTTCCCGTACGTGCCGCTGTCCGCGGGTTCGCCGAATGGCACGGGCGGCCTCATCCTTCCGATCCCTGTCGCCTGGAAGGTGGCGACGGGCCAGACCGCCCGCCGGACCATCGTCGAGACGGCCCGCTGCAACGACTGCCACGGGTTCCTCGGCGTCGCTCCGTCGTTCCACGTGGGTCAGCGCAATGACGCCCCGACCTGCTCGTTCTGCCACAACGTCAACCGCGTGAACAACGGCTGGGCCGTCAACATCAAGGAAGACGTCCACGCCATCCACGCGGCTGGCATGCGCAACACCGACTTCACGTGGGAGATCACGGCCGGTGCCAAGTTCTGGGAGGTCGAGTACCCGGGCAAGCTCTACAACTGCGAGGCTTGCCACGTTCCGGGCTACTACGACTTCTCGGCTTCCACTTACCTGGGCAGCGCGACGACCCCGGCGGCAACCCCCCGGATGCTGTGGAGCACCGTGGCCACGGGCACGTACTCGGGTCTCGCCACGACGTACTCGCCGTACGTGCAGCGGGGCGTGAGCTACGGGACGGGCTTCACGTTCAGCAACTCCACGGGCACGGGCGTCGACGCGACCGGCCCGACCCTCGTGGTCTCCCCGATCACGGCGGCCTGCTCGGCCTGCCATGACTCGAACAACGCCATCGTCCACATGACGAGCGGCATGGCTGGCGGCGTGTTCTACCAGTCGCGCGCCAGCGTGCAGGCTACCCCGCACGCCGGCGTGGCGATGGAGCAGTGCCTCACCTGCCACGGCCCGAACACGGTTGCCGAGATCAAGACCGTCCACTCGAGGCCCGGTCCTGTCTCCATCTCGGCGAAGGACCCGTACCAGGCGTTCCCTCCCCCACGGTAGGCGGTGAGGATCCACCGGGAGCGAGCCTCTCGCTCCCGGTGACCTGAGAATCCAGGGCGGGCCCTCCGGGGTCCGCCCTTTTCTTTTGGGCTACGATGTCCCCGTGAAACTCCGGCGCGTCTACCCGCTCATCATCGGCCTCGTGGTCGTCCCCGCGGCCATGATGCTCACGGTGGGCATCCTCATCCTGGTCTTCGGGCGCCAGGCCCAGGACTACGTCTTCGGCACCCTCATCCTGGCGCTCGTCGCCACCACCATCATCGGAACCATCGGCACGCTGGTGGTCCTCTACCGGGAGGCCTACGTCTCCCGGCTGCAGACCGACTTCGTGAACAAGGTCTCCCACGACCTGCGCACGCCGCTCACCAGCATCCGCATGTTCGTGGAGACCCTCCAGCTCGACCGCATCGCCGATCCGGCCCAGCGCAAGGAGGCGCTCGACATCATCTCGGCCGAGACCCAGCGCCTCTCGGTGCTCATCACCCGGCTCCTCGACTGGGCGCGCATGGAGTCGGGCAAGCGGAGCTACGACCTCGCCCCCCAGCCGCTCGGCCCCGTCGTCGACGACGCGCTGCGCGCCGTGGAGCCCCAGCGCGTCCAGACCGGCGCCGACCTGCGCCGCGACATCCCGGACGAGCTGCCCTGGGTGCTCGCCGATCGCGACGCCCTCTGCGACGCGCTCGTCGACCTGCTCCAGAACGCCTTCAAGTACACCGGGCCCGACAAGCGCATCTCGGTCTCGGCCCGGGCGGCGGGCAACGCCGTCGAGGTGGTGGTGGAGGACAACGGGCCGGGCATCCCCGGTTCCGACCAGAAGCGCATCTTCGACAAGTTCTACCGGGGCAAGGACCCCCTCGAGCGCAGCATCGAGGGCAGCGGCCTCGGCCTCTCCATGGTGAAGCACGTGGTCCAGGCCCACGGCGGCAAGGTCGGCGTGCGGAGCGAGCTCGGCAAGGGGGCGGCCTTCACCGTCCTCATCCCGGCCGCGGAGGCGCACGAGCCATGAGCGGCGAGCGGATCCTGGTCGTCGAGGACGACCCCAACATCCTGCGCGGGCTCGATCTCAACCTCGCCATGGAGGGCTACAAGGTCCGGACCGCCGCCGACGGCGAGGAGGGGCTGCGCATCGCCCGCACCGAGCGCCCCGACCTGCTCATCGTCGACGTGATGCTGCCGCGGCTGGGCGGCCTGGAGCTCATCCGGGAGCTGCGCAAGGAGGACCCGGGCATGCCCATCCTCATCCTCTCGGCCAAGGGGCAGGAGGCCGACAAGGTGGCGGGGCTCGCGCTCGGGGCCGACGACTACGTGGTGAAGCCCTTCGGCCTGAAAGAGCTGCTCGCCCGCATCGGCGCGGCCCTGCGGCGCCACCGGGCCGGCGGCGCCCCGACCGGTCCGGCCCGGCAGCTGAAGCATTTCGGCGACGTGGAGATCGACCTGGGCGAGCGGCGCGTCACCGTGGCCGGCGTGGTCGCCACCCTCACCGCGCGTGAATTCGACCTGCTGGCCTTCTTCGTGGCCCACCCCGGCCGCGTCTACTCCCGCGAGCAGCTGACCCGGGCGGTCTGGGGATCGCTCTACATCGGCACCGAGCGGACCGTGGACAACTTCGTGGCCCGGTTGCGCGCCCACATCGGCGACGACGCCGACCGGCCGCGCTGGCTCGAGACCGTGCGCGGCGTGGGCTACCGGTTCAACGGGTGAGGCCCGGCCGCCAGCCGGTCCTGCACGGGCGGCCGAGGATTCGACGGGGCGGGCCGTTGGACTAGGCTCGTCGGGGATGAAGCCCCGGCTGCGCCTCGCCCTGCTCGCCGCCACGACCCTCCTCGCCGCCTGCGGGGAGGGCGGGAGCGTCGGGTCGCCCACCGCGCAGCTCCGCCCGGTGATCGACTCCTTCGCCGCGACCCCCTCGAGCATCGAGGCGGGCGGCAGCGCCACCCTCTCCTGGAGCGTGACGGGCGCGACGTCCCTCTCCATCGAACCGGGCGTCGGGGCCGTGACCGGGACGACATTCACCGTGCGCCCGACCACGACCACCACCTACACGCTGATCGCCGGCAACGCCGTCGGCACCAGCCAGGCGACGGCGACGGTGACGATCGGGCCGGTCCCGGTCCTCGAGGTGGCCTGCTCGGGCGCCTCCTGCGGGGCAGCGAGCCCGACCCTCCACTCCGGTTCCGGGGTGGGCATCTGGCGGTACCGGAACACGACCGCCTCCCCGGCGACCATCGCGCTCTCCATCGACGGGGTGCGCGCCGGCCAGGGCGCGCTGCTGCTCTTCTCGAACGGCGCCACCAGCCCGACCACCCTGCCGTCCCCGGGAACCCTGGCCGCGCCGTCGCCGCTCGCCCTCCCGCCGGCGCAGCCGCCCGGGGCCGGGGAGCAGGCGGAGAGGGACCACGGGCACCGCTCCATGCTGGAGCGGAACCGGGAGCTGGCCCTGTCGATGCGCGACCTCCCTCGGACGTCGCGGGGGGGAGGCGCAGCGGCCCCGGCCGCGCTCGCCGCCCCGACCCCCACGCCCGTCGTCGGCGCCACCCGCACCTGGACCGACAACTACCCCGCCACCCCGGTCGACTACCCGACGGTCGTGAAGGCGGTCTGCCCGCTGCCCACCGGAAGGAAGGCGGTCTTCTGGGTGGACCCCGCCGCGACGGCGGCCGGCAACGTGACCGACGCCGACCTGGCCTACTTCCAGGCCACCTTCTGCGATGCCACCGGTGGCTACGCCCAGGTGACCGGGATGCGCGGCGACGCCTGGGGCCCCTTCGTCGCGCCCTGGCCCGACGTCTACATCCAGGACGGCCCCTCGGCGCCCCTCGACGTCCACGTCGTCTTCCTGAACGTGCCCCCGGGAACGCAATGGGGAGGCTACTTCTACAGCCTGAACAACATCCTGCGGAGCTACGGCTCCCGCTTCGCCCGGTCGAACGAGGCCCTCGCCTTCTTCATCGCCGCGCCGGGGGTGAGGTCGAACCGCGGATACTTCGCCTCCACCTTGCTCCACGAGCTCACCCACATGGTGAACTACTACCAGCGCTCGCTGCGGAAGGCGGCGCCGTTCGACACCTGGATCGAGGAGCTGTCGGCCATGATGACCGAGGACGTGGTCTCGCCGGCGGTCACGCCGGACCACGTCGCCAAGGTCCCCACCATGCGGGTCGGACCCTACGTGGGGGAGGGCGGCGGCGTGAGCCTCGTCTCCTGGGGCGCCGGCATCGACACGCGGCTCTACGAGGCGGTCGGCTCGCTCGGCGCCTTCCTCGACCGCCGGTACGGGCTCGCCGTCTACGCCAACCTGGCCGACTGCCCCACCACCGGCACGGGCGTCGCCTGCGTCGACTCCGTCATCCGGACCGCCGGAGGGACGGGTTTCGAGGACGACCTCGCCCGCATGGGGGCCTCGGTCTACGGCCTGCTGCCGGTGGGTGGGACGCCCGCCGGGTATGGCTTCCCCGCGACGGTCGCCGGCGGGTTCACCCTGGGTGCGATCGACCTCTCGCCCTGGGCGTCGAGCCGGCCGGCCACGGCGGCGTCGCTCTCCGGCGCCTTCCCGGCCACCGCCCACACCTACGCGCTCGACACCGTGCCCGCGGGGCGCACCACCTACGCGCGCGCCGGGGTGGTCGTTCCCGCCGGGGTGACGCTGCTCGTGGTCATCCGGTAGGCGATCGCGTCGGCGTCGCCGGGGAGACGGCTGAGCCCCAGCCCCGGAAAGGGTTTTGGGTGGCCGGACACCCAGGGTCTTGACGCATGGGGACGTCCGCAGAATAAGAAAGTCATATCGGTACATTGCATCGTCGCAGCGAGGCATCGCTCGTGCATGTCTCCTCGGGATTCGAGGCGGGGTCCGTTCGAGGCCCCGGCTCCCACCCGGTCCGAGGACGATCGCCATGGCCGAAAGCCCCAACACCCTGCGAAAGAGCCGCTTCTACAGCCCCGCACGGGTCGCAGTGCTGCGCGCACTGTTCCTCGCCGCGACCGCAGTCGTCGCGGCCGCCTGCGGCGGGAGCTCCACGACCCCGACCCCCGATCCCGGGACCGCTCCGGTGGTGTCGTCCTTCGGCGCGAACCCCCCGAGCATCACCTCGGGGAGCGCCTCGACGCTCTCCTGGGTGGTGACGGGC
>CAIVAR010000058.1 GCA_903904005.1 uncultured Anaeromyxobacter sp.
GCGGGGAGCAGCAGATGCTCGCCATCAGCCGCGCGCTCATGGCGCGCCCCAAGCTCATGATGCTCGACGAGCCGTCCCTGGGCCTGGCCCCGCTGCTCGTCGCCGAGATCTTCCGGATCATCAAGCGCATCAACGAGGAGCGGAAGACCACCATCCTGCTCGTCGAGCAGAACGCCAACCTGGCCCTCTCCATCGCCGACTACGGCTACATCATGGAGAACGGCCGGGTGGTCCTCGACGGCGACCCCGAGAAGCTCCGCTCCAACGAGGACGTGAAGGAGTTCTACCTGGGCGGCGGCGGCGAGGGCGGCAAGAAGAGCTACAAGAACCTCAAGTTCTACAAGCGGCGCAAGCGCTGGCTTTCCTAGCAAGGCCTTCCCAGCAGCGCCGGCTTCAGCCGGCGCAAGAGCGGGCTCACGGAGCCGCAACACCCACGGAAAGTCCCCATGCCCCTCCGCCCGTCCCGCATCCTCGATCCCGCCATCGAATCCCTCGCGCCGGAGCAGCGCCGCCTCCAGCAGGGCGAGCGGCTTCGCCGCACCGTGGCCCACGCCTTCGCCCGCGCCCCCCGGGCCCGCCGCACGCTCACCGCCGCCGGCATCGACCCGGCCAGCGTCCACGGCCTCGACGACCTGCTGCGCATCCCGGTCACCCGCAAGGACTCCATCCCCGCCGCCCAGGCCGAGGAGCCGCCCTTCGCGGGCCTCACCGCGGTCGAGCCGGGGCAGCTGGCCCGGATCTTCATGTCCGCGGGGCCCATCTACGACCCGCAGGGCGCCCACGAGGACTTCTGGCGCTTCCGGCACGCGCTGGCCGCCGCCGGCTTCCGGGCCGGCGACGTGGCCCACAACTCCGCCTCCTACCACCTCACCCCGCTCGGCTTCATGCTCGACGCCGGGGCCCGCGCGCTGGGCTGCGCGGTGATCCCCGCCGGCGTGGGGCAGGCCGAGCTTCAGGTGAAGGTGGCGGCCCACGTGAAGGCCACCGCCTACCTCGGCCTCCCCAGCTTCCTGCACGCGCTGCTCACCAAGGCGCGCGAGCTCGGGACGCCGCTGTCCTTCGAAACCGCCTGGGTCATCGCCGAGATGCTCCCCGAGACGCTGCGCACCGAGATCCAGGAGGGGTTCGGCGTGCGGGTCCTGCAGGGGTACGGCACCGCCGACCTGGGCTGCCTGGCCTACGAGTGCCCGGAGAAGGGGGGCTGGCACGTCCACCCCGAGGCCATCGTGGAGGTGCTCGACATCGAGACCGGCAAGCCGGCGGAGCCCGGCCAGCTCGGCGAGGTGGTGGGCACGCTCTTCGACGTGGCCTATCCGTTGCTCCGCTTCGGCACGGGCGACCTCTCCTCGCTCGGCCCCGAGGAGCGCTGCGCCTGCGGGCGCACCACGCCGAAGCTGCTCGGCATGCTCGGCCGGGTGGGGGACGGCGTGAAGGTGCGGGGGCTGTTCGTCCGCGCCGGGCAGATCGACGGGATCGTGAAGCGCTTCCCCGAGGTGACCGCCTGGCAGGCCGTGGTGACGCGGGAGAACCACCTCGACCGGCTCGAGTACGTGGTCGAGCTCTCCGCCCCCGACGCCGGCGGCGCCCTCGCCTCGCGCCTCGCCGAGGCGCTGCGCGAGGAGGTCAAGGTGAAGGGGGACGTCCGGGCCGCGCCGGCCGGTACCATCCCCCCCGGGGTGAAGCGAATCGACGACCGGCGGGTCTGGAAGTAAGCTCTCCGGTCGATGCGCGGCATCCGAGGCGCGACCCAGATCGAGGAGAACACCGTTCCGGCCATGGAAGAGGCCGTGGCGGAGCTCTGCGCGGCCCTCTGCGAGCGGAACGCCATCCGCCCGGAGGACATCGGCTGGGCCATCTTCACCGTGACCCACGACCTCGACGCCGACTTCCCGGCCCGCACCGCGCGGATCCGCAACGGCTGGCACCAGGTTCCCATGATCTGCTCGCAGGAGATCCCGGTCCCGGGTTCCCTGCCGCGGGCCATCCGCGTGCTCCTCCACGTGGAGACGCTCGACCGGCCGGTGCGCCACGTCTACCTGCGCGGCGCGCGGGCGCTCCGTCCCGACCTCGCCGACCCGGAGGCCCCGCCGAGGACCGGCGGGAGGTGAGCCATGGCGACCGACGCCAGGCTGCCCCGCCGGGTGGGCATCGTGGGGCTCGGCCTCATGGGCGCCTCGCTGGCCCGCGGGATCAAGGCCGCCGATCCGTCCATCCACGTCGCCGCCGCCGAGACGAGCGCCGACGTCCGGGGGCGCGCCCTCGCCGACGGGGTCGTCGACACGGTGCACGAGGGGCCGGGGGCCTGGCTCTCCGACCGGGAACTGGTCGTGCTCTGCACCCCGGTGGCCGCCATCGAGGCGCTCCTCGGGCCGGTGTCCCGGGCCATGCCGGACGGGGCGGTGCTCACCGACGTCGGCGGCGCCAAGGAGCGGGTGGTGGAGGTGGCGCGCCGGGAGGGGGACCCGCGCGTCTCCTTCGTGGGCGCACACCCCATGTTCGGCGGGCGCGGCGGCTACGACGGGGCGAAGGCCGACCGGTGGACCGGCGGAACGGTGGCGGTCTGCGTGGACGGCGTTCCCGCCGGCGCGGTGGCGCGGGTGTCGGCCCTGCACGAGGCGCTCGGCGCCCGCGTCGCGACCTGTACCGCCGCGGAGCACGATGCCGCCGTGGCGCTGGTGTCGCACCTTCCGTACCTGCTCGCCGGTGCCCTCTCGCTCGCCGCGAAGGAGGCCGGGCCGCTCGCCGGCGCGCTGGCCGGGCCGGGGATGAACGACATGACCCGGCTGGCCGGCTTCGCCTTCGACATCCAGGGGGAGGTGGCGCGGCGCAACGCCCACGTCCCGGAGGCGGCCCGGCTGCTCGAGCGCCACCTGTCCCGGATCCTGGCCGCCATCGCCGACTCTCCTGGCGCGGCCCGCCAGGTCCTCGAGGAGGCCCGCGCGGCCCGGGGAGCGCTCTTTTGAAGGGGCCCGTCACCTGCCGCCGCCGGGGCCCGCTCCGGGGAGACTTCGAGGTGCCCGGCGACAAGTCGGTCTCCCACCGGTCGCTGCTCTTCGCGGCGCTGGCCCGGGGCGAGACCCGCGTGCGCGGCCTGCTCCGCGCCGAGGACGTGCACTCCACCTGGAAGGCGGTGGAGCGGCTGGGGGCCCGGGTGCGGGAGGAGGGGAGCGAGGTGGTGGTGACGCCGCCCCCGGTCCTCGCCGAACCCGACGACGTGATCGACTGCGGCAACTCCGGGACGAGCCTGCGGCTGCTGGCCGGCGTGCTCGCCGGCGTTCCGGGGCTCTCGGTGCTGACCGGCGACGCCTCGCTGCGGCGCCGTCCGGTGCGGCGGGTGGTCGAGCCGCTCCGCGCCATGGGCGGGGTGCTCGAGGCCCGCGACGGCGACCGGCTCCCGCCGCTCGTCATCCGGGGGCGGAAGCTCCGGGGCACCCGCCACGTGCTCGCCGTGGCGAGCGCGCAGGTGAAGTCGGCCATCCTCCTCGCCGGCCTCGCCGCCGACGGGGAGACGGTGGTGGAGGAGCCGGCCCAGTCCCGCGACCACACCGAGCGGATGCTCCGGCGCATGGGGGCCGACCTCTCGGTCGACGGGCTCCGCGTCTCGATCCGCCCCTCCACCCTCACCGGCGGCGAGGTGGACGTCCCGGGCGACATCTCCTCGGCGGCCTTCTTCCTCTGCGGCGCCGCCGCGCTCCCAGGCTCGCGGGTCACGGCGCGCGGGCTCGGCACCAACCCCACCCGCACCGGCCTCCTCGACGTCCTGCGCGCCATGGGCGCGGGCGTGGAGGTGGCGAACGAGCGGGAGAGCGCCGGCGAGCCGCGCGCCGACGTCACCGTCCGGGGCGGACCGCTGGTGGCCACCACCATCGAGGGAGCGCTCGTCCCGCGCCTCATCGACGAGCTCCCGGTCCTCATGGTCCTCGCCACCCAGGCGCGTGGCCGCACCCTGATCCGCGACGCCCGGGAACTCCGGGTGAAGGAGTCGGACCGGCTTGCGGGGATGGGGGAGGCGCTCGCCGCCGCCGGGGCCCGCATCGAGCTCTTCGACGACGGCTGCGCCATCGAGGGGCCGACGCCGCTGCGGGGCGTGTCGGTGCGCACCCGCATGGATCACCGCGTGGCCATGAGCATGGCCATCGCCCAGCTCCTCGCCGGCGGCGACGAGGTGGTGCTCGACGACGTCGCCTGCGTCGACACCAGCTTCCCCTCCTTCTTCTCGATCCTCGATCGCCTCTCGGAGGGCGCATGATCTCGGGGCGCAGCACCGTCTTCGCCGTCATCGGCTCTCCGGTCGACCACAGCCTCTCCCCGGCCATGCACAACGCGGCCTTCGCCGCCATCGGCTTCGACGGCGCCTACGTGGCGCTGCCGGTCGCACCCGACGAGCTCGAGGCAGCCGTCCGCGGCGCTCGCGCGCTCGGCCTCGGGGGGATGAACGTCACCGTCCCGCACAAGGAGGCGGTGGTTCCCCTCTGCGCAGCCCTCGACGACGTCGCGGCGCAGGTGGGGGCGGTCAACGTGCTGGCCCGCCACGCCCGGGGCTGGGCCGGCTTCAACACCGATGCGCCCGCGGTGCGGGGGCTGCTCACCGACGCCGGCATCGGCCCGCGCTCCCGGGCGCTCGTGCTGGGCGCGGGGGGCGCCGCCCGCGCCGCCGTCTGGGGGCTCGTGGCCATGGGGGCGAACGTGCGGATCTCGGCCCGGCGTGCCGGTGCCGCCGAGGACCTGGCCCGCGACATGACACGGACGCTCGAGTTGCCCGAGGGAGCCATCCGGACGGTGGACTGGGAGGCGGTCGCGCCGGAGTCCATCCAGTCCGACGCCATCGTGAACGCCACCACGGTGGGGCTGGGGAGCCATTCCGGCGAGCTCCCGGCGCTGGCCTGGAAGACCGGCCAGGTGGCGCTCGACTTCGTCTACGGCGAGACCGCCTTCGCCCGCTCGGCCCGGGGCAACGGCGCGCGGCTGGTGACGGGCGAGCAGGTGCTGGTGCGCCAGGGGGCGCTCGCCTTCAAGATCTGGCTCGGCCGCTCCGCGCCCGAGGACGTGATGGCGAGGGCCATCGAGCGGCACGGGGGGCGTTGACCATGGCGATCCGTTATCTCACTGCTGGTGAATCCCACGGCCCGGGGCTCTGCGCCATCGCCGAGGGCTTCCCGGCCGGGCTCTCCCTCGACCTGGCCCGGGTCGACGCCGAGCTGGCCCGGCGCCAGAAGGGCTACGGCCGCGGCGGGCGGATGCAGATCGAGACCGATCGCGCCGAGTTCCTCTCCGGGATCCGCGGCGGCGTGACGCTCGGTACCCCCATCGCGCTGGTGGTCTGGAACAAGGACCACGAGAACTGGAAGGAGCTCATGTCCCCGGCGGCGCGCGGCGGCCCGCGCTTCACCCGTCCCCGCCCGGGCCACGCCGACCTCCCCGGCGTGCAGAAGTACGGGTTCGACGACGCCCGCGACGCGCTCGAGCGGGCCAGCGCCCGGTCCACGGCCGCCACCGTCGCGCTGGGGGCGCTCGCCCGGCAACTCCTCGGCCGGTTCGGGATCGAGGTCTGCTCCCGGGTCACCGCCATCGGCGAGCGCTCGGTGCGCTGCGACGACGCGCCCTCGGCCGAGGAGCGGACCGCCATCGAGGCCTCCGACGTCCGCACCGCCGACCCGGCGCTCGCCGCGCAGTGGCGCGCCATCGTCGACCGGGAGAAGGCGCGGGGCGGCTCCATCGGCGGCGCCTTCGAGGTCTGGGCCACGGGGCTCCCGCCCGGCCTCGGGACCTACGCCCACCCCGACCGGCGGCTCGACGGGCGGCTCGCCGGCGCGCTCTGCGCAATCCCCGCCATCCGCGCCGTCGAGATCGGCGAGGGGACCCGGGTCGACCTGCCGGGTGATCGCTTCCACGACGCCATCCAGCACTCGGCGGAGCGGGGCTACCACCGCGCCACCAACCGGGCCGGGGGCATCGAGGGCGGGATGACCAACGGCGAGCCGGTCTGCGTGCGTGCCTTCATGAAGCCCATCCCCACCATGACCACCCCGCTCGGCACCGTCGACATCGACACCCACGAGCCGGCCATGGCCCGCTACGAGCGCAGCGACGTCTGCGCCGTGCCGGCCGCCTCGGTGGTGGGCGAGGCCGTGGTCTGCTGGGAGCTCGCCGCCGTCTTCCTGGAGAAGTTCGGGGGCGACGCGGTGGTCGACATCGAGAAGGCGGTCACGGCCTATGCCGCTCGGATCTGCTGAGACCGTCTCGCTCGCCGGGATGATGGGCTCGGGCAAGTCGACCGTGGCCCGGGAGCTGGCCCGGCTCCTGGGGCGGCGCTTCGTCGACACCGACGCCGAGGTGGAGCGGCTGGCCCGGCGCCCGGTGGCCGCCATCTTCTCCGAGCGGGGCGAGGCGGCCTTCCGCGCGCTGGAGCGGCAGGTGGTGTGCGCCCTCTCCGGTCCGCTCGTGGTCGCGCTGGGCGGCGGGGCCTTCTGCGACCCGGGCAACGCCGGGCACCTGCTCCACGTCGGCCGCGTGATCTTCCTCGACGTCTCCGCCGGCGAGGCGTCGCGGCGCCTGGGCGACGGGGGTGGCCGCCCGCTGGTCCGCCAGTGGGATGCCCTGCTCCGCGCCCGGCTCCCCCTCTACCGGCGCGCCACGCTCACCGTCGCCGTCGACGGGTCCTCGTCCGACGCCGTGGCCCGGCGGCTGGCGGGGCTGCTGGGGGCGGCCCCGTGAGCACGGAGCTCGAGGCCCGGCAGCAGGGGCACGCCTACCCGGTCCGGGTCGGCCCGGCCGCGCGGGGGATCGCCCAGTTCACCCAGGGTCACGAAGGGATCGCGCTGGTCACCTGCGCCCGCGTGCTCGCCACCCCCTTCGGCGCGGGAATCGCAGCGGCGCTGGCCCGGGAGGCCCCCCTCGCCGCCACGGTGGTCCTGCCCGACGGGGAGCGCGGCAAGACGCTGGCCGTGCTGGAGCGCTCGGCCACCCGGTTGCTCCGGGCCGGGCTGACCCGGCGCAGCCTGGTGGTGGGGATGGGGGGCGGGGCGGTCACCGACGCGGCCGGCTTCCTCTCCGCCGTCTTCATGCGGGGCATCGACTGGCTCGCCGTCCCGACCACCGTCCTCGGCATGGTCGACGCCGCGCTGGGGGGGAAGACCGCGGTGAACCTGCCGCTCGCCAAGAACGCGGTGGGCGCCTTCCACCCGCCGGTGGGCGTGCTCTCCGACCCGGCCGCGCTCGCCACCCTTCCGCCGCGGGAGTTCCGCAGCGGCCTGGGAGAGGTGCTCAAGTATGGGTTCCTGCGTCCGGAACTGCTCCCGGGGCTCGCCGCCGAGGCGCGCGCCGGGCGCGCCGGCGAGCGGACCCTCGCGGCCTGCGCCCGGGTGAAGCTGGAGGTGGTGGAGCGGGATCCGCGGGAGAAGGGCGAGCGGAAGCTCCTCAACCTGGGGCACACCTTCGGCCACGGCGTGGAGGCGGCCGGGGGGTTCCGGAGGTGGACCCACGGGGAGTCGGTGGCCATCGGGATGGCGTTCGCGTTCCGGCTGGCGCGGGTGATGGGGCGGGTGGGGGAGGAGGAGGTGGAGAGGGTCGAGGACGTGATCCGGGGGGCGGGGCTGCCCGTGGGCATTCCGCCCGCCGCTGCGCGGCGTGCGGGGGCTTTGATGACCCACGACAAGAAGCGGTCGGCGGCCGGGCTCCTCTGGGTGCTGCCGATTCGCCGGGCCCGCGGCTGGGCGGTAGAGTGGGACGTCGTCGCCGATCCGGCTGCCGTCCGGGAGGCGGCGCGGGAGATCGGGAGACCGGGATGATCCTGCTCGTGAACGGACCGAACCTGAACCTGCTCGGGGAGCGGGAGCCGGAGGTCTACGGCTCCACCACCCTCCGGGACGTAGAGCGGATGGTCTCGGAGGCGTGCGCGGCCTACGGGCACGAGGTGAAGGCCTTCCAGTCGAACCACGAGGGCGCCCTCATCGACTTCATCCAGGAGCACCGCAAGGACGCGCGCGGGCTCATCGTGAACCCGGGCGCCTTCACCCACACGAGCTACGCGCTGCACGACTGCCTGAAGTCGATCTCCTTCCCGGTGGTCGAGATCCACATCTCGAACGTCCACGCGCGCGAGGAGTGGCGCCGGCAGGACCTCATCGCCCCGGCCACCCGCGGGCAGATCGTCGGGCTCGGGCCGGCCGGCTACTACTACGCGGCGGTCTGGCTCTGCAGCCAGGTGACCGACCCGGCCCTCGGCGAGTACGACGCCGACGCCGAGCCGGTCGAGGTGTCGCCGGACGACGTGAAGGTCGACGACCCGCCGCCCCTCATCGGCGGCGACTACGAGGGGTAGCGCCCCCCGTGCCCCGCGTGGCCGTCCTCATGCCGGCCCGCGACGCCGCGGGAACCGTGCGCGCGGCCGTCCTCTCCATCCTCCGCCAGGACTTCCGCGATCTCTCGCTCGTGGCCGTGGACGACGGCTCGCGGGACGGCACCGGCGCGATCCTCGCCGCGCTCGCCGCGCGCGACCGGCGCGTCGTCCTGGTGCCCGGGAGCGGGGAGGGGATCGCCGGCGCGCTGAACCGGGGGCTCGCCCGCTGCGACGCCGAGGTGGTGGTGCGGATGGACGCCGACGACGTCGCCCACCCGCGCCGCGTCGGGCGTCAACTCGAGGCGCTCGACGCCGACAGGGCCCTCGCCGCGGTGGGTTCCCGCGTCCGGCTCTTCCCGCGCATGGAGGTGGCGGGAGGGATGGCCCGCTACGCCGCCTGGCTGAACGGGCTCGTCACGCCCGGGCTCGTGGCCCGCGACCTGCTCGTGGAGTCGCCGCTCGTCCACCCGGCCTCGGCCATCCGGCGCGCCGTGCTCGAGGAGGCCCGCGGCTGGCGCGACGGCGACTTCCCGGAGGACTACGACCTGTGGCTGCGCCTCTCCGCCGCCGGCCACCGGCTCGGGAACGTCCCCGAGGTCCTGCTCGACTGGCGCGAGTCGGCCGGGCGCCTCACCCGGACCGACGGCCGGTACGCCCTCTCCCGCCACGTGGCGCTCAAGGCGGCATGGCTCGCCGCCGGGCCGCTCGCCGACCGGCGCGAGGTGGTGCTCTGGGGCGCCGGGGAGACCGGCCGGGCCTTCGCCCGCGCGCTGGCGCCGCACGGCGTCTCGGTGGCCCTGTTCCTCGAGGTCGATCCGAAGAAGATCGGGCGCCAGGTGCTCGGCGTGCCGGTGGTCTCCTTCGCGGAGGCCGGGCGGGCCCGCGGGCTGCCGCTCCTCGTCGCCGTGGGCGCTGCGGGGGCGCGCGACCTCATCCGCGCCGAGCTCGGACGCCGGGGCTTCGAGGAGGTCCGGGACTACCGCTGCGTGGCCTGAGTGCTCTGAGCCGTCTTGGGCGCGAGCCGCTTCTTCATGGCCCGGGCCTCGGCGAGCCGGGGCAGGTCGGGGTCGGCGCGCTGCCAGCCCTTGAGGAGCTCGTCGACCCGCTCGAGGGCCTTCTGCCGCTCGCCCAGCCGCTCGTAGGCCCCCGCGAGGAGGAAGAGCCCGTTCGACTCGTTCGCCCCGCGACCTTCCCCGCCGGCCGGCCAGGGGAGGGTCCGGGCCCGTTCGAGGCTGGCCGCGCCCTCGGCGTCCCTGCCCGCCTGGATCTGGAGCTCCCCGAGCGCCTTCAGCACGTTGTAGCGGCGCCCGATGCTCTGCGAGTCGGCCATCGGGCGAAGCTTCGCCTCCGCCTCGGCGAGCCGCCCCGAGCGCCACAGCGTGACCACCTCGTAGGCCTCGACGTCGAACGGAGAGACGTCGGGCCAGTCGGCGGCGGCGCGGGCGCTCTCCATGAGCGCCGCGGCGTCGTCCAGGGCCCCGACGAACGCGGCGGTGATGGCGGTCCCGACCAGCGGGGGTGCGGTCCGGAACAGCCCCGCCCGCTCGGCGTCGGCGCGGGCGGTCCGGATCATGGAAGGCGACCGGGTGATCGATCCGAGCTCCATCTTGAGCCCCGCCAGCGCCTGCGGCGGGGCGCCGGCGCGCGCCAGCTCGCCGATGAACGCCTCCGCCTCGTGGATGCGCCCCTGCTGGGCGAGCGAGGCCACGAGGAGGCGCGCGTACCAGGAGGCCTCGCCGAAGGGCTCCGCGTCGCCGGCTCCCTTCGCCGGGGCGGGACGCTTGCCGGCCTCGGCGAGCCCCTCGCGGGCCAGGGCCTCGGCCTCCTGGGCGCGTCCCTGCGACATCAACCACGAGGCGACGGCGGCCGCCGGCCACTGCTTCCCGTCGATGGCGTGGGCCCGACGGAACGCCTGCTCCGCCTCCTCGCGCCGGTC
The DNA here is from genome assembly GCA_903904005.1 of uncultured Anaeromyxobacter sp. Classification (GTDB taxonomy): domain Bacteria; phylum Myxococcota; class Myxococcia; order Myxococcales; family Anaeromyxobacteraceae; genus CAIOAK01. The sequence goes on from CAIVAR010000058.1 coordinate 10,275, forward strand.
GAGCGACAGCAGTGCCCGTCCCGTCCAGCGGTTGGCCTCGGCCGAGTGGGCCACCTCGACCCACCTCCGCGACGTCTCGAGCTCCTTCTCGAAGAGCCCCATGTCCTCGTAGGCCATGGCGAGGTGGTTCCAGGCCAGCACGTAGTTGGGGTCGAGCTGGAGCGCCCGCTCGAAGTAGGGGGCCGCCGCCGCCATGTCGCCCCGGTGGAAGGGGATGTCGCCGGCGTAGAGCACCGCCTCCTTGTCCTCGGGGTAGGCTTCCGCGGCCCTGTCCCGGAGCCGCCGCGCCTCGTCGGGACGGTGCTCGACGGTGGCCTTCCACCCGAGCAGCGCGAGCCGTTCCTTCTCCGGCAGCCGGTCGGCGAGCCGGGTGGCGGCGTCGAGGTGCTCCTGCAAGGTCCGGCGGCTCGCCTCGTCCCCGGTCTTGCTCGCCTTGAGCCAGACGTCGGGGCGCCAGGCGTCGAGGATGGCGAGCTGGTAGTGGGCGAGGGCGAAGTCGGGATCGATCTTCAGGGCGGCCTCGAGCTCGGAGAGCGCCTGCTCCGGCCGCTGGAAGTCGATGGCCTGCCGCGCCTTGAAGTAGTGCTCGTAGGCGGCGAGGTTGCCCGTGGTCACCTCGGCGACGCCGCGCCCGCTGGCCACGTCGGCGGGGCGCTCCCGCAGCCGCTCGCGCGTCTGGGCCGAGAGCCGGTCGATCATCCCCGGGATGCTCGCCTTTCCCTTCCCCTCCTGCTTCAGCGTGAAGAGGTACTCGTTGGTGGCCGGGTCGAGGGCCCGCATCTCGATGGCGTAGAGGTCGTCGAAGCGGTGCACGGTGGCGAGGAGCAGCGCCTTCACCCCGGCGGCCTTGCCCACCTCGCGGGCCAGCGACTCATCGATGCGCTCGGGGACCGTCCTGCCCATCTGCCGGAGCAGGTCGGCGAGGCGGGACCGGGTGAGCACGGTGAGCCGCTTCGACTGCTCGAGCGAGGTGGTGAGCATCCCCGACAGCCCGTTCAGCTCGGGATCCGAGGTGCCGTTCTGGAAGTCGGCCACCGCCACCGGGATCCGCTGCCCCGGGGCGAGGTCCCGGTCCCGATCACGGAGCGTGCGGGACGCGAACAGGGCGAGGAGGGCCACGAGCCCCACCAGCGCCCCGGCGAGCACCACGCGCCGCCGGTTCTTCCCCGTGTCGAGCGCGGCCCGCTGCTCGAGCAGCGTCTCGAGGACCGCCGCGCCGTCCCGTGGACGCTCCTTCCGGTCGCGGGAGGTGGAGCGCCGGACGAGGAGGCGGACGCTCCGGGGCGCGGCGCCGGACGGCAGCTCGGGCGGCGGGCCGTCGTCGAGCGCCGTGCTCCGCCCGGACTCCACCGCGAAGGGGCGGTGGCCGGTGAGCATCTCGTGGAGCATCACGCCGAGGGCGAAGACGTCGGTCCGCTCGTCCTCCGGCTCGCGCCGCCACTGTTCCGGCGCCATGTAGGCGGGCGTCCCGCCCTCCGGGCCGCTGCCGGATCCGAAGACGCGGGAGAGGCCGAAGTCGAGGATCTTCACCGCCCCGTCGTCGCAGAGGAAGACGTTGGATGGCTTGAGGTCGCGGTGCAGGACGCCGGCGTGGTGGGCGTGGGCGAGGCCGCGGGCGATCTCGGTGGCGACGCGGAGCGCCTCCGGCCCGGGAAGCGCACCCCGGCGCAGCCGCGCCTCGAGGGTCTCGCCGCGCAGCAACTCGAGGACGAGCCAGCCCTCCCCCCCCGCGCTGCCCAGGTCGTGGACGGTGACGATGTTGGGGTGGTGGAGGGCGGCGGCCGCCTCGGCCTCGGCGCGCAGCATCCCCGGGTCGACGCCGCGCCGGGCCCGGACCACCTTCACCGCCACGAGCCGCCCGAGCTCCCGATCGCGTGCCTCGTGGACCACGCCGAAGCCCCCCCGCCCCAGCTCGCGGAGGACCTCGAAGCGCTCGCCGATCACGCTCCCGGGACCGATGCCGCTGCCGGGGCGGAGCTCGGGGGCCTCCGCCAGCTCCTCGAGCAGAGCGGACATCGACCCGGGCTTCGGCTGGTCGGGCGGCAAGCCTCCCGATGGTACGGCTTCCTCGCCCGCGATCACAGCCTTGCCTCCCCCGGGTCGGCCGTCCACGTTGTCCGACAAAGGATGAACGGACGGGGGAGCGCCCTATTTCGCTGGAGGCGATCCCGGCCGGGTCAGGAAAAAATCGTTGCCCCGGACCGGAGCCTCGCCAGCCGGATGGCGAGCGACGCCGCGAAGACGAGGAGCGCGGCAACCACGGCCAGGTCCTTCGCGCCGTCGCACCGGCAGAGGGATCGCAGGAACCGGTCGACGTCGCGACGGGACACTGATCGGTACGCGGTCATGCGGGCCCCCCCTTTTCTGGAGGATTGGAGGGCCCTCAGGCGGCTTTGTGACAGGCCGGGTGGTGACCCGCGAATCAGTCGACCTTCACCTGCGACTTCATGGCGGTCCGGAAGAGCAGGAACCCCAGCCCGGCGAAGCAGAGGACGCCCAGAAGGGTGTAACCCCCGTGGCCGATCACCCGGGCGATGGCGGGCTCCATGTCGAGCTTGCTCGCGAGGAAGCGCTCGACGCTCTCGTTCACCTGGAGGAGCGCCACCACCACCCCCGTGAGGGCGCCGCCGGCGACGAGCCCGGTGGCCATGAGCGAACCTCCGCCCAGCTCGGCGTCCTCGGCCTGGCCGCCCCGGCGCGTGGTGGCCAGGTCCGCGAGCCCCTTCACGACGCCGCCGACGAAGATGGGCAGCGTGGTGGAGAGGGGGAGGTAGAGCCCCACCGCGAAGGAGAGCGCCTTCACCCCGCACAGCTCCATGGTGATGGAGAAGAAGACGCCCACGAGGACGTAGACCCAGTCGAGGTTCAGCGAGAGCAGCCCCTTGATCAGGGTGGCCATGAGCGTTCCCTGCGGCGCGGGGAACTTCTCGGTGCCGATGGCGTGGGTGATGCCCTTGGCGAGCTGGTCGGCGCTCGGGGTGTCGAGGACCTTCACTGTGAGTCCGATGACGACCGCCGACGCGATGGCGCCGATGAAGAGCGCCATCTGCTGCGCCCGCGGCGTGGCGCCGATGAGGAAGCCGGTCTTCAAGTCCTGCGAGGTGGCGCCGGCGTTGGCGGCGGCGATGCAGACCATGCCGCCCACCACGAGCGCCATCGGCTCGTAGGCCGTCCCGGTCCAGCCGAGCCCGACGAAGACCATGGCGGTGGCCATGAGGGTGGCGATGGTCATGCCCGAGATGGGGTTCGACGACGACCCGATCAGGCCGACGATGCGGGAGGAGACGGTGACGAAGATGAATCCGAAGACGATGACGAGCACCGCCACCAGGATCTTGTTCAGGATGGTCTCGCCCGGGATGAAGGGCAGGGCGACCAGCACCACCACGAGCCCGATGCTGCCGGCGATGACGGTGACGAAGGAGAGGTCCCGCTCGGTGCGCTTGGTCTCGTGGGCCGCCGTCTTGTCGGAGAGCGAGCGGATCGAGTCGCGCAGCGACGTGTAGATGGTGGGCAGCGTCTTGATCAGCGTGATGAAGCCACCGGCGGCCACCGCGCCGGCGCCGATCTGGCGCACGTAGGCGCGGTAGATGGCGTTCGCGGTGTTGGCGAAGGTGTGGGTGGCGGGGTCCCAGCCGAAGCCGGCCGGGTTGTTGCCGACCTTGACGAGCTGCGCGTAGACCATGTCGCCGGGGACGAGGAACCCGAGCAGCGGGATGAGCCCGAGCCAGGCGAGCACGCCGCCGGCCACGAGGACCCCGGCGATCTTCGGGCCGATGATGTAGCCGACGCCCATGTACTCGGGCGTGATCTCCCCGTTCACGGTGGCGTTGGGGAGCCACTTGTTGGTCCGGGAGCTGACCCAGGCCGGCGTCTCGGCGATGACGTGGAAGACCTTCTGGAGGATGGCGTAGGCGACCGAGATGCCCACGCCCTGGAATGCGGTCTTCGCGAAGTCGCCCCCCTTCTCGCCGGCGATGAGCACCGAGGCGCAGGCCGCGCCCTCCGGGTACTTGAGCTCCTCGTGCTCCTTCACGATGAGGGAGCGACGGAGCGGGATCATCATGAGGACGCCGAGGATGCCGCCCACCAGCGAGAGGGTGAAGAGCGTCGCGTAGTTGAAGTAGCCGGCGCCGACGGACTTGCCGTCCACGCCCACCGACAGGAAGAGGAAGCCGGGGAGGGTGAAGACCACGCCCGCCGCGATCGACTCGCCGGCCGAGCCGGCGGTCTGGATGATGTTGTTCTCGAGGATGGTGGTCTTGAGGAGCTTGCGCCCGAGCGAGATGGCGATGACCGCGATGGGGATCGAGGCCGAGACGGTGAGGCCGGCCTTGAGCGCCAGGTAGACGGTGGAGGCGCCGAAGAGGATCCCGAAGACCGCGCCGGCTACCACCGCCTTCACGGTGAACTCGGGGATGACCGTCTCGGCCGGGATGTAGGGCTTGAATCCGGACGCGCCGGAAGTGCTGTCGCTCATCGCCTGGGGCTCCCTCCGGGAACGGCGACGGGCCGTTCCACGGGGCGGGAAGTAACCACGTTTCCCGGCCGGATTCCACCCGGGAGGGGCGGGGCACTCAGGTTCCGGCGGGCCCCACGAGCGCGTCCCGGACCGCGGCCAGGTCGGCGGGAACGGGGGCCTCGAAGGGGGTACGGACGCCGGTGGCGGGGTGGTCGATCACGAGCCGGAGGGCGTGGAGCATCACCCGGGGAATGGGAAGCGCGCCCACCATGCGGGGGCCGCCGTAGCGGGCGTCGCCGAGCAGCGGAGCCCCCAGCGCGGCCAGGTGGACCCGGATCTGGTGGGTGCGCCCCGTCTCCGGGCAGGCCTCCACGAGCGCCGCGCCGCCCGGTCCCACCGCGAGGGTCCGGTAGCGGGTGGCGGCGGGGTCGCCCCCGGGGGAGACGGCCCTCCGCCCGGGGCGGAGCGGGTCCTTCCCGAGGGGGGCGTCGATGCGCCCGTCGGCCGGGGAGGGCGCCCGGGCGCAGAGCGCCAGGTAGGTCTTCTCGGCCGTCCCGTCGCGGAAGGCGGCGGAGAGGACCCGTTCGGCCTCCGCCGTGCGGGCGAGGATGGTGACGCCGCTCGTCTCCCGGTCGAGCCGGTGGACGAGGCGGGCCGGGGTGCCGAGCATCGCGGAGACGAGCTCGGGCAGGTGGCCCCGGTCGCTCGTGAGGGTGGGCTGCGCCGGGACGCCGGCCGGCTTGTCCACCACCGCCACGTGGGCGTCGGCGAAGATCAGGCGGGTGCGATCGAGGGGCGGCGCGGCGTCGGCGCCGCGGCCGGCCTCCTCCAGGTTCACCGTGACCTTCTGCCCGCGGTGGAGGAGCTTGCCCGAGACCTTGCAGCGCTTCCCGTCGAGGAAGACCCCGCCGCGCTCCAGGACCCTGCGGGCCTCGCCGCGGGAGATGCCGCCCCGGGCTGCGATGAAGCGGTCGATCCGCTCCCCCTCGTCGTCGGCGCCCGCGGCGAGGGTGAGCCGCTTCATCAGGCCTCGGCCGACGGGCAGCCGGCGCAGCCCGCGCCCCTGGGCGCGCTGCAGGAGGCCGGCTTCGAGCCGCCCTTCACGGCGAAGGAGCCGGCGCTCATCACCTTCTTCACCGGGGCTCCGCACACGTCGTGCCGGCGGAGGGGAGGCGCCGACATCCGCTGCAACGTGTCGAAGCGACCGCACTTCGGGCACTCGTATTCGTAGATGGGCATGGCGCCCGGAAACTAACCCCCCCCACGGACGTGTCAAGGGTGTCGGCCCCGGAGCGCCCGCCGTCGTAGTATCCGCCCCCATGCACGCCCCCCTCCTCCTCGCCCTCGCGCTGGCCGCAAGCGCCACCCCGCGCACCTTCCGGGTCGACGCCTTCCACACCGGCAACGCCACCGAGGAGCGCTTCTCCCTCGACCGGCTGGTCCTCGAGCCGCTTCCCTTCCCGGGGAACCCCGACCGACCGGTCGACGACCTCAACCTGGGCAAGTACCTCTTCGAGGTCCGCGACCTCGCCACCAACCGGCTCCTCTACTCGCGCGGCTACGCCACCGTCTTCGGGGAGTGGGAGACCACCGCCGAGGCGAAGGAGGCGAACCGGACCTTCCACGAGTCGTTCCGCTTCCCGGCCCCCGACCGGCCGGTCCAGCTCGTGGTTCGCAAGCGCGATCGGCGCCAGGCCTTCCGGGAGATCTGGACGCTCACCGTGGACCCGAAGGACATGTACGTCGACACCTCACCGCCGTCCCCCGCGGGGCCGGTGATCGAGATCCTGAAGAGCGGCCCTCCGGAGCGGAAGCTCGACCTCCTCATCCTCGGGGACGGATATACCGCCAGTGAATGCCGGACCTTCGAGGCCCAGGCCCGCAAGGCCACCGACGCCCTCCTCGCGGTCGAGCCCTTCCGGTCCCGCCGCGGCGACCTCAACGTGCGCGCCCTCTGCCCCCCGGCACGGGAGAGCGGCGTGTCCCGCCCCTCCACCGGCATCCACCGGAACAGCCCGGTCGGCACCGCCTACGACGCCTTCGGCTCGGAGCGCTACCTGCTCGCCCTCGACAACCGGCGCTTCCGGGAGGTGGCCTCCCAGGCCCCGTACGACTTCGTGGCCATCCTGGCCAACGCCGAGACCTACGGCGGCGGCGGGATCCAGGGGCTCTACGCGACGGTCGCCGCCGGCAGCCTCTGGTCGCCCTACGTCTTCGTCCACGAGCTCGGGCACCACATCGCCGGGCTCGCCGACGAGTACTTCACCTCCGACGTGGCCTACCTCCCGGGGGAGCGGATCGAGCCCTGGGAGCGCAACGTCACCATCCTGCCCGACCCGACCCGGCCGAAGTGGGCGGTGACGCCGGGAGCGCCCATCCCCACCCCGTGGGACCAGGCCGACTACGAGCGGCGGGCCAAGGGCTTCCAGGAGAAGCGCAAGATCATCCGGAAGCGCAACGGGCCGGAGTCCGAGATGGACGCGCTCTTCCTGGAGCAGAAGAAGATCGAGACCGAGAAGCTCTCCGCCGAGCCCTGGGCCCGGAAGGTGGGGGCCTTCGAGGGGGCCAACTACGAGGCCAAGGGGTCCTACCGCTCCGAGGTGGACTGCATCATGTTCTCGCGCGACGACGTGCCGTTCTGCTCGGCCTGCCGGGGCGCGCTCGACGAGGTGATCGATCAGTACGCCGGGGCGCACGCCCGGACCTCGTCTTCCCGCTAGCGGAGGGCGCCGCATGGACTCCGGGGAAGTCGAGCAGGTCCAGGACGAGGTCGACGCCCTCTGCCGGGCGCTCTCCGAGGAGCGCTTCCGCCACGTCGCGGGCATCACGGCCCGCCCCGAGCTGTCGGCCATCTTCGAGGCCCACGCCCTCGCCTCCCACCGGGAGACGGTGATCATGCTCCGCGAGCAGGGCGAGCGGGAGCTCGCGGCGCGCGTGGCCGGCCTCGCCGCCGAGCGGGCCGCCGCCGGATCCGAGGAGGCCTGGCGCGCAGCCGACGCGGTCGCCACCGGGCCAGGTCCCGACGGGCCGGTCGGGCTCTCCGAGGCGGCCCTCGCGCTCCTCCACGACCGGAACCGGGAACGGCGCGCGCTGCTCGCCCGCGCCGTCGCCGAGGGCGCCCGCGCCTCGTCCGCTCCCCGCGAGGCGGCCGCCGAGTCCCGCGCCGCCGCCCGCGCCTCGCTCGGCCTCACCCCGGCCTGGGACGACGTCGTCCAGGCCGACGAGGTGCTCGCCGTCTCCGATGCCGCCTACCGCGACCTCCTCGCCTGGTTCGCCGGTCGAGAGGGGCTCGAGCTCCCGCCCCGCGGCGCCCTCGACCGGGCCGAGCTCCTCCACCTGCTCGCCTTCCGCGACCAGGACGGGCTCTTCCGGCCGGCGCCCCTCTCCCAGGTGGTGCTCGACGGCTTCGACGGGCTCGGCATCGACATCCGGCGCGTCCGGCTCGACGGGGGGGCCCGCGCGGCGAAGTGGCCGGGCGCGCACGCCTTCGAGGGGAGGCTGTCGCTCCGGCGGCAGGGGGGGCTCACCGACTGGCTCGACCTGCCCGATGCCGCCGGCCGGGCCGCCGTGGCCTCCACCTCGCGCCCCTCCACCCGGGACCCGTCGCTCCCGGCCACGGCCGGCGCGCTCGGGTCCGGGCTCCTCCTCGAGCCCCGCTTCCTCTCCACGGCGATCGACGTCGACCGGAAGGGCGCGCGCGACGTGCTGCGCCGGCTGGCGCTGCGCCTGCTCTTCCGGTTGCGGGTCCGTGCCGCGGCGCTGCGGGTGGCCACGGAGGTGGAGCGGGGCACGGGCGGGAGGGCCTGGCGGGAGGCCCACCGGGAGGCCCTGTCCCGCGCGGCGCTCGCCGACTGGCCCGACGGCCTGGCCAGCCGCGACGACGACGCCGGTGCGCTCCGGAACGCGCTCGCCGGCGCGGCCTGGGCGGTGGCCATCCGGCACGACCTGCGGGAGCGCTTCGACGAGGACTACTGGCGCAATCCCCGGACCGGGGAGGCCCTGGCCGGACGGCTCGCCGCGGGCAGCCCGGGTCCGGAAGCGCAGAGGCCCCCGCTCGCTCGCGCGGCGGAGGCCCTGGTGTCCCTGCTCGAAGGGGGAAGCGGCTAGCGGGTCGGACCGCGGCGCCGGAGCGCCCGGACGATCTTGTCCTTGGTGCCGGACCCGGTGGCGGCGGGCGCCGCGCGGCGGGACGTCCGGGCCTGGCGGGCCCGGTGGGCGCGGAGCTTCAGATACGTCTCGATCTCGAGGGCCTTGAGCTCGATGGCGAGCTCCTCGCTCTCGGTGCCCATCCACTCGATCTCGCTCCGTCGGGGGAGGGCGGCGCCGAGCCGCATGCGCATCACCCGCTCCTCGACCGCGGCGAGCTTCGTGGCGCCGCGGCGGCGGAGCATGGCCTGGGCGGAGGCTTCGGTGACGGTGGCGTCTGCGGTCTTCCTCTTCGTCATGACCGAAATCCTAGGCACCTCCCGGGGCCTGTCCATTTTTCGTGCGCCCCGATCCTTCCGCCCGCCGGGAGGCTTCCACCCGGTATCGCCGCGGGGCTACTCCCCCTCGTCGCCGGACTCGTCGGCGGCATCGCCCGGATCGGCGTCGCCGGCCGGGGCACCCTCGGCGCCCTTCTTCTTCCGGAGCCCCGCCTGCTCGAGGGCACGGGCGACCCCCTTCGGCTTGCGCTCGTCGGGGAGGGCCTTGCGCGGCGGCTCCACCGGCGCCACGTCCCCTCCCAGCGCGGTGACGCGCCCGTCCACGTCGACCCGGACCCGGGCCTCCGGGTCTCCCTTCACGCCCAGCAGGGTGGAGATGCGCACCGTGAGCGGCGCCCCCGTGGCGGCGTCGAGGAGCATCTCGCCGGAGGCGTCGATGGGCTCCCGGCCGTCGAGCAGCGCGAGCCGCGTCTTGGTGGCGGCGTCGGGTCCGCCGGGGGGCGGATCGGCGGAGAGGCGGGACGTACCCGGCGTGAAACGGGCCCGGTCGAGCGAGAGGGCGAAGCGCCGGGCCGGACGCCCCAGCACGGCGGTGGTCCCGGCCGGAGCGGCGACGAGCGCCGGACCGAGCAGGCTGGCCACCTCGCCGGCGAGGAGGAGGCTCTCGTCCCGGAAGCGGCGCGCGGCGCGCCCGTGGTCGGTGGGGCGCTCGCGCCACTCCCCCGACGCCGGGTAGAGCGAGCGGGCGTAGCTCATCCCCTTCGCCCAGATCACCCGCTTCCCGCTCTCCGAGCCGGGGCCGCGCCCCGGGTCGACGGTTCCCTCGGCCGAGAACTCGCCGGTGGCGAGCTGCCGGACCGCGTGGTGCTCCGACACGTCGAGCTTCCGATCGCCCCGCGCCGCCGACCAGGAGGCGGTGCCCTCCCAGGCGAAGGAACCGAGCCGGGCGGAGACCTCGTCGGCGCCGAGGCGCAGGGCCGCCACCGGGCGCTCCCAGTCGAAGGGGGCGGGCGCCCGGGAGGGGTTCGCCGCGGGCGCACCCGGCGCCCCGCCGCGGCTGCAGGCCGCCGCCAGCAGGGCGATCGCGGCCAGGACGGGGAGGGGGCGCCGCACCGGATCAGCTCTCCTGCCGGAGCACGCGGGCCGAGGGGAGGATGCGGGCCGGCTCGGGCTCGCTCTCGTCGGCGCTGCGGGAGACGTCGGAGAGCGGGACGCGGCCGTCCCTCCAGAGGATCCGGTCGCAACGGTGGAGCAGCTCCGGCAGCCCGCCCCGCGTCGAGGCCGAGATGGCCACGCCCCCGCGCGCGGCGGCGATGGCCTCCCCCTCGCCGGGCGGGAGCCGGTCGACCTTGTTCAGGACGAGGAGCCGCGCGGTCTCGGACAGCCCCAGCGTCCCCAGGATCTTCTCGACCGCGGCCACGTGGGCGTCGAGGTCGGGGTCGGCCGCGTCGGCGACGTGGAGCAGGAGGTCGGCGTCGTCGAGCTCCTCGAGGGTGGCCCGGAAGGCGGCGATCAGGTCCTCGGGGAGGTCGCGGATGAACCCCACCGTGTCGGTGATGATCACCTCGCGGTCGCGCGGGAAGCGGAGCCGACGGCTGGTGGGGTCGAGGGTGGCGAAGAGCACGTCCTCGGCCAGCACCTTCGAGTCGGTGAGGGCGTTGAGCAGCGTGGACTTCCCGGCGTTGGTGTAGCCGACGATCGAGATCACCGGCATCCCGCGCTCGTTGCGCCGCTTGCGCCGGACCTGACGGTCGGTGGAGAGGGCCTCGGTGCGACGCTTGAGCTGGGTGATGCGATCGCGCACCCGGCGCCGGTCGATCTCGAGCTTGGTCTCGCCCGGGCCCCGGCCGCCGATGCCCCCGGCCAGGCGGGAGAGCGAGTCGTCGCGCCCCACGAGGCGCGGGTAGAGGTACTCGAGCTGGGCCAGCTCCACCTGCAGCTTGCCGTCGGCCGACTGGGCCCGCTGCGCGAAGATGTCGAGGATGAGCTGGGTGCGGTCGAGGATCTTGAGCGCCGTGGCGTCGGCGATGTGGATGGCCTGCGACGGGGAGAGGTCGGCGTCGAAGATGATGAGGTCGGCCATGAGCTGCATGGACCGGAGCAGGATGTCCTCGAGCTTGCCCTTGCCGATGAGGGTGCGCGGGTCGGGATCGCGCCGCATCTGCACCGAGGCGTCGATCACCTCGACACCGGCGGTGCGGGCGAGCTCGCGGAGCTCGGCCAGCGAGGACTCGGCGTCGGCGCGGCTCTTCCCCTTGCCCCCCACGCCGACCAGGATGGCCCGCTCGCGCCCGCCGGTGCGACGCATCGCCGAGGCCCGAGCGAACTCCTCCTCGAGCGCCAGCGGTCCCTCCACGGCGTCGTAATCGAGGTCGTGCACCGACGGTGCGATCTCGTCCTTCCAGAGCGCACCCTGCGGGTTCTCGGGCAGCAGGTGGGCCAGGTGGACCTTGCCGGGCAGGCCGTCCTCGCGGACCTCGATCGCCGTGACCGAGTCGAGCCGGAGCAGCGCCAGGTCGGTGTGGTCGTCGCGGGTGAGCGGCTCGCCGCGCAGGTGGGTGTGCACGAGCCGCAGGCCACGCAGGCGGTGGCTGCCGGCCCGGGCGCGCCCCACGTCGGGGAGGGTGAGCTTGCCGGCGTCGCCGACCACCACCCACTGCACGTCCCCCTTGCGGTCGAGGAGCACGCCGACCTGCCGGTTGGTCTCCCGGGAGACCTCGGTGAGGTGGCGCGCCAGCTCGGGCGAGATCACCTCGCCGGCGTCGACTCGGCGGCGGTAGGTGCGGCGGAGGGCGTGGAGCTGGCTCTGCTTGAGCCCGAGGGTGTTGCCGTGGACCTCTTCCATGAAGTGCCGGGAGCATAACGGCGAGGGGCCCCGCCGCGAGCAAGATCCGCGACGAGCCCCCCCGGATGTGACCCCACGCCGGGGCGCGGGGGTGTGGGGATCAGGGCCTGGGCGCCCCCGGGGAGACGATCTTGCCGGGATCGGGACCCGGAGCCGCCGCGCCGCCCGGGCTCATGGCGCTGCCCGGCTGACCGGCCGCGCCCGGGGTCCGACCCGATCCCACCTGCTTCGCGGGTGCGGTTCCCTGCTGCCCGGGCTGGACGAGCCCGCCCACGCCGGAGCCCGAGGGGCGAGCGCCACCAGCGGCGGAGCCACCTGCTCCCTCGCCCGACATGCTGCTCTTCTTCTCGGGCTGTCCCTTCGGCGGATTGTCCTTGGGGGTGCTCTCCTTGGGCGACTTCTCCTTGGGGGTGCTCTTCTCCTTGGGAGACTTGTCCTTCGGCGGGCTGTCCTTCGGCGGGTTGTCCTTCGGCGGCGGAGCGCTCTCCTTGGGCGACCTCTCCTTGGGAGTGCCCTGCTCCTTGGGAGACTTCTCCTTCGGGTTGACCCCGCCGCCGCCGGAGGAGGCCCCGCCCGTGGCTGGCTTCTTCTGGCTGTTGTCGAACTTTCCCGTCGTGCCCGGCCCCATGCTGAAGCCGCCGCCACCACCTCCGCCCTCCTGCGCGCGCCCGCTGCGGTCGACTCCCGCTGGCGCGGCCTTGCCCGGGTCCATGCCCTTCTGCATCCCCGCGGCACCCTTCTGCATGCCCGCGGCGTTCTTCATCTCCGCCCCGGCCTTCATGCCGGCCGCGTCCTGTGGCCCCTTGGCGGCCGGCCCGGCCGCCGTCCCCGACGCCTTGGGAGCGGCCTGGGTCGCCTTCGGGGTCACCTTGGCCGCCGGTGGGGTCTCGGTCTTCGTGGCCTGCGCGAACGCCGTACCGCAGGTCAGCACGCCGCACAGCGCGACGATCTTCTCGATCCGCATGGGTTTCCTCGTGAACGGGTCAGGGTTGGGTCCGCGTCCAAACGCCCTTCATCAGCCGGGTGCACTGGTCCTCGCCCTTCGTCGCGACCGCCGCCGGGGTGAGCTTGACGCCGTATCCAGGGAACCCGGCGTAGTAGACGAGGCGACTCTCGTCCTTCTTCCCCGCTGCGCGCAGGCAGGCACCGAGCCGTCCCTCCACGGGGCAGCCTCCCGGCGCGAAGGTTCCCTGCTGCGACTCGCAGAGCCGCTGCATCTTCAGGGCCGCCCAGGAGGAGCCCGTCCACTCGTCGCAGACGCCGGTGGCGGGGTGGTTGCAACCGCCGGCGATCGGGTCGGCGCAGAGGGCCGACCCGGGCTGGGCGGCTGCCACGAGAAGGACGAGGAGTGCGAGGAGGCGCGTCATGCCGTCGGACGCTGCCACGTCCGGCTCGGGCTCGGCAAGGCGGGCTGCGCCATGGTCCCTTTCGCCCTTGCGGGGGTCAACTTCCATCCGGCAGGGGGGATTCCCGTACCCGCCACGCGTACGTCATGTCGGCGCGGTCGAGCCAGTGGAAGAGGTTCACCCGCGCGAGCCACGCCGGAAGCGACGTGAAGACGCGGGCCCCGTACCGCTCCAGGACGGCCTCCGCCCCCGGAGGCAGGGGGTGCCTGGCGGTGACCATCACGGGGCCCGGCCCGGCGGCGAGGGTGGCCTCGAGGCCGGCGGCGTCCGTCACCACCTCCAGCGGAGGCATCGGCTGGGGAAGGAGGAAAGGGACCACCCCACCGTGGAAGTCGCGCGGGTCGGCGAGGGCCACCCAGCGCGCCGGCTCGGCGGCGTGCCGGTAGAAGAAGCGCTGCAGTTCCAGGTTGTCGCTCGACGGCAGGAGGCAGAGGAGGAGGACCGCCACGGTGTCGACGGCCCAGGTGGCCCGTCCTAGCCAGAGGAAGCCCATCGCGCGGGTGGTGAACCGCTCCCACCCCCGGGGCGCCGGCGGCGCAGCGAGGAGCAGGACCACGCAGAGCGTGGCGGCCGGCAGGATGGGGAAGAGGAAGCGGATCTCCTTGTGGCCGATGAGTCCGTGGACGACCACGAACGGGAGCGTGGCCCAGGTGAGGAGGTGCCCCGGGAACCTCCACCAGAAGAGCAGGAGACCGAGGAGGAGGGCGACGCCGAAGGGAGGGAAGAGCCCCGCCATGAACCAGAGGTAGGCGGGGAGCGGCGACCGGCCGTAGGCCGCCACCCTGCCCTGGAGGAGGTTCGCGTCGAAGTACCGCCAGGGAACGACCTCGAACGTGCCGTAGCCCCAGGCGTCGACGACGATCCCGAGGGCGAGCGGGACGGCCATGCCGGCGGCAAGGCTCCCGAGTGCTCGCCAGCGATCCCGCCGGTGGACGAGCACCCAGAGGACGAGCCCCGCCACCGCCAGCCCGGTCTGGTAGCGGAACGCGAAGGCGAACCCCAGCGCGGCGCCCGCGGCGAGGAGTCGTACCCGGGAGGCTTCCCCGCCGGACTTCCCATCGCCGACGGGGGCCAGGGGGAGGAGCGCTGCCAGCGCCAGCACGAGGAAGGTCGTGGACGCGCTCTCCGACGACAGGCGCGCCGCCAGGTAGGGGACGAAGTACGGGAGCGCCAGGGAGAGGTACGCGAACCGGCGCCAGCGCGCCGAGGGGAGCCACGCGCGGACGGCGACGAGCAGGGTGGCGAGCGCCCCCCAGGCTGCGAGCCCGCTCGCGAGCCGCCAGGCACGCAGCAGGATGAACGGGTCGGTGACCCCCACCGTGCCGAGGCCCCGGGCGAGGACGGCGTAGCTCCCCGGCTGCAGCCAGGGGCGGATCCGCTCCGCGTGCTCCCAGGGAAGATCCCGCGCGGGTGTGAGGCCGAGCTTCAGGCTCGCGAAGCCGACCACCTGGAAGTACTCGTCCACCTGGAAGACGCTGTCGGTGGCCAGGGCGGCCGCGACGGTGAGGGCGAGGGAGATGGCGAGGCTCCACCGGAACACCCGCATCTCGTCGATGCGATCGAGGGCGCGGAGCAGGGGTGGATCCGTGGCCGCCCCCAAGAAGGGGAAGTCACGCCGTGTCAGGTCCCCACCCCTCGCGCTAGGATGCACCCGTGCCCCGCCGATCCCTGGGAAAGACCCGCCGCATCGTCGTCAAGGTCGGAACCGGTACCTTAACGGACGGCGCCGGGCGCTTCGACCGGAAGAACTGCGAGCGGCTCTCCGCCGAGCTGGCCGGGCTCGCTGCGACGCACGGCCTGGTGCTGGTCTCCTCCGGCGCCATCGCGCTCGGCGCCGATCGCCTGGGGCTCGTTCGATCGCCCCGGAAGAGCTGGGACATGGCCACGAAGCAGGCCGCCGCGGCCGTCGGCCAGCCGGATCTCATGGCCGAGTGGGGGCGCGCGCTGGGCGCCCACGGCCGCATCGTCGCCCAGGTCCTCCTCACCGCCGACGACCTGGCCAGCCGCAAGCGCTTCCTGAACGCCCGACACACCTTCGAGAGCCTGCTCGAGCACGGCGTGGTCCCGGTGGTGAACGAGAACGACACCGTGGCCGTCGACGAGATCAAGGTCGGGGACAACGACAGCCTGGCGGCCCTGGTGGCCACCTGCGTGGGCGCCGACCTGGTGGCGCTCCTCACCGACGTCGAGGGGCTCTACGACCGCGACCCGTGCCACCCCGCCGCGCGCCTCGTCGCCGACGTCCACAAGGTCACGAGCGAGGTGGAGCGGATGGCCGGCGGCGCCGGCAGCGCGAGCAGCGTCGGGGGCATGGTCACCAAGGTCGCCGCGGCCAAGCGGCTGGCCGCCCAGGGGGTGGGCACGGCGCTCCTCTCCGGCCGCCGCGCCGGCGCCCTCGGGGCGCTGCTCGCCGGCGATCCGGTGGGCACCTTCTTCCGTCCCGGCGCGGAGCGGCGGGCCGGACGGCGGGAGTGGCTGAGCCTCGCCGCCCGGGGGAAGGGCACCATCCTCGTCGACGCCGGCGCCCGCAAGGCGCTGGCCGACCAGGGCAAGAGCCTGCTGCCCTCCGGCGTGAAGGGGGTCGAGGGGTCGTTCGGGGTGGGGGATCCGGTCGACATCGCGGTGGCCGGGGAGCCCCCGTTCGCACGCGGCCTGGCCGGCTACGGGGCCGACGAGGTCCGGCGGATCGCCGGCCTGAAGTCGAGCGAGATCGAGCGGGCGCTGGGCTATAAGTACCTGGACGAGGTGGTTCACCGGAACGACATGGTCCTCACCGACCCCGGCAGCGAGGCGACGCGATGAGCGGCGAGCACCCCGGGCTCGCGCTTCGCATGCGCTCCCTGGCCGCCGACGCGCGGCGGGCCTCCCGGGTCCTTGCCCGCGCCTCCACCGAGCAGAAGGACCTGGCGCTGCGCGCGGCCGCCGACGCCCTCTCCACCCACGCGGACGCCATCCTCGAGGCCAACCGGGCCGACGTCGCCGCCGCGGCGGCGGCCGGGTCCGGCGAGCCCTTCCTGGACCGGCTGCGCCTCGATCCGAAGCGGCTCGCCGCCATCGCCGCGGCCATCCGCGAGGTGGCCGCCCTGCCCGATCCCGTCGGCCGCGTGACCGCGAGCTGGAGCCGCCCTCACGGACTTTCCGTGAAGAAGGTGCGCATCCCGCTCGGCGTGGTGCTCATGGTCTACGAGGCCCGCCCCAACGTCACCGCCGAGGCCGCTGCACTCTGCGTGAAGAGCGGGAACGCCTGCATCCTGCGCCCCGGCTCCGACGCGCTGGCCTCCTCGCTCGCGCTGGGTGCCGCCTTCGCCGAGGGGCTCGACGCGGCCGGGCTCCCCGCCGCCGCCGCCCAGGTGGTGCCGGTGGCCGATCGCGACGCCACCTACGAGCTGCTCGCCCTCGACGACCTCATCGACCTGGCCATCCCGCGCGGCGGCCCGGGGCTGATCCGTGCCGTGGCCGAGCGGTCGCGGGTCCCGGTGGTGAAGCACTTCCAGGGGGTCTGCCACCTCTTCCTCGACGAGAGCGCCGGCGAGGCCGACGCCGTGGCCATCGCCGTGAACGGCAAGGTGCAGCGCCCCAGCGCCTGCAACGCCACCGAGTGCCTGCTCGTGCACCGCGCCGCGGCGGAGCGGCTGTTGCCACCGGTGGCGCGCGCGCTCGTCGCCGAGGGGGTGGAGCTGCGCTGCGATCCCACCGCGCTCGGCATCCTCGACCGCGCCGGCGTGGCCTGCGTCCAGGCCGCCGAGGAGGACTTCGGCCGGGAGTTCCTCGACGGGATCCTGGCGGTCCGGGTGGTGGGCGACCTCGACGGCGCGCTGGCCCACATCGCCCGGTACGGCTCGCTCCACACCGAGGCCATCGTCACCAACGACCTCGCCGCCGCCCGCCGCTTCGAGCGGGAGGTGGAGGCGAGCGCCGTCATGATCAACGCATCGACACGATTCAACGACGGCGGCGAGCTCGGGCTCGGCGCCGAGATCGGCATCAGCACCACCAAGCTGCACGCGTTCGGCCCCATGGGGCTCGAGGAGCTCACCACGCAGAAGTACGTGGTCGAGGGGCGCGGAAACGTCCGTACCTGAGAGAGGAACCGCAAGCATGGCGAAGGCGACGAAGGGCAAGAAGCCGGCGAAGTCGAAGGGCGGACCCGCGAGGAAGTCGTTCGCGAAGGGGGCCGGGGCGAAGGCCAGGCCCGCCGGGAAGGGCAAGGCGTCCGGGAAGAAGTTCTTCGTCGGCAAGGCGCCGAGGCCTGCCCAGGGCAGGAAGGGCGAGGTCTCGGCCCGTCCGGGCCTGAAGCGGGCCACGCTCCGGCCGGGCAAGAAGGTCGCGCCGCGCAAGGTCGCCACCCCGGCCGCGCCGGTCTCGGCGCCGGTCGTCGCAGCCGGCCTGCCGCCCGACGACGGGCAGCTGCGGGCGCTGGCGGCGGTGGCCGCCGGAGCCGACAAGAAGTCGGAGAACCCGGTGGTGCTCGACGTGCGCGGCCTCTCCGGCGTGGCCGACTACTTCGTGCTCCTCTCCGCCGACAGCGACCGGCAGGCGGCCGCCGTGGCCGACACCGTCGACGATCGGCTCACCGGCATGGGCGCGCAGCGCCTGGGCGCCGAGGGTCGGAGCGGCGGCGGGTGGGTGCTGCTCGACTTCGGCGACGTGGTGGTCCACGTGATGTCGCCGGAGGCCCGCGGGTTCTACGACCTCGAGGGGCTCTGGGCCGACGCGCCGCGGGTCTCGGTCGGCTGACCGCTCCCCGGGGGGCGCAGCCCCTTGATTTGACTCAATGTTTCTTATTCCGCCGGTTCGGGCCGGATCGCCGATCCAGATCGGCCCATCCCGGGCCGGTCGGGGTAGAATCCCTCCCCTTCACGAAACAACCACGCGCGCTCGGTCGCCGGAGGACGCATGTCCAAGGAGCAGAAGCAGCGGAAGATGGTGACGATGGACGGCAACGAGGCGGTCGCCTCGATCGCCCACCGGACCCACGAGGTCATCGCCATCTACCCCATCACCCCCTCCTCGAACATGGGCGAGTGGGCGGACGAGTGGTCGGCCTTCGGCAAGAAGAACATCTGGGGGCTCGTCCCCACCGTGGTGGAGATGCAGTCCGAGGGCGGCGCCGCCGGCGCGGTCCACGGGGCGATCCAGGGCGGCTCGCTGACGACGACCTTCACGGCGTCGCAGGGGCTGCTGCTCATGATCCCCAACATGTACAAGATCGCCGGTGAGCTGACGCCGTTCGTCATGCACGTGTCGGCGCGAACGCTCGCCACCCACGCCCTGTCCATCTTCGGCGACCACTCCGACGTGATGGCGGTGCGCCAGACCGGCTTCGGCCTGCTCGCCTCCAACTCGGTGCAGGAGGCCCACGACTTCGCGCTCATCTCCCAGCGCGCGACGCTCAAGAGCCGGGTGCCCTTCCTCCACTTCTTCGACGGCTTCCGCACCTCGCACGAGGTGGCCAAGATCGAGCTGCTCGACGACGACGACCTGCGCCGGATGATCACCGACGACCTGATCGCCCCCATCCGCGCCCGCGCGCTCAACCCGGACTCCCCGGTGGTCCGCGGCACCGCCCAGAACCCCGACGCCTTCTTCCAGGCGCGCGAGGCCTGCAACGGCTTCTACACCGACGCCCCCGAGCACGTGCAGGCGTCGATGGACGACTTCGCGAAGGTCGCGGGGCGCCAGTACCACCTCTTCGACTACGTCGGCCACCCCGAGGCCGAGCGGGTCATCATCATGATGGGCTCGGGCGCCGAGGTGGCGCACGAGACCATCGAGGACCTGGTCGCCAAGGGGGAGAAGGTCGGCCTCGTGAAGGTCCGGCTCTACCGCCCCTTCTCGCTCGGCCACTTCATGAAGGCGCTGCCCCGCACCACCACCTCCATCGCCGTGCTCGACCGCACCAAGGAGCCGGGCAGCCTGGGCGAGCCGCTCTACCAGGACGTGGTCACCGCGCTGCGCGAGGCACAGCAGGCCCACATCGACCGCTTCCACCACGAGATCACGGTCATCGGCGGCCGCTACGGCCTCTCCTCCAAGGAGTTCACGCCGGCGATGGTGAAGGCCGTCTACGACGAGCTGACCCACGCCCGCCCCAAGCGCCACTTCACGGTGGGTATCAACGACGACGTCACCCACCTGTCGCTCTCCTACGACCCCTCGTACCAGACCGAGGGCAAGGGCGTCGTCCGCTGCCACTTCTGGGGCCTGGGCGCCGACGGCACCGTGGGTGCGAACAAGAACTCCATCAAGATCATCGGCGAGGACACGCCCAACTACGCCCAGGGCTACTTCGTCTACGACTCGAAGAAGTCGGGCAGCGTGACGGTCTCGCACCTGCGCTTCGGGCCGGAGCAGATCCGCAGCTCCTACCTGGTGACCAGCGCCAACTTCGTGGCCTGCCACCAGTCGAGCTTCCTCGAGAAGTACGAGATGCTCGACGCCGCCGCGCCGGGCGCGACCTTCCTGCTCAACACGCCGCACGCCCCCGAGGACGTGTGGGCCGAGCTGCCCGCCGAGGTGCAGGCCGAGATCCTCAACAAGAAGCTGCGCTTCTTCGTCATCGACGCGGTGCGGGTGGCGAAGGACACCGGCATGGGTGGCCGCATCAACACCATCATGCAGACCTGCTTCTTCGCCATCTCCGGCGTGCTGCCGCGGGACCGGGCCATCGAGCTCATCAAGAAGGCCATCGAGAAGACCTACGGCCGCAAGGGCGCCGAGGTGGTGAAGAAGAACTTCGAGGCGGTCGACGCGACGCTCGCGCACATGCACGAGGTGAAGCTCGACGGCAAGACGGTCACCGGCCAGCACCGGCCGCCGCTCGTCTCCGACCACGCGCCCGACTTCGTGAAGAAGGTCACGTCGATCATGATGGCCGGCAAGGGCGACCTGCTGCCGGTCTCGGCCTTCCCGCTCGACGGCACCTGGCCGCTCGGCACCACCCAGTGGGAGAAGCGGGCCATCGCGCTCGAGATCCCGGTGTGGGACTCGCCGCTCTGCATCCAGTGCAACAAGTGCGCGCTCATCTGCCCGCACGCCGCCATCCGCGCCAAGTACTACCCGGCCGACGACCTCCAGGTCGCGCCCTCCGGCTTCAAGGCCATGGACTTCAAGTCGGCCGACGTGAAGGGGGCGAAGTACACCATCCAGGTGGCGCCCGAGGACTGCACGGGCTGCCGCGTCTGCGTGGAGTTCTGCCCGGCCGAGTCGAAGACGCAGAAGGGGCACAAGGCCATCAACATGGCGCCCATGGCCCCCATCCGCGAGGTCGAGAAGCGCAACTACGAGTTCTTCCTGGCGCTGCCCGACCCGGACCGCACCAAGGTGAAGCTCGACGTGAAGGGCACCCAGTTCCTCGAGCCGCTCTTCGAGTACTCGGGCGCCTGCGCCGGCTGCGGCGAGACCCCGTACATCAAGCTGCTCACCCAGCTCTACGGCGACCGGGCCATCATCGCCAACGCCACCGGCTGCAGCTCGATCTACGGCGCCAACCTGCCGACGACGCCCTACACCACCAACGACGCGGGGCGCGGCCCGGCCTGGGCCAACTCCCTCTTCGAGGACAACGCCGAGTTCGGCCTGGGCATCCGGCTGGCCGTCGACAAGCTCACCGAGCACGCGCGGCACCTGCTTTCCGACGTCACTGGCCGGGTGGGCGGCGATCTCGTGAAGGAGCTCATCGAGGCCGACATGGCCAACGAGGTCGGCATCGAGGCCCAGCGCGGGCGCGTCAAGGTGCTGCGCTCCAAGCTGGCCGGGGTCGACCTGCCCTCGGCGCGGCGGCTCGAGCAGATCTCCGACTACCTGGTGAAGAAGAGCATCTGGATCGTCGGCGGCGACGGCTGGGCCTACGACATCGGCTTCGGCGGCCTCGACCACGTCATCGCCATGAACCGGGACGTGAACATCCTGGTCCTCGACACCGAGGTCTACTCCAACACCGGCGGCCAGGCCTCCAAGGCCACCCCGATGGGCGCGGCGGCCAAGTTCGCCATGGGCGGCAAGTCGGTCCAGAAGAAGGACCTGGCCATGCTCGCCATGACCTACGGCCACGCCTACGTGGCCCGCGTGGCCATGGCGGCGAAGGACGTGCAGAGCGTGAACGCCATGAAGGAGGCCGACAGCTTCCCCGGCACGTCGGTCATCGTGGCCTACAGCCACTGCATCGCCCACGGCTACGACATGGCCGACTCCATGGCCCACCAGGAGATGGCGGTGAGCTCGGGCTACTGGCCCATCTTCCGCTACGACCCGCGCAAGGCGGCGCTCGGCGAGAGCCCGCTCAAGCTCGACAGCGGCATCCCCAAGTCGAGCATCGGCGAGTTCATGGCCACCGAGACCCGCTTCCGCATGGTCGAGCAGCTCGACCCGGACAACTACAAGAAGCTGGTCGACGAGGCGCAGCGGCTCGCCAGCGAGAAGTACGCGCTCTACGAGCAGCTCGCCAAGGCGATGAACCCGGTGAACCTCGTGCCGGGCGGCCCCATCGGCGCCGCCGCGGCCGCCGGGATCCCCCCGCACCCGAAGGCCAAGGCCTGAGCATGAACCCGCGCCCGCTCCTCGCCGCCGCGATCCTCCTCCTCGCCGCCCCGGCGGGGAGCGTCCTGGCCCAGGACGCCGCGCTCCGGGCATCGCCGCCCGGGTCCGTGGCCCACCCCCGCCCGCCCCGGACCATCGCGGTCTCCGGGACGGGGAAGGTGGCGGTTCCTCCCGACTCGGCCTCCTTCACCGTGGGTGTCGAGTCGACCGCCAGGACGGTCGGCGCGGCCACCGCCGAGGTGAACACCCGGATGAAGGCCGTCCTCGACGCGGTGGCGGCCGCCGGCGTCCCCGGGAAGGACGTCCGTACGGTTCGCTACGACGTCTCCATCGACCGCCCCTGGAAGGACGGCAAGCAGCAGCCCATCGCCGGCTACCGGGTCTCGACCGCCGCCGACGTGAAGGTGCGGGATCTCGCGAAGCTGGGGAAGATCCTCGACGCGGTGACCACGGCCGGATCGAACCAGCTCCAGTCGCTCCGCATGGAGCGACTCGATCCGAAGCCCCAGCAGCTCGAGGCGCTCGCGCTCGCCTATGCGGCGGCCCGCGAGAAGGCCAAGGCCATCGCCATCGCAGCGGGGGTGGAGCTCGGCGAGTTCGTCACCGTGTCGGAGGAGGGGATCGCTCCCCGGCCGATGCCCGGGCTCATGATGGCCCGCTCCATGGCGGCCGACGCGTCGTCCGCGCCGGTGGCCGAGGGCGAGCTCGAGTACGGGGCGCGGGTCGAGGCGGTCTTCGCGGTCAAGTAGCCGTCACTCCAGCAGGCTGAGCGTCGTCGACGACTTCCTGTCCCGCCGCTCGCCCGCCCCCGCCGATCGGTAGTCGCTCTCGTGCCGGAGCACGACGAGCCGGTCCCCGCTGCGGCCGAAGCGGAGGACGTCCTTCTGCTCGATATCGAAGGTGATGATGAGGAAGATGCGCCCCTTGAGGAGGACGCGTCGATCGGTGGCGAGCGGCACGCCGTCCTTGCCGAGCCAGACCCGCGCCGTCGCCTCGACGTCCTTCACGTACTTCCGGTCCCGCGTGGCGATCGACGGCTTCATCCGGAACGTGAGCACGCGCGTCGGCGCGCCCTCGAAGGGCTCCACCTTGTCCTCGAGCAGCGTGGCGTCGTGGAGCGAGCGCAGCATCTCGGGAACGGCGTCGAGGGAGCGGGCCAGCGCGAGGGTGCGCAGGTCGGAGATGGCGTCGCGCGCCGGGGCCTGGGCCTCCGGGTTCAGGAGCCGCTCCCGCTCCTCGGCCTCGGCCCGGGCGAGCAAGGCGGGGCTCCAGCCGACCCGCAGCCCCTCCGGCCCGGCCGACACCGTCGCCGTGGCGGTTCCCGTGGAGGGCGCCACGTCGTCGTCCCCCTGCTGGAAGGTCACCTTGTGCTCGACCCGCGCGCGGACCGGGGTGGTGCCGGGAAGCCGGGCCAGCACCCCCACCAGCTGGGCGAGGGGATCGGGCGGGGCCGCAGCGGCCGGCGGCGGCGCGCCGATGACGTCGGGGGGCGCGGCGAGCACGAGGAGGAGGAGCGCGGTGGGCAGGAGCATGGGCCGGGCATATAACCGGCCGCTTCTACCCGCGCGCCAGGTCCGTGCCGAGCTTGACCACGAGTGCCAGGACCACGAGCAGCACCACCCACCGGACCAGCCTGTCCCCGCCGCGGACGGCGAGGTGCGCGCCGGCGAGCCCGCCGGCGAACTGCCCGGCCGCCATGGGGAGCGCCACGTTCCAGGCCACGAGCCCCCGCGAGGCGAAGAGGGCCACCGCGGCCAGGTTGGAGGCGAAGTTCACCACCTTGGCGTCGGCCGACGCCTCCCGCATCCCGGCGCCGAAGAAGAGGACGAAACCGAAGATGAGGAAGGTCCCGGTGCCGGGCCCGAAGAAGCCGTCGTAGGCGCCGATGACGAGCGCGATGGCGGCGGCCACGGAGAGCGACCGGTGCGCCCCGGCCCGCGGCGTGGCCGGCGTGGCGGGTCGGATGGCCAGGACCACCGCCACCACCACGAGGAGTCCCAGCACCACCGGGCGCAGCATGGCCGGCGGGACGAGCAGGACGAGCGCCGCGCCGCCGAGGGAGCCGAGGAGCCCGGCCGGGAAGGTGACCTTCGCCACCCGCCCATCCACGAGCCCCGCCCGGGCGTAGCGGAGCAGGGCCGCCCCGGAGCCGAAGACGCTCTGCCCCTTGTTGGTCCCGAGCGCGAGCGCAGGCGGGAGCCCGGCCGCGAGCAGCGCCGGAAGGGTGATGAGCCCGCCGCCACCGGCGATGGCGTCCACGGTCCCTGCCACGAACGAGGCGACGACGAGGAGCGCGAGCGCGGGAAGGGAGACGTCCAAGCGGGGCGCAGCCTACCAGCTCGGGGTCAGACTGCGGGCTTCGCCGTGGCCCCGGCGGCCCCGCCGAGCGGCCCCCCGTAGGTCTCCGCCATCAGGTGGGACGAGACGATGAAGTCGGCGGTGGCGCGGTTGCACGCGGTGGGGATGTTGTAGAGCACCGCGATCCGCAGCAGCGCCTTCACGTCGGTGTCGTGCGGGTGCGGTTCGAGCGGGTCCCAGAAGAAGATGAGCACGTCGAGCTTGCCCTCGGCGATCATCGCGCCGAGTTGCTGGTCGCCCCCCATCGGTCCGGAGAGGAGCCGCTGCACCTCGAGCCCGAGCCGGCTGTGGATGAGCTTGCCGGTGGTCCCGGTGCCGAGGAGCTGGTGGCGGGAGAGGGTGCCCTGGTTGAAGCGGGCCCAGTCGAGCAGGTCCTCCTTCTTGTTGTCGTGGGCCACGAGCGCCACGCGCTTGCGGATCTCCATGGACGGCGTCGCGGTCTTCGGTGTCGCGGTCATGCGGGGATCATGCCCCGGGTCGGGGTCCGGCGCATGACGATCCTGGGTCGCGGTAGAGTCGTCCCGTGCGCATCCGCCTCCTCTCCGTCGGCAAGGACCGGTCCGGGCTCTACGCCCCGGCCGTCGAGGAGTACGCGAAGCGCATCTCCCGCTACGTGAAGTTCGCCGTCGAGGAGGTCCCGGAGGCGCGCAAGGCCGCCGGGACGCCCCGGGCCCGGGACGAGGAGGGGGCCTCGCTCCTCGACCGCATCGAGGACGGGGAGCGGGTGGTGCTCCTCGACGAGCGGGGCAAGGAGCACGACAGCCTGGCCTTCGCCCGGCGGGTCGGCGCCTGGGTGGAGGGGGCCCGGGACGTGACCCTCGTCATCGGCGGGTCGGACGGGCACGGCGACGCGGTCCGGGCCCGGGCGGCGGAGACCCTCTGCCTCTCCCGGCTCACGCTCGCCCACCGGCTGGCCCGGCTGGTCCTCGTCGAGCAACTCTACCGGGCCTTCACCATCCTCCGCGGCGAGCCATACCACAAGTGAACCCTGGGCCTCCCCGGGTCCGCCTGGCCCGGCTCTCGCATGAGCCCCTTGAGTTCCCTTGAGAACCGGGGGAGCGTGGCCTAGGCTTTCCCTCCATTCCCGGCGTGCGAAGGCGCGCCCAGCGAGGTTCCATTGCCCCAGGTGAAGCCCGTCCTCCTCGTCGTCCTCGACGGTTGGGGGATCCGCGTCGAGCGGGAAGCCAACGCCATCGCCATCGCCGGAACGCCCTGCATGGACGCGCTCGTGCGCGACTACCCGTCGACCGCGCTGCGGACCTCCGGTCTCGCCGTCGGACTCCCCGACGGACAGATGGGCAACTCCGAGGTGGGGCACACCAACCTCGGCGCCGGCCGGATCGTCTACCAGGACCTGGTGCGCATCAACCGCGCCATCGAGGACGGCTCCTTCTTCCAGATCCCCGCGCTGCTCGAGGCCGTGCGCAAGGCCAAGGCGGTGGGCGGGGCGGTGCACTTCATGGGGCTCGTCTCCGACGGCGGCGTCCACAGCCAGGACGCGCACCTGCACGCGCTGCTCGAGCTGGCCCGGCGCGAGGGGGTGGCGAAGGCCTACGTCCACGCCTTCCTCGACGGCCGCGACACGCCGCCCAGGAGCGGCCTCGGGTTCGTCCAGTCGCTCGAGAACCGCATGAAGGAGAAGGGCTACGGCAAGGTGGCCACCGTCATGGGGCGCTTCTTCGCCATGGACCGCGACAAGCGCTGGGACCGGGTGAAGGAGGCCTTCGACGCCATGGTCCGCTCGGAGGGCTACAAGGCCACCTCCGGCGTGAACGCCGTCGAGCAGGCGTACGCCCGCGGCGAGACCGACGAGTTCGTGAAGCCCACCGTGGTCGTGAACGGGGGAGGGGAGCCGGTGGCGCGCATCAAGGACGGCGACGCGCTCGTCTTCTTCAACTTCCGCTCCGACCGGGCCCGCGAGATCACCCGCGCCTTCATGCAGGCCGACTTCAAGGACTTCGACGCCTCGGCGCGTCCACGCCTCTCCGCCTTCGCCGGCATGGCCCAGTACGACGAGACCTTCGACCTGCCGGCCGCCTTCCCACCCGAGCAGCCCACCGAGATCTTCCCGGAGATCGTGTCGCGGGCAGGGTTGAAGCAGCTGCGCTGCGCGGAGACCGAGAAGTACGCCCACGTCACCTTCTTCTTCAACGGCGGGCGGGAGACGGTCTTCCCGGGGGAGGACCGGGCGCTCGTGCCCAGCCCGCGCGACGTGAAGACCTACGACGAGAAGCCGGAGATGAGCGCGCGGCAGGTCGCCGACAAGGTGGTCGAGGCCATCCGGACGCGCCGTTACGGCTTCATCCTGGTGAACTTCGCCAACGCCGACATGGTCGGCCACACCGGCCGGCTCGACGCGGCGGTGAAGGCCGTCAAGGTCGTCGACGAGTGCATCGGGCGGCTCTGGGCCGCGGCCAGCGAGGCCGGCATGGCCATGCTCGTCACCGCCGACCACGGCAACGCCGAGATGATGGTCGACCCGATCACCGGCGAGCCCCACACCGCCCACACGCTCGGTCCCGTGCCCTTCATCCTGGCCGACCCCGACCTGCGCGGCGCCAGGCTCCGCCAGGACGGCGTCCTCGCCGACGTGGCGCCCACCGCCCTCCAGGTCCTCGGACTCCCGCAGCCGAAGGAGATGAAGGGGCTCGGACTCCTGGTGAAGTGAGATGGGCGGGGCGCTGGCGGCCTTCGGCGGCGCGCTGCTCGACCTGGCGTTCCCGCCGCGCTGTCCGGCCTGCGGCGAGGACCCGGAGCGGCCCTCCCCGTTCTGCGCCCTGTGCGACGGGGCCATCGACCCCGCGCCCGACCTCGGGGACGGGGTCCGTGCCGCCGCCCTCTTCGGCGGCCCTATCGCCGACGCGGTGCACGCCCTCAAGTACGGCGGCCGGCCCGACGCGGCCGGCCCCCTGGGACGCTGGCTCGTCGGCCGCGTTCCGCTCCCCCGGGGGGCGGCCGTGGTCTGGGTTCCGCTCGGCAGGCGGCGGCGCATCGAGCGGACCTACGACCAGGCCATGCTCCTCGCGGCAGCCGTGGCCCGTTCGGCGGGCAGGCCGCTCCTGCGCGGCACGCTCCGCCGCGTCCGGGAGACCCCGCCGCAGGTGGGGAACGACCGCGCCGCGCGCGCCCGCAACGTGGCCGGTGCCTTCGCGGCCTCGCCCGCGGTGGCAGGACGGGACCTCGTGCTGGTCGACGACGTGGTGACGACCGGCGCCACCGTGGAGGCGGCCACCCGCGCACTCCGCGGCGCCGGGGCGCGGAGCGTGGTGGTCGTGGCGCTGGCCCGCGCGGGGTGAGCTCGGCGGGAGAGGGACCGGGCGATCGCCGGAATGCGCGGGCCCTTCCGGGGGTAGACTCCGGGCGTGCCGTTCACCGCCTTCCTCCTGCCCCTGGCGCTCCTCGCCGCCGGGTCGCCCCCCGCCGCCCCGGCGCCGCGCGACCCCCCGGCCGCGGCCTTCGAGCGCTCGGCGTCGGAGCTCCGCCGGCGCCACGACGACCCCGCCGCCATCGTGCCGCTCACCCGGATCCACGAGCTGGAGCCGACCCTCGTCGACCTCCCCCGCGTCGCCGCGGCCTACCGGGCCATCGCCGACGATCCGAAGGCCCACCCCGAGGTCCGGTCGCTCGCGCGCTGGTACCTCTCCGGCGTCGAGGGCGCGCTGGGGCGGGAGGACCGTGCGCGGGGCGAGCGGCAGAAGCTCGGCTTCCTCCATGGCTGGTGGATCGTGGGGCCGTTCGACAACGAGGGGCGGGCCGGGCTCGACCGGGAGTTCCCTCCGGAGAAGGGAATCGACCTAGAGGCCCGCTACCCCGGGAAGGCGCGCCAGGTGGGCTGGAGGGCGCTGCCGCCCGAGCTCGAGTGGTCCGGGATCGCGACCATCGGGACGGCGGTTCGCCCGCAGCACGAGGCGGTGGTCTATGCGCTGGCCGTTCCCGAGGTCGCCCGGGAGCGACGGGCGCGGCTCTGGGTCGCGGCGAGCGGTGCCTTCCGGGTCTGGGTGAACGGCGTGGTGGCCCTGGAGGACCGGGGCTACCACCCCGCGCGCCTGGACCAGGCGGCGGTGGAGGTCACCCTCCGGAAGGGGCCGAACCGGATCCTGGTCAAGCTGGCCCAGGACCAGGGGGAGATGGCCCTCGCGGTGCGGCTCACCGACCCGGCCGGCGCGCCGATCGACGCGTCGCCGGCGACGATGCCGCCCTGCCCGCCGGTCGTGGGGGGCGTGGCACCCCGTCCGGTTCCGGTCGTCTCGCTCGTGGCCGAGCTGGCGCGGCGGGCCGCCCGGGCGAAGGGGCCGGCGCAGGGGAGGGCCCGCATGGACCTGGCCGCAGCGCTCGCCGAGAAGCTGCCCGAGGACCTCTCCGAGCACGCCGCGGCGCGGGAGGCGCGTCGGGCCGCGGAGCTCTTGCCGGGCGACGCCGGGGCCCAGCTGCTCGCCGCCCGCCTGGAGGATCAGGACCCGAACCGGAGGCGCGAGTACCTCGAGGCCGCCCTGCGCGCCTCCCCGAAGGATCCGGTGGCACGGCTCGCGCTGGCCGAGGAGGAGCTCCGGCACGGACGCCCCCACGAGGCCGTGCGCCGTCTCGATCCGCTCGCCGCCGACTGGCCGGGCTGGGCGGCTCCCCGCGCGGTGCTGGCCCAGTCCTGGGAGCAGGTCGGCTATCCGGCCCGCGGGCAGGTGGCGCTCCTCCGCCTCGCCGCGGACTTCCCCGAACAGCCGGGAGCCGTCGAGCTCGGCGCCCGGACCGCCCGGCAGCTCGACCGGACCAAGGAGGCGATGGTCGGGTACCGGAGGTTGCTCGCGCTCCGGTACGACGACGCGGCGGCCCGTTCCGCGCTCGGATCGCTGCACGTCCGGCGGGGGGAGCTCGACGCGGCCCTCGCGCTCCTCGACGACGCGGTCCGCCTGTCGCCCGGCGACCCGTTCCTGCGGCTGCGCCGCGCCGACCTGCTCGCGGCCAACGGGCGCGCCGAGGCGGCCGAGGCCGACTACCTGGCCGCCGCACGCCTCTCCCCGGACGAGCCGGAGGTGCACGAGCGGCGGGGGCGGCAGCTGCTCCGGGACGGGCGGCGGGGAGACGCGCTCGCCTCGCTGCAGGTGGCCTTCGACCTGAAGCCGCAGAGCACCCAGCTGAAGGACCTCACCCGCCAGCTCGAGCCGGAGCGGGAGCGCTACGAGACGCCGTACCTGGTGGACGCCGCGGCGCTCGCGAAGTCGCCCCCGCCGCGACGGGGGGACGAGGACGCGGCCGTCCTCTCCGAGACCAAGGTCACCCGGGTCCACCCGTCCGGGCTCTCCTCCACCGCCTACCAGCTCGTGGCCAAGGCCTACACCCGGCGGGGCGCCGACTCCCTGCGCGCCCACCCCATCGGCTACGTGCCGGGGCGCCAGGACATCCGGGTCGAGCGGGCCCGGGTCTGGAAGCCGGACGGCTCGATGGTCGACACCCACCAGGAGGGGGACCGGAGCACGAGCGAGCCCTGGTACCGGCTCTACTACGACACCCGCGTCCGGCAGGTGGTGGTGCCGGCGCTCGCCCCCGGCGACGTGCTCGAGCTCTCCTGGCGGGTCGACGACGTGGCCGGGGAAAATTTGCTGTCCGACTACTTCGGCGAGGTGGTGCACTTCACCGACGGTTCACGCAAGGAGCGGATGGACTACGTGCTGCTCGCCCCCGCGTCCCGCCCCATCCACGCGAGCGACCCGAAGCTTCCCGGCGTCTCCCGCTCGGTGAAGGAGCTGCCCGGCGGCGTCCGCGAGTACCGCTGGACCGCCACCGACCTGCCGCGCATCCTGCCCGAGCCGGGGATGCCCGGGCCGTCGGAGTCCTCCGCCTCCGTCCACGTCTCCACCTACGCCTCCTGGGACGACGTGGCCCGGTTCTACGAGGGGCTGGTGCGCGAGCAGCTTCGCCCCGGTCCGGGCGTGCGTGCCGAGTCGGCCCGCATCGTGGGCGCCGTGCGGGCCCGCCCCGGGAGCGCCACCCTCGGGGAGAAGGAGCTGCGGCGCGAGATCGTGAAGGCGGTCTACGACGACGTGGTGACGAGCACGCGCTACGTGGGGCTCGAGTTCGGCATCCACGGGTACAAGCCCTACCAGGTGGAGCAGGTGCTCACCCGCCGCTTCGGCGACTGCAAGGACAAGGCGAGCCTGATGCACGCGCTGCTCGAGGCCGCCGGCATCGACTCGCGCCTCGTGCTCCTGCGCATGCGAAGGCTGGGGAACCTGCCGCCTTCGCCGGCGTCCCTGGCCGTCTTCAACCACGCCATCCTCTACGTCCCCGAGTTCGACCTCTGGCTCGACGGCACGGCCACCGGCTCCGGTTCCCGCGAGCTGCCCGCCGAGGACCGGGGCGCCACCGTGCTGGTCGTGAACCCCGGCGCGCCGCCCACCTTCCGGACCCTCCCCGAGGCGGTGCCCGGCGACGACCGGGTCGAGACCGAGATCCACGGCGTGCTCGCCGCGGACGGGACGGCCACCGCGGAGGGAAGCCTCACGATCACGGGGGTGCAGGCGCCCGCCTTCCGGCGGGGATACCAGTCGGAGAGCGGAAGGCGGGGCGCGCTGGAGCAGAGCCTCGCCCGGACCTTCCCCGGCCTCCGGGTGGAGTCGGTGGAGACGAGCGACCTCTCCCGGATCGAGGACGACGTGACGGTGCGCTTCCGGCTCGCGGTCCCGCGCCTGGCGCGCCCCGAGAACGGTGGGCTCACGCTGGCCCCGTTCGGCCAGGGGCAGAACTGGATGGAGAGCTGGGCGCCCCTCTCCGAGCGACGCCACGACCTCGTGCTGCAGAGCCCGTTCGAGACCCGCTTCGCGCTCCGCTGGGAGCTGCCGCCCGGGATGGCGCCGGCGTCGTTGCTCGCGCCGGAGCGGCGCGAGGGGCCGTTCGGCGCCTGGTCGGTCTCGCTCGCGATGGAGGGGAACGTGCTCGTCGCCCGGGGTTCACTTCAAGTGACCTCCAGGCGCATCCCGGTCGCCGACTACCCGGCCTTCCGGGAGTTCCTCGCCGGGGTGGACCGCGCGCTCCTGCGCACCGTGCGCCTCGTCCGCGCCGGGGGAGGGATGCCGTGAGAACCCGCCGCGCCCTCCCGGCGATCCTCCTCGCCGTCCTCGTCGCCCTTCCGTCCGCGGGCTCCGCCGGCGCGGCGGCCCCGTCCGGCTTCGACGCCTGGCTGCGGGGCGGGGACCCGACGGCGGCGGCCGCCCGCTTCCGGGTCGATGCGGCAGGCGATCCGACGAACCCGTGGCCGCGGCTCGGCGAGGCGATGCTCGCCGAACGCTCCCTCGACGGCGAGGCGGAGGCGGACGCGCTGCTCGCGATCGTGGCGGCAGCCCCCCGGCACCCGCTCGCGCTCATCGCCCTGCGCCGCCTCGGGGAGCTGTCCCTCGCCGCGCCGCCGGTGGCCGACCGGGTCGACGCCGCGCTCGCCCGGGCGCTCGACGGCTCCCGGCTTCCGGGCACGGCGGCGTACCGGGCCCGCGTCGTCCGCGCGGCCATCGCCGAGATGCGTGGGTCCTTCGCGGACGCGGCCGGCCTGCGCCGGCAGAACGGCGTCGCCGACGACTGGACGCTCGCCGGTCCCTTCGGCGCGTTCCACGCGATGGAGTTCGACCGCCCCTTCCCGCCGGAGCAGGGGACCTGGCCTCCCGCGGGTGCGCGCCCCCTGCCGGCCCCCGACGGCGCCCTCTCCCTCGACGGCGAGTCGATCCCGGGGGACGTCTGGTACGTCGCCGCCGACGCCGTGCTCGGTCGCGGCGGGCGCTACCTGCTCGCCGTGGGAACCACCGCATCGGCACGGGTCTTCGTCGACGGGCGACCCGTCGCCGAGCGGCGGGCCTGGGCGGGCTGGCCGTCGGCCGTCCAGCTCCTCCCCGTCGAGCTCGCGCCGGGAACCCACCGGTTCCTCGTGAAGCTCACCCGGGGAGGGGCACGGGCCAACCTGGCGCTCTCCCTGGCGCGGGAGGACGGCGCCGCCTCCGACGCGGCGTGGAAGGCGGCGACAGGTCCGGGGCCCGCCTCCGTGAAGGGCGAGCTCCCCCGGGCGGTACTCGGGGCGCGGGCGCTCGCCGACCTGCTCGAGCCGGACGGCGGGCCCGTGCTGGCCCGCCTCGTCGCCGCCAGGGACAGGGTGGAGAACGACCGGCAGGCCGCGCTCGTCCTGCTCGACGAGGCGGCGGGGATCGCACCCGGCGCCGCGCCCGTGCGGGCCGCCCGCGGCGACGCCCTCTCCGGCGACCCGTCGCTGGCGGAGCGGATCGCGCGCGCGCGCGCGGAAGCCGACTGGCGCGAGGCCTCCCGGCTCGATCCGGGCGACTCGGCCACGCGGCTCGTCCTCGCCGAGGTGGCGATGGCGGGGGGGCGCCTCGACGACGCGGAGGCGCTGCTCGCCGGTCTGCCCGAGAAGGTCGCGGCACGTCCCAGGGCCCGCCTGGCGCGGGCGCAGCTGCTCGGCGCACGAAGCCACCCCGAGGCAGCGGAGAGCCTGGTCCTCGAGCCCTCCCGGGCGGGAAGCTGCGCCGGCGCCTCCATGCTCGCCGAGATGGCGGCGCGCCGCGACGCGATCGCGCTGCAGGACGAGGCCGTGGCGGCGCTGGCCCGCTGCCCCGGAGGGGCCGAGCGCGTCGCCGAGCACCGCCGCGTCCGGGGAGACCTGGCCGGTGCCGCGGCCGCCTGGACCGCCATCGCCCGTGCCGGCCCGGCCCGCATCGACGCCCGGATGGCGCTCGCCGGCGTGAAGGTCGCGCAGGGGGACCCGGCGGCGGCGGCGGCCGAACTCGAGGACCTGGCCCGGATCTGGCCCGTGGACGGGCAGATCCAGCGCCGGCTGGGAGAGGTGTGGGAGCTCGCGGGTCGGACGGGCGAGGCGCG
Organism: uncultured Anaeromyxobacter sp.; assembly: GCA_903904005.1. Lineage (GTDB taxonomy): Bacteria > Myxococcota > Myxococcia > Myxococcales > Anaeromyxobacteraceae > CAIOAK01. The sequence goes on from CAIVAR010000058.1 coordinate 43,176, forward strand.
CGCGGCGCGGGAGCGCGCGCTCGCGCTCGACGGATCGGACCTGGTGCTGCGGCGCGCGCTGGCGCTCGAGGACGGGCGCGAGCTCCTCGCCGACCTGGCCGTCGACGGCCCGGCCACCATCCGCGCCTATGAGGCCGCCAAGGTCCCGGTCACCACGCCGGCCTCGCTGGTCCTCGACGCCGCCGCGGTGGAGGCCTGGCCCGACGGCTCCACCACCGAGCGTACCCACCAGGTGATCCACGTCCACGACGCGCGGGGCGTGGAGAAGTGGGGCGAGGTGGAGATCCCGGCGGGTGCCACGGTGCTCAGGCTCGAGACCCGCAAGCGCGACGGCCGGATCCTCGAGCCGGAGGTGCACGGCGGCGACAAGCGCACCCTCTCCGCGGCCGGCCTCGAGCCGGGCGACTACCTGGAGGTCGAGTGGATGCGCTCCCACTCGACCCGGCGCCCGGCGTCCCCCGGGTGGATCTCCGACCCCTTCTTCTTCCGCGGGGAGGACCTGCCGTTCTTCCTCTCGACCTACACCGTGGCGGCGCCGGCGGGTGCGCTGCAGGTGGACGCGCGGAAGAAGACCCCGCCGCCGCAGGTCGTCCGGGAAGGGGACCGCGACGTGATGCGGGCCGAGGCGCACCGCGCCCCCGCGCTCGTGACCGAGCCCGGATCCCCGGGGATCTCGGAGTACGTCCCCATGGTGATGGTCGGGTCGGGCGAGGGGATCGACGGCCTCGCCCTCTCCGCGGCCGACGCCTTCCCCGAGCGCGTCCGTCCGGGGCGCGAGGTCGAGGCGCTGGCCCGTGCGCTCCGGTATCCCGCCGGCGCGCCGCCGCGGACCGGCGAGCCGCTCCTGCGCGCCGCCTACCAGGCGGTGATGGAGAAGGTGGACGGGACGGGTCCCTTCGCCGACCAGGCGAGCCACGTGCTCTCGCGCGGACGAGGGAACCGGCTCCTGCTCCTCGTGGCGCTGCTCGACGCCCTCGGCGTGCCGGCCCGGGTCGCGCTGGTCCGGCCCTTCTACGTCGACCCCCAGCCCTGGCTCTTCCCGCGCCTCGACCTCTACTCGTCACCGGTGGTTCGCGCCGAGGCGGACGGGAAGGTTTACTGGCTCGACCCCGGGACGCGCTGGGCGCCCTTCGGGGCGCTGCCGCCCGGTGCCCTCGACTCCGAGGCGCTGGTGCTGCCGCGCCCGGGCGAGTCGTTGCGCCGGGAGCGGACGCCGGCGCTCCCCGCCACGGACCGCAGCGAGGTCGTCCTGAAGATCCAGGTCGACGCCGGGGGCGACGCCACCATCGAGGGGGTCGAGACCTACCAGGGGTTCGAGGGGGCGGGCGCCAAGGGGGCCATCGAGCAGCTCGACGAGACCGGGCGGCGACGCGCCCTCGAGCGCGCGCTCTCCCGGAGCTTCCGGTCGCTGCAGCTCCAGGAGGTGCGCTTCGAGGGGGAGAAGGACTCCGCCGCGCCGCTCGTCATCCGCTACCGGGCCCGCGTCGCCGAGCTGGCCCGCCCGTCCGGTGGACGGCTCCTGATCGACGACGTCCCGTACCCGGCCAGGCTGACCGCCCGCTTCGCCCCGCTCGCCTCCCGGGAGGCGCCGCTCCTCATCGGCGTGGACGATCGCTCCTCGCTGCGCGTCGAGGTGACGCCGCCGCCAGGGGAGACGCCCGTCGCCGGCGCGCCCGTCCGCCTGGAGGCGCCGCAGGGGAGCTACGTGCGCGAGGAGCGGGTCGAGGGAGGACGGCTGATCCGGCAGGACCGGCTCGAGGTGCGTCGCGCCCGGGTCCCCGTCGACGCGTACCCCGAGTTCGCCCGCTTCGCCGCTGCGGTGGACGAGGCTCAGGCGTTGCCGATCGATCTGGGCGAGGCGAAGTAGGGTGTCGATGGTCAAGCTCCAGTACCTGCTTCGCGCGCCAGCCTCCGAGAGCGTGGAGGCGTTCCGGGATCGGGCACTCGCCACGGGCGCCCGCCTCCTCGCTTGCGGCCCGGCGCGGCTGAAGCTCACCTTCACCGCCGAGGAACCGCCCCGGCTCTCGGTGATGCCCTTCCGCCGGGATCGCCTCCTCCTGGTGTCGCTGTGGGACGACGGGGAGCCCGGGGCGGCCGCGCCCCGCTGGAATCCGATCCTGGAGTCCGAGGGCGCCGTGGAGGGCTACCGCGTCGACGAGTCGGTGCCGCGGGAATACCGCCACGACTGGCCCGACGGGCGCGACACGCCGGGCGGAAGCATGCTCACCCTGCTGCACCGACGGGCCGGCCTGACCGACGCCGAGTTCCTGCGGCGGTGGCACGACGGCCACTCGCCGCTCGCGCTCCAGATTCACCCGCTGTGGAACTACGTGCGCAACGTCGTCGCGGCGCCGGTCCTGCCCGGGTCCCCGCCGCTCTGCGGGATCGTCGAGGAGCAGTTCCGCAGCCGCAGCGAGCTTCTCGACCCCGTGGCGTTCTTCGGCGGCTGGCTGCGGATGGTCCCCAGCATGCTCCGCGTGTTCGTCGACGTCCGCGGCTTCCTGGACCTCGCCGCGATCGAGAACTACCTGGTCACGGAGCGCTGGATCCGGAGCTGACGTCGAGGGTGGGCGCGGTGCGCCCCGTCGGTCACTTCCCCGCGGCGGGCGGCAGCGGTGCCGGCAGCACGCTCGCCGGGTACGAGCCGGTGACGTCCAGCCAGGTGTACGCGGGTCCGGCCGGCGCTCCACTCGCGACGGACTTGTAGCGCCTGACGATCCCACAGACGTCCAGGTCGACCGTGGAGCCCTCGCTGCGGATGATCCGGATGCGCTCCAGGGGGCAGCCGTGGTCGAACGCGACCTGCGCCCCGACCGTGCTGATGGAGCCGAAGTTCACCTTGCCCACCGGCTCCCCCGGGCTGGCGGTCACGCAGCCGCTCATGACGATGGCAATCGCTCCGGCGACGAGTCCGATGGTCTTCATTCGGTTCCTCCGTGGACGCGGTGGGCGCCAAGATCTCGGCTTGCACACCGTAACACCCCTTCTCGAGGGGTGCGCGGATCCCGCACCTCCGCTCTTCGCATGCCGCTGGATGTGACATAGGGTCAACTTCCCATGAGCCGACACCTCCTGGTCGCCCTTCACCTCCTGTCGGTCGTTCCCGTCATCGCCAGGGCCGAGATCGTCGCCTGCCCGGACCCGGAGGCCCCCGCCTGGGTCGAGGTGGCGAGTCCCCATTTCCTCGTCCGGACCGACGCCGGCGACCGCGTCGCCAGGGACGCGGCCCAGCACCTGGAGCGGCTCCGGGTCGCCACGGTGAGGTCCGCCTTCGGCGGCAAGCTGGAGGCGCCGGGCGTCACCGAGGTGGTGATCCTCCGGGACGACGAGGAGATGGCCGACCTCACCGGCCGCAAGGAGTCGGACGAGATGCTCGGCGGGTTCTTCCAGGTCTACCTGGGGCGGAGCCGCATCGTCGCCACCCGCAAGTTCCTCCCCTACTCCCCTTCGCTCCACACGCTCCAGCACGAGATGGCCCACCAGCTCATGGCCCATGCCTTCCCCCGGCAGCCCCGGTGGTTCTCCGAGGGGATGGCCGAGTTCCTCGCCGCCGTGGAGGTCAACGAGGCCGGCGACAGGCCCGTGGCCGTGCTCGGGAAGCCTCCGCCGCCGTGGAAATGGCAGGAGAAGGTCTCCGCGAGCGAGGTCCTCTCCTGGGCCTGCGGGGGAGCACGGGAGGTTCCCTGCTACCAGTCGGCCTGGTGGCTCGTTCATCACCTCATGAACAGCCGGGCCGACGCCTTCGCCGACTTCCAGCGGCGGCTCGCGCGCGCGGAAGATCCCGCAGCCGCATGGAAGGCCTCCTTCCCGGATCTCGACCCGGCCAGCGCCAAGGCGATGGACGCATTCGACACGGTGCTTCGCGACTACAGCCGATCGGGTCGGTACGGGGTGGCGAAGGTCCCGTTCGACGAGCCCAAGCTCACCCTCACGTCCCGCCCCATGGCGTGTGCCGAGGTGCGGGCGACGTACGCCGAGATGGTGATGAACCCGTTCCAGGTGGACCCCGCGGCCGGTCCCCGGCGCGCGGCGGCGGAGAAGGCGGCTTCCCTGAAGCTCGACCCCTCCGGCCTCCCGGTCTGGCGGCTGCTCGCGCTGGACGGCGCCTCGCCGGAGACCTTCTCCCTCGCCGCCAGGGCGGTGAAGGCGAGCCCGGGCGACTGGCGAGGCTGGTACCTCGTGCTCGCATCGGCAGGCGAGGCACCGGCGAACCAGTCCCTCCGGAAGGAGGCCATCGAGAAGCTCGCGTCCGCCCCTCCCGACGACGTCATGGTCCTGAGCGACCTCACCTGGGCGCTGCTCGGCCAGGGAGACGACGGGCGCGCGGTCGCCGTCGCCGCCCGCGCCGTGAAGCTCGCCCCCTGGGAGCCGCTGGTCGTCGACGCGTGGGCCGTGGTCCAGGCGAGCCTGGGGCAGTGCAAGGAGGCGCGGGCGGCCATCCAGCGCGCCGTCGACCTCGCGACGGGCGAGCACGGCGGCGGAAAGGCCCCCTACCTGGAGCGTCAGCAGGTGATCGAGAAGCACTGCGCGGGGGCCCCGGCCCCGCCGAAGCCAAAGGGCTGACGTGTGGGTGGCGTCACCCCGTCTCGAAGAGCCGCTCCGCCACCGCGCTGTGCACGTCCATGCCCGCAGCGGTGAGCCGGAGCCGGCCGCCTTCCAGCTCGGCCAGGCCCGCCCGCACGAGCGCCTCCACCTCGGCGCGCCGCGCCGGGCCGAGGACCGCTGCGTCGAGCCCCTGCGCGGTGCGGAGCGAGAGCATGATCCGCTCGTTGGCGAGCTCGGATGGCCCGAGCTGCTCCTCCGACGCGCTGGGCAGCTCCCCCGCGTCGACGGCCGCGAGCCACGGCTCCACCTCCCGGTGGTTCGTCCAGCGCACCGCGCCGCCGCCGCTCCGCACGCACCCCACCGCGCCGGCGCCGGCACCCAGGTAGTCCTCCGACCGCCAGTAGAGGAGGTTGTGACGGGACTCGAACCCGGGCCGGGCGAAGTTGGAGATCTCGTAGCGGCGGAACCCGGCGCCGGCGAGCACCTCGGCCACGGCCCGCCCCTGCGCGAGCACCTCGTCGTCCTCCGGGAAGGTGAGCTTCCCCTGGCGCGCCAGGCGGGCGAACGGGACGTCCTCGGCGAGGACCTCGGCGTCGAGGGTGAGGGCGTACGAGGACACGTGGGTCACGGGCAGCGCGACGAGCCGCTCCGCGTCGGCACGCGCCGTCTCCGCAGACGACCGCCGCCCACCGTGGATGAGGTCCACCGAGACGTTGGGGATGACCGCGGCCACCTCGCGGATGGCCCGCTCCGCGTCGGCCGTCCCGTGCCGCCGCCCCAGCTTGTGGAGCACGCCCGGGTCGAAGGACTGCACCCCGATCGACACACGGTTCACGCCGGCCCGGCGCCAGGCCTCGGCACGGGCCGTGTCGGCCGACTCCGGGTTCGCCTCCAGCGTCACCTCGGCCCCCGGCGCCAGGCCCAGCGCGCGCGCCGCCTCGACCACCCGGGCCATGGCGGCGGGCTCCCAGAGCGACGGCGTCCCGCCGCCCAGGAAGAGGGTGGCGCAGCGCCGACCGGAGAAGGCCGGGGCGCGCCGGCGGATCTCCTCCACCACCGCCGTGGCGTAGCGTTCACCCGGGATCGGCCGGGAGGTGGTGACCGCGAAGTCGCAGTACGGGCAGCGGAAGCTGCACCACGGAAAGTGAACGTAGATGCCGAAGGGGAGGGGGAGCACCGGCGCGGATGCTATGCTAACTTTCCGCCGGATGGCCACCTGGTCCCTCACCGCCGAGCTCCCCGCCGCAGAGGCCGACGCCTGCACCGCGCTCCTCTTCGAGAACGGCGCCGCCGGGGTCGAGGAGCGGGAGGCCGGGCTCGCCCCCATGCCCGGGGAGCGCCAGCCGGGGGCGGGTCGCGTGCTGCTCATCGGCTTCTTCGCCGACGAAGAGGGCGCGCGCGCCGCCGCAGCCGCGCTCGACATCCCCGCCGACCTCGCCGAGATCCCCGACCGCGACTGGGGCGAGGAGTGGAAGAAGGGGCTCGGGCCCATCTCGGTGGGGCGGCTCTTCCTCCGCCCCTCCTGGATCGACGTCGCACCCCCTCCCGGCGCCGCCGAGGTGGTGCTCGACCCGGGCATGGCTTTCGGCACCGGCACCCACGCCACCACCTCGCTCTGCCTGTCGGCCATCGACGCCTTCCTGGCGCGCCGCCCCGGCGCCTCGGTGCTCGACGTGGGCACCGGGTCGGGGCTCCTCGCCATCGCGGCCCGCAAGCTGGGGGCGGGGAGGGTGGCGGCGAACGACAACGACCCGGTGGCGGTCGCGGTGGCGGCCGAGAACGCCGCCCGCAACGGCACCGCCCTGGAACTCACCGGGGAACCGCCATCGGCCATCCCCGGCACCTTCGACCTCGTCGTCGCGAACATCCTCGCGAACGTGCTCGTGGAGCTGGCGCCCGACCTGGCGCGGCGGACGGCGCCGGGCGGCGAGGTGGTCCTGGCCGGGGTGCTCGTCCCCCAGGAGACGGAGGTCGCGGGAGCCTTCCTCGCCGAGGGGCTGGCCCCGCTGCCCGGCGATCGGCGCGGGGAGTGGTCGCTGCTCCGCTTCAGCCGCCCGGAGGGGCGGTGAGCCGGCGCCGCCTGCACGTCCCGCCCGACCGGATCGAGGGCGCCGTGGCCCGGCCCGACGCGGCGTCGCTCCACTACCTCGCCGACGTCCTGCGGCTCGAGGCCGGGGCGCCGGTGGAGGTGTTCGACGGGGCCGGAAGCGCCTGGGACGCCACCTTCACCGGGAGCGAGCTGCGGCTGGGGGAGCGCCGGCCCGCGCCGCGTCCGGGCGCCACCGTGTGGCTCGCCTTCGCGCTCGCCCGGGGGGAGAAGGGGGAGTGGATCGTCCAGAAGGCGACCGAGCTCGGCGTCTCCCGGCTGGTTCCCTGGCAGGCCGAGCGCTCGGTGGTTCGGCTCGAGCCCGACCGGGCCGCGGAGCGGGCCCGGCGCTGGCGTCGGATCGCCGAGGAGGCCGCCCGGCAGTGCGGCCGGGCCGACGTCCCGGAGGTGGCCGTGCCCGGATCGCTCGCCGCCGCGCTCGAGGCCCCGACCGGCTTCGAGCGGGTGGTCTTCCACGCCGGGGCGGGGTCGCCCCTGGCCGGGCTGGTCCATCCGGGATCCCCCGGGATCCTGGCCGTCGTCGGCCCGGAGGGTGGCCTCACCGATCGTGAAGTGGAGGCCTGCCTCGCCTCCGGATGCGGGCTCGCCACCCTCGGGCCGCGCGTCCTCCGGGCCGAGACCGCGGCCGTCGCGGCAGCTGCGCTCCTGCAGCACCTCGCCGGCGATCTGGGATAGCACCCGATATCCCCGGACGCCGGCTTGACCCCGCCCGGGTGCGCCGGTACTTCTTCGAGGCGTGCAATGCCCCCGCTGCCGGACGGAGAACGGCGAGGCCGCCATCCGCTGCTCGGGTTGCGGCGCACCCATCGCCCTCGGCGACGAGGTGGTGGGCGTGTCGCTCGACACGTCGATGCCCCTCGACCGCCGCACCTCCCGACGGGAGCAGGAGCCTGCCTGGGAGTCGCTGCGCCCGGTCCCGGTGGACTGGGAGATGGAGCCGCCCGCCGAGGCCACCCCGGTCAGCCCGCGCGTCCCCCCGCGTGCCCCGCCCCGCCCGCGCCCCCGGGCCACCATCCCGGCCCCCGCCGACCTCGAGATCGACATGGCCGTCGAGGCCGTCGAGGTCCACCGGATGCGGGCGCCGGCCTGGCGGCGGATCGCCTCCTGGGCGGTCGACGGCGCGCTGCTCGGCGCCGCGTCGGCGGCCATGCTGCTCCCCGTGCTCGGGCCGGTCCTGGTCCCGGGCGGTCTCGAGCAGGGGCGCGACATCCTCGTGCCCGCGATCCTCGCCGTGGCCCTGCTCGCCTTCGCCTACCAGTGGCTGGGGATCGCACTCACCGGCGCGACGCCGGGCATGGGCGCCGCCGGGATCCGGTGCGTGGGACCCGACGGTCGCCGCCCCTCGCCGGGCCGGTCCGCGATCCGGGCCGGCCTGGGGCTCCTCTCCGCCGCCGCCCTGGGCATCGGCGTGCTGCTCGCGCTCTTCACGCGGAGTGGACGGGGCGCCCACGACATCGGCGCCGGGACCTGGGTCGTCCTGGCCGTTCCGGCAGGGAGAGGCGCATGAACGACCCGCTGCTCGCCCACCTCGTCGAAGAGGGGCTCATCGGCGCCAAGGACGCCGGGCACGCGGCGGAGCGCGTGGCCCGGACCGGCGGCGCGCTGGACAGCGTCCTCCTCGAGCTGCGCCTCGTTCCCGCGCCCCGCCTGGCCGAGGCGCTCTCGCGGGTGAGCGGGATGCCCCAGCCCCCCGAGTCGGCCTTCACCGCACCCGATCCCCGGGCCCGGCGCGTCTTCCCCGCCAAGGTCGCCGAGCGCCACGCCATCGCCCCGTTCGCCCTCGACGGCCGGGAGCTCTCGGTGGTGATGACCTACCCGCCCGACCGGGACCTGCTGGGGGAGATCGGCATCCTGCTCTCGCTCCACCTCCGCGCCCACGTGGCCCCGGAGTGGCGGGTCCGGGCGCTCGTCCGCGAGCTCTACGGAACGCCGCTCCCCGGACGGCTCGAAGCGCTCACCGGCCCCCCCGGCCTCGCTCCGGACGCCGGACCCGACGCCGGAGCGACCGACCCCGGCGCCGGAGCGACCGACCCCGGCGCCGCGCGGGCCCCGGGCTGGACCCCCGCCCAGGCCAGCGAGGCGATGGCCGCCGCCGCCGACCCCGACGAGGCCATCCGCGTCGCCCTGCGCGCCGCCCGCGACCGGTTCTCCTTCGCCGCCGCCTTCACGGTCCGTCGCGACGTCCTCGGCGGGCACGACGCGCTGGGGATCGACCCGCGGGCACGGGAACTCTGCCGCTCCATCGTGGTGGACCTGAACGCGCCCGGCCTCTTCGGAAAGCCGCTCGAGACCCGCGCCCCGTACCTCGGCCCCCCGCCCTCCGATCCGGTGACCGACTCGGTGCTCGCCGCGCTCGGCCGGACCGGTCCCCGCACCGTGCTGGTGGCCCCGGTCTGGATCGGCGAGCGCGCCGCCTGCGTGATCTACGCGGACAACGACGACGCGCCCGTCTCCTCGGGCCACCTCGGCGCCCTCTTCCCACTCCTCGGGGCGCTGGGCGATGCCCTGGCCCGGATGATCCGCGATCGGAAGGCCGGGGGGAGAACCCCGCCGAAGGAGGCGCCCGTCGAGGCGAAGCCTGTCCCGACGCCCGCCCCCCGTCCGACGCCCGCCGCCCCCCCGCGCCCCGCCCCC
>CAIVAR010000059.1 GCA_903904005.1 uncultured Anaeromyxobacter sp.
ACGTCGGCACGCTGCTCGCCGCCAACGGCACCCGCCTCCAGAACTTCACCTGGGCCACCGGCCTCATCGGCTACGCCGGCAAGAACTGGCGCTTCTCCGCGGAGTACGCCCGGTCGACCAGCTTCTTCTACAACGCGACCAACTACTCCCAGGGGCAGTTCTCCATCAACTCGCAGGTCGTCTTCTAGCAGCGACGGACGCTCCGGCGGGAGCGGCGAAAGGGTGTCGGAATCCAGGGGCCTTGCCCTGGATTCCGATGCCCGGACGGTTCCCGGGAGCCGGGCTGCCGGGTCATCCCCCGATGTAGGACATGTCGACCCGGGGGAGATCCCGCGTGCGCTCCGAACGGATCTCGGAGTACCGGTCCTCCCGCGTGCTCCACGTCCTCGAGATCGCCTCCGACAGGACGTCGTCGCCCGCGCCGGAACGGAGGAGCCCGCGCAGGTCGTACCCGGCCCTGGCGAAGAGACAGGTGTAGAGCTGGCCATCGGCGGAGAGCCGGACGCGGTTGCAGTCCTGGCAGAACGGCTGGGTCACCGAGGCGATGATGCCGATCTCGCCCGCCCCGTCCCGGTAGCGCCAGCGCGTCGCCACCTCCCCGACGGAGTTCGGGGCGACCGGCTCCAGAGGCAGCTCCGCGGTGATCATCGCAAGGATCTCGCTCGCGGAGACCACCTCGTCGAGGCGCCAGCCGTTCGAGCCGCCGACGTCCATGTACTCGATGAACCGCACGATCTGCCCCTTGCCACGGAAGTGGCGGGCGATCGGCAGGATCGACCCCTCGTTCACGCCCCGCTTCACCACGACGTTGACCTTCACCGGGGTCATGCCCGCCCGGGAGGCCGCCTCGATCCCGGAGAGCACCCGGTCTGCGGAGCAGCAGCCTCCGTTCATGGCCCGGAATGACCGGTCGTCCATCGCGTCCAGGCTCACCGTCGCCCGGCGAAGGCCCGCCGCCACCAGCGCGCGAGCCTTTCCGGCCAGGAGGGAGCCGTTCGTCGTCAGGGTGAGGTCCAGTCCGGGAATGCACGCCAGCATTTCCACCAGATCCTCGATGCCCCGGCGGAGGAGGGGTTCCCCGCCGGTGAGCCGGACCTTCCGGACTCCCAGCGAGACGAAGATCCGTGCCAGCCGGGCGATCTCCTCGAAGGTGAGGAGCCGCTCCCGTCCGAGGAACCGGTGGTTGCGGCCGAAGGCCTCCCGGGGCATGCAGTAGACGCAACGAAAGTTGCAGCGGTCCGTCACCGAGATGCGGAGGTCGCGCAGCGGACGCCGGAGGCCATCCAGCGGCCTCGCGGCGCCGGGGGCGGGCCTTGCCAGCGGGGGAGCCAGGAGAGCCAAGACGGGGATCAGGCATGCAGTTTCGGGACCACTTGCCTGCTAGACTTCGCCGACGAATGAAGCTGCTCCTCATCGAGGACGATCGGATCGTCCGGATCCCGGTCCGGGACGCACTCCGCGCCGGGGGCTACTCCGTGACCGAGTGCTCGGACGGAGGCGCGGCGCTTCGCGCCGTGGCGAGCGAGGCCTACGACATCGTCCTCACCGACATCCGGCTCCCCGGTCTCGACGGCCTCTCGCTGTTCCGGAGCATCCGACAGACCCAGCCGGACGTTGCCGTGCTGCTGATGACCGCCTTCGCCGACGCCGACGTCGCCGTGACGGTGATGCGCGAGGGCGCACGCGACTACATCGTGAAGCCCTTCGAGATCGAGGAACTGGTGCTGCGCATCGGGCGGGTGCGACAGGAGCTCGAGTTCCGCAGGCAGATGGAGGTGGGCGGCGCTTCCGATCAGCAGCCCAGGCATCCCATCCGCGGCATCTCGGCGGCCGTGCGGCGCCTCCTCGATTCGGTGGAGGCGGCCGCGGTCTCCGACGTGAGCGTCGTCCTGACGGGAGAGACCGGCACCGGAAAGGACCTCTGCGCCCGGGTCATCCACGAGCGCAGCCGTCGGGCCTCGAAGCCCTTCGTGGCCGTCAACTGCGCCGCCATCCCCGAGTCGCTCTTCGAGGCCGAGCTCTTCGGTCACGAGAAGGGTGCGTTCACGGGCGCCGATCGGCGACGGACCGGGCGGTTCGAGGCGGCCAACGGCGGCACCATCTTCCTCGACGAGGTGGCCGAACTCAGCCCGGCGAGCCAGGCGAAGCTCCTCCGGGTCCTCGAGTCCGGGTCCTTCGAGCCGGTGGGCTCGAGCCGTGCCACCCGGGTGGACGTGCGGGTCATCTCGGCGACGAACCGCGACCTCCAGGCCGAGATGGAGAAGGGGACGTTCCGCAAGGACCTCTTCTTCCGCCTCAACGTCATCGACATCACCACGCCTCCGCTGCGGGACCGGAGGGCGGACATCCCGGTCCTGGTGCGGGACTTCCTGGCGGAGATCTCGGCCCGGCAGGGCCGCCCCGTCCCGGCGCTCGACCCCGCGGCCGTCGCGGCGCTCGCGACCCACGACTTCCCCGGGAACGTGCGCGAGCTCCTTCACGCGCTCGAGCGCGCGGTGGCCATGTCCCAGGGCGACGTCATCCGGCTCTGCCACCTTCCCCCTGCGCTGGGGGGAGGAAGGCCCGGAGACGAGGCCACCCACGAGGGGATCCAGCCCCTCGCCAAGGCGGTGGAGCAGTTCGAGCAGCAGTACATCCGCAGGGCGCTGGCCCGGGTCGAAGGCCATCGCGGACGGGCGGCCGAACTGCTGGGGATCTCCCGCAAGAGCCTCTGGGAACGAACGCGTGTCGGGACGGAGCCCGAGGAGTAGCGGGCGCGCCCTCAGGCGCGAGGACGGGCGTCCTCCGGCGACGGGCGCAGCCAGAGGGTCGCCACCGTTCCACGCTCCGGGAACTCGAACCCGAGCTCCCCCCCGTGCGCCTCGACGATGGTGCGGGTGACCGACAGGCCGAGGCCGGTTCCCTCCCCCTCCGGCTTGGTGCTGAAGAACGGGTCGAGGATGCGGGAACGGATCGGCGCCGGGATGCCCGGCCCGTCGTCCTCCACCGAGATGCCGCACCGGCCAGCCTTCCGGCGCAGGCGGATGCGGATCTCGCCTCCCTCGGGAGTGACGTACGCCGCGTTGAGGACCAGGTTGAGGAGCGCCTGCGCGATCTGCCTCCGGTCGGCGAGCACCCGGCAATCCGCCGTTCCGTCGGAAAGCTCCCTCAGGATGATCCGTCGCTTGTGGAGCAGCGAGGGAAGGAGCACCGTGCCCTCGCGCACGACCTCGGCGAGCCCGACCGGGACGAGGCTGGTCGATCGCGGCCGTGCGAAGTCGAGGAGTCGGCTCATCACGTTCTCGACCCGCCGGACCCCCTCCTCGAGGAGCTCCAGGTACTCCTCCCGCGTCTCCGGGGAGAGCTCCTCGGTCCGGAGGCGTCGAAGGCAGGTCTTCATCCCGGCGATGGGGTTGTTCACCTCGTGGGCCACGCCGGCGACCAGCGAGCCCAGGGCCACCAGGCGTTCGGTCGCGATGGCCTTCTGGCGGGCCTGCGCCTGCTCCTCGTGCGCGGCGCCGAGCCGCTGCATCATCAGGTTGAATCGATCGGCGAGGCGGGCGATCTCGAGCCCGCCCCGCGCCACCACGGGGCGCGCCTCGGCTGCCGGGTCGAAGCGGTCGGCGGCGTCGAGCAGGTCTCCCAGGGGACGGGCGATGCCTCGCCCCACGACGAGGGCCGCCCCCACGCCGACCAGGATCACCACCAGTGCAAGGGAGCCCAGGAGGACCGCCAGCTTCCGCCGCGTGGCGGCGAGCGGCGCCAGGTCCATGCCCAGCCGCACCTCGCCGGCCGCGCCACCGAGGATCGGTTCGCTGATGTCGAGGTACCGGGCGTCGCCTCCGGAGGCCACCACGGATCTCCCCTCCGGGTGGGATAGCGCCACCAGGCCGGGTGGCGTCGGTCCGGGGATGGAGCTCGCGATCACCCGCCCGTTGCGCGCGATGAAGCAGTAGGCGATGCCCTCGCCGGTCGCCACGTTCGAGACGAGCTCGTGGAGCGTGACCACGTCGTCCACGAGGACGGCGTCCGCAGCCTGGTGAGCCACCATCCGGGCGATGGTCCTGCCGAGGTTGTCCTGCTCCTGGGCCAGGGCCCTGCTCGAGATCTGGTTCGCGAAGACGAGGTGGGCGGCGTGCGTGAGGATCACGCCGAGGGCGGCGAAGGCGGCCAGCTTCGTCCAGAGCGGACGCCGCTGCAGCCATCGCCTCCACCCGTTCATCGGGACGCTTCCGCCACGGCCGCCGCCGAGTCGTACAGGTGCGGCTCCGGGAGCGTGAAGCGTTCGATCCGGACGGTCCGCAGGGCGGCCGCGGCCTCCGGGTCCCGGTGCAGCTCGAGGAGCACGGCCCTCAGTCTCTCCCGGGTCTCGGCGGGGAGCCGACGCGACGCGACGATCGGCATGACGCCGAACGGCGGGGATCGGTGGATCACCCGCGTCCGGGAGGTGGGATCGCCCTTCTTGGTGGCGAGCGCCTCGTAGACGAGGCTGTCGACGGCGGCGCCGTCGACGAGGCCGTTCGCGACGGCCTCGATGGAGCGGTCGTGGCTGCGGGTGAAGAGCGTGGAGCCGAAGAAGGTCCCGGGTTCGCTTCCCAGTTCCTTCACCAGCCCGGCCGCGTAGGTGTACCCGGAGAGGGAAAGCTCGTCGGTGAAGGCGAACCGCTTCCCGGCAAGGTCCCGGAGCCCGCTCGCGGAGCTGGAAGCCGGAACGATGACCAGGGACTGGTAGGTGGAGCGCCCGCCGATGACCGGCACGGCGAGGACCTCGGCCTCCTGGCCGACGCGCCGCCGCAGGTCGAGGTACCCCCCGGTGCAGACCAGGGCGGCGTCGATCTGGCCGTCGACGAGGAGGTCGTTCACCTCGGCGTAGGTGCGCCGCTGGATGAAACGGATCTCGACCCCGAGCATGCGCCCCATCCGGTCGAAGAAGTGCGAGTAGGCGGCGTGGGTATCCCGGGGTGACTGCATCGCGGCCACGGAGAATCGCAGCACCGGGGTCGCCGGCTGGTCGCGGGGGGGAGGAGACGGGGCACCAGGAGCCAGCATCTCGACCGGGACCTCGGGAAACTGCGTCGAGGGGCATCCGGCCAGGCCCGGTGCGAGGGCGCAGAGAAGCAGTCCGGCCGAGCGGAGGGTCGGCATCCCCGACATGCTACAGGGGATTGCGGCCACCGGAACGACCCGATCGGTACCCGCGCGAGCCGCCGGCGTTCCGTTTCGGTAACGCGCCCCGGGTGCTCCGGGTGGTCGTGGGTTTCGGTCTCGAAATGGGCGACCGGAGCAAAGCGCTCCGGGAGGGCCTCTCCTCGATCACGCCTGTCGTGGGCCGCTTCTTGCAGCCGTCTTCTCCTGGCCGCCGCTGGCGGGTACGGAACGCGGTGCGATCGGAGAGGGATCGATGGACAAGGACATCATCATCTCGATGCAGGAAGAGCTGGCGCGGGCCATCAAGCGGCCAGCCAAGGAACGCCGCTGGCTGATGGTCATCGACCAGAGGAAGTGCGTGGGTTGCTACGCCTGCACGATCAGTTGCGTCGCCGAGAACAAGCTGCCTCCCGGGGTGGTGTACCGGCCCGTGCTCGAGGATGAGGTCGGAACGTATCCCCGCGTGAGCCGCAAGTTCCTCCCGCGCCCCTGCATGCAGTGCGACAGGCCGCCCTGCACCAACGTCTGTCCGGTCGGGGCCACCGAGAAGGGCGCCGAGGGCGTGGTCACCATCGACTACAAGCAGTGCATCGGGTGCCGCTACTGCGTGACCGCCTGCCCCTACGGCGCCAGGACCTTCGACTTCGGCGAGGCCTACACCGACGGCACGCCCGAGGGGCTTCCCGCCATGGTCGGCCAGGCGCGCGCCGGCGCCATGGAGCGGTCCGCGAGCTTCGAGTACGGCCGGTCCTGGCCGCGCAAGGGGGACGACTCCCCGGTGGGCAACGTCCGGAAGTGCCACTTCTGCCTCCACCGGCTCGCCCAGGGAATGCTGCCCGCTTGCGTCTCCACCTGTATCGGACGTGCCACCTACTTCGGAGACGCCAACGACGCCGGGAGCACCGTGGCCCGGCTCGAGGGCAGTCCGAACGCCACGCGCCTCAAGGAAGACCTCGGCACCGAGCCGCGGGTCATCTACCTGGTCTGAAAGAAGGGGACGACCGTGAACACCAAGCGCTCCGTCTACCAGCTCTCCATCCTCCTCGCCGTGCTGGGCCTCGTGGCCCTCGGCGTCCGTTTCGCCACCGGTCACCGCCTGGCGGCGTACGGTTCCTACGTCGTGTGGGGGCTGTGGGTGGCCATGTACCTCTTCTTCGCCGGGGTGGCCGCCGGGTCCTTCATGGTGGCCAGTCTCGACCTCCTCTTCCGCGTCGACACGTTCAAGGGCACGGGGCGCATCGCCCTGTGGACGGCGATCACCAGCCTGGGCGGCGGGCTGCTCTCCATCTGGGTGGATCTCGGCCACCTCGGGCGCATCTGGAAGGTCTTCCTCGAGCCCCACTTCGGATCGGTCATGACCCAGATGGTCTGGGGTTACTCGATCTTCGGGGTGATCCTCGTCACCACCCTGTACCTGGCGATCAAGAAACCCGGGTCGCCCCAGCTCCGGGTGGCCATGATCGTCGGGCTGGCCGTCTCCATCTTCATCAGCGGAGCGGTGGGCGCGTTGCTCGGCGTCGAGGCGAGCCGTCCGTTCTGGCACGTCGGCCTCCTGCCGGTTCAGTTCCCGTTCTTCTCCGCGACATCCGGGGTGGCGGCGCTGCTCGTGGTGATCGGTCTCCTGGGCTCTCCGGACGACCCGCGTCGAGCCAGCCAGATCCGCGTGCTGGGGATCGCCACCGACGTCTTCGCGGGTGTGAAGCTGTACTTCCTGTGGGCCTTCTTCTCGCAGAGCCTGTACGGAAACGTCCCCGAGAACGTGGCGGCCGTGGAACTCCTGCTCTTCGGGACCTACTGGTGGGTCTTCTGGATCCTCCAGATCCTGGTGGGCACGCTGATTCCCGTCGCCGTGCTGGCGATGCCCCGCGCCGCGTCCGGAAAGACCGCGGGCTGGATGGGCGTACTCGTCCTGCTCGGCCTGGCGGTGGCGCGGGTGAACTTCGTCCTGCCCGCCCTGGCCGTCCCCGAGCTCGCCGCGCTGACGCGCGCCTTCTCGGGCCCGCGGCTCCAGTTCACGTATTTCCCGAGCCTCCTGGAATGGGGGGTCACGCTCGGCATCACGGGGTTCGTGATGCTGGCGTTCCTGATCGGCAAGGATCGCCTGCCCCTGCGCGGCGAGGAGGTTGCCTGAGATGAAGACCCAGAAGCCTAACCGAGCCCAGCAGCGGCTGCAGTGTGGCGACATCACCCGGCGGAACTTCCTGAAGATCTCCGCGGCGGCGGGTGGGACCGCGGCCTTCCTGGGAGGCTGCCCCACGGCGGCCCGGGCCATCGGAGAGGCCCTCAAGGGGAAGGAAGGCGTCTTCTTCGAGACGCTCCCGGAGAACCTCATCTACACGGTCTGCCTGCAGTGCAACACGGGCTGCGGGATCAAGGTGAAGCTCCAGGACGGCGTGGCGGCGAAGATCGACGGCAACCCCTACAGCCCGCTGACCCTCTGGCCGCACCCGGCCTATGCCACGCCGGTGAAGGAGATGGCGCGCGTCGAGGGGGCCATCTGCCCCAAGGGGCAGGCCGGGCTGCAGACTGCCTACGACCCGTACCGCATCATGAGCGTCCTGAAGCGCAAGCCGGGGACGCCACGCGGCGGAGGGGAGTGGATCACCCTCCCGTTCGAGAAGGCGATCGAGGAGGTCGTGGTCGGCGGCGACCTTTTCGGCGAGGGCAAGGTGGACGGTTTCCAGGCCCTCCGCACGGTCAAGGATGCCAAGGTCGCCAAGGCGATGAACGAGGCGATCGGGAAGATCCACGACGAGAAGGACAAGGCGAAGAAGAAGGAACTGGTCGAGCAGTTCAAGGTCACGTTCCAGGCGCACCTCGGCGCGCTCATCGACCCGGAGCACCCGGACCTGGGCCCGAAGAACAACCAGTTCGCCTTCGTCTGGGGGCGCATGAAGGGCGGCCGCGACGACCTGGCCCGGCGCTTCACACGGGACGGGTTCGGGTCCCAGAACGCCAACGGCCACACGACCGTCTGCCAGGGAAGCCTCTACTTCACCGGCAAGGCCATGAGCGAGCAGTTCGACCCGGCCAAGGGGAAGTTCTCCGGAGGCCAGAAGTTCTACTGGCAGGGAGACATCGGCAACAGCGAGTTCGTGATCTTCGTCGGCGCCAACGTCTTCGAGGCCAACTACGGTCCGCCGCTCCGGACTCCCAAGCTGACCACACGGGCCTCCCGTGGCGAGATGAAGTACGCGGTCCTCGATCCGCGCTGCTCCAAGGCCGCCTCGAAGGCCTGGCGATGGGTGCCGATCCGACCCGGAGCCGATGCGGCCTTCGCGGCCGGGATGATCCGCTGGATCTTCGACAACCAGAAGTTCAACGTCGGGTTCCTGTCCAACGCCAACAAGGCGGCCGCGGTCGCGGGCAAGGAAGGCTCCTGGACCAACTCCAGCTGGCTGGTGAAGCTGAAGGACGGCAAGCCCGGCGCCTTCGTCCGGGGCAGCGAGCTGGGGCTCGTCGAAAAGAAGGTGAAGAAGGGCAAGGACGGCAGCGAGGAGGTGACCTTCGTCGCCAAGGGCAAGGGCGGCGCGAAGTACCTCTTCGACCCGCCGGTGGTCCTCGTCCAGGGGAAGCCGGTCCTCTTCGATCCGGTCGACGAGAAGGCGCCGGCGGTCCAGGGTGACCTCCTCGTCGCCACCACGGTGAACGGGTTGGAGCTGAAGACCGGTCTCCAGCTCATCGCCGAGGCCGCCCGGTCGAAGCCGGTCTCCGACTGGGCCCAGATCGCGGGCGTGTCGGAGGAGGACATCCTCGCCCTGGCGAGGGAGTTCACCAGCCACGGAACGCGGGCGGTGGCCGACATCCATCGCGGCCCCTCCCAGCACACGAACGGCTTCTACAACAACCTGTCCTGGTACACGCTCAACAGCCTCATCGGAAACCACGACCACAAGGGCGGCATGATCAAGCTGTCCACCTACGACAAGTCGGGTGGCAAGCCGGGCCAGCCGTTCCCGCTGGCGAAGCTCTCGAACGGCAAGTCGGTGCCGGTCGGGATCGACCTGCTGCGCACCAACGTCGCCTACGAGAAGAGCACCCTCTTCTCGGGGTACCCGGCGAAGCGGCCGTGGTTCCCGCTCGCGACCGACGTGTACCAGGAGGACCTGCCCTCGGCTGCCGACGCCTATCCGTACCCGATCAAGATCCTCTTCACGTACATGGCCGGGATGGCCTACAGCCTGCCCGCCAACCAGACCGCGATCGCGATCCTGGCCGACCCGAAGAAGATCCCGCTCGTCATCACCTCCGACATCCTGGTGGGCGAGACCTCGACGTACGCCGACTACGTCTTCCCGGACGTCTCGTTCCTCGAGCGGTGGGAGTTCCACGGTTCCCACCCGTCCGTCCCCTGGAAGGTGGAGAACGTCCGGAATCCGGCCATCGCCATCCCCGGATGGCCGACCACGAAGGTGTTCGGGGAGGAGATTCCGCTCTCCTTCGAGGCCCTCGTGCTCGCACTGTCCGAGAAGCTGGCGCTGCCCGGCTTCGGCCCGAACGGATTCGGCGAGGGCAAGGCCTACACGCGCCCCGAGCACCTGTACCTCCGGCAAGTGGCCAACATCGCCGCGGGCGAGAAGGAGGACGGGAGCGACGCCGTTCCGGACGCCGACGCCGAGGAGATGCGCATCTTCCTCACCGCTCGGGGACACCTGCCCCGGAGCGTCTTCGACCCCGACAAGTGGAAGGCCACCGTCGGCGAGGCGCTGTGGAAGAAGGTGGTGTTCGTCCTGAACCGGGGCGGGCGCTACCAGGACTTCGCCAAGGCCTATCCCGCCGGTGACCTCGTCGCCAACAAGTACGGGAACATGCTCGGCCTCTACCAGGAGAAGACCGCCACAGCGATCAACTCCATGACCGGGAAGCCGTACCTGGGGTACGCCGCGTACTTCCCGTCCGGCCTCTCGTCGACCGGTCAGCCGATCGAGGACGCCGGATACGATCTCCAGCTCGTCACGTACAAGGAGATCTCGATGGCCAAGGCGCGCGGGATCAGCAACTACTGGCTCACCGCCCTCCTGTCCGAGGGCTACCTGGTGATGAACAAGGCCGATGCCGACAGCCGGAGGCTGAAGACCGGCGACAAGGTCCGGGTGCTCTCGGCGAGCAGCCCCGACGGCGTCATGGACGCCAGGAACGGCGCACCCGTTCCCGTGGTCGGGACGCTCAAGGTGATCCAGGGCATCCGCCCCGGCGTCGTGGCCTTCCCGCTCGGGTGGGGGCACTGGGCCTCCGGCGCGAGGGACGTGGTCGTCGACGGGCAGCGGGTCAAGGGAGACGCGCGTCGGGCGGCGCCGTTCAGCGCCAACGCGGTGATGCGCGTGGACCCGGTGCTGAAGAACGTCACGCTCTCCGACCTCACCGGAGGGAGCGCCGTCTTCTACGACACCAAGGTGAAGGTCGTCCGGGCGTGAGGCCTGGCCCCTCTATCGTAAACATGCGATAAATAGCCTCTCGTCCCGAGGGCTCCCAAGGTCATGCGCAGCTCGTGCAGGGTGGTGTCGTCCGCGCTGGCGATGGTCGCGGTGAGCGCGTACGCGGTCGCCGGGCTCACCTGCCCGGCGGTCGCCTTCGCCGACGGTCCGGTCGCGGGCGCACCGGGGCAGGCCGTGGCGCGGAAGATCCCCCGCCTGGTCGACCTGGGCGCGGGCAAGTGCATCCCGTGCAAGGCGATGGCGCCGATCCTCGAGGCGTTGAAGGCCGAGTACGCGGGGCGGATGGACGTGCAGTTCATCGACGTCTGGAAGGACCCGGACGCGGGGAAGGCCTACGGGATCCGCATCATCCCCACGCAGATCTTCTACGGCCCGGATGGCAAGGAGCTGGCGCGCCACCAGGGGTTCATGGGCAAGGACGAGATCCTCGCCCAGTGGAAGGCCGTCGGGGTGCGACTGTAGCGGGCGGACGATGGGCGAGATCCTCACCGCCTTCGGGAACGCCTTCGCGGCGTCGGCGGCGCTCGCCCTTCCGGCGGCGTTCCTGTGGGGCGTGCTCTCGGTGGTCCTGAGCCCGTGCCACCTGTCGAGCATCCCCCTCGTGGTCGCCTACATGAACGGGGGCACCGAGTTTCCGACCGGCCGTCGCGCCCTCCTCATCTCCACGAGCTTCGCGACCGGGATGCTGGGGAGCATCGCGGTCATCGGTGTTCTCACCGCAGCGGCCGGCAGGATGGCGGGCGACGTTGGCCGCTGGGGCACGTATGCGCTCGCGGCCGTGTTCTTCGCCGTCGGCCTCAACCTCCTGGGAATCCTGCCCTTGCCGACATGGTCCACCCCGTCGGCCGGTACCGGGCGCCGCGGACCCCGGGGGGCGCTCGTGCTCGGACTCCTCTTCGGCGCGGCTCTGGGTCCGTGCACCTTCGCATTCATGGCCCCGTTGCTCGCCCTCGCCTTCCGGTCCGGCGCCGAGGCGGCCGCCTACGGGGCCCTGCTCGTCCTGGTCTACGGGCTGGGGCACGGTGCGGCCATCGTGGTGGCGGGCGTCTCCGCCCAGAACGTGCAGCGCTGGCTCGGATGGAAGGCCGGCGCCCGCGCTGCGACCGTCGTCCGCGGGGTGGCCGGCGTGGCCGTCATCGCGGGCGGCATCTACTTCCTCTACACGGCGACATGACCCCGACCGCCCCCCGGACCGGCCGCACGGCCCTTCTGCTCCTGCTCGGCGGTTCCGCTCTTCATCGGGTTCGTCGAGGTCGGGATCCCGCTCGGCGTGACCCTCTCCTTCCTCATCTCGGCACCCATGGTGAACGAGATCGCACTCGTGCTCCTGTTCGGCCTGTTCGGGTGGAAGGTCGCGGCGCTCTACCTCGTCACCGGGCTCACCATCGCCATCGCCGCCGGCTTCATCCTCGGCCGCATGAAGCTGGAGCGCTTCGTGGAGCCGTGGGTCTACGAATCGATGAGGGCGGAGGCGAGCTTCGAGCGGGAACGGCTGGGTTTCGACGGCCGCGTCGGGAAGGGCGTGGTGGCGACCGGGATCCTGCTCGTGGGCTGGATGTTCAACGCGGTGCTGTGACGGAGGAGGAGATCGTGAGGATCCAGGTGCTCGGAACCGGCTGTGCGAAGTGCAAGCAGCTCACCGCCAACGCCGAGAAGGCCGTCGCCGATCTCGGCCTGGGGGTGGCCGTCGAGAAGGTGGAGGACATCCGCGAGATCATGAAGTTCGGCGTCATGACCACGCCTGCGCTGGTGGTCGACGGGAAGGTCCGGGCCGCCGGGAAGGTGTTGGCGCCGGAGGCGGTGAAGGAGATCCTGCGCGGGTGAGCCGCGGGTCAGTGCGAGATCCGCAGCGCCCTTCCGGCGGCGGTGGGTGAGGCGGCCGTGAGACCGGGACCTTCTAGACGGCGTCGGCGCCTCCCCCGAACTTGACAGGGACCCGGATGGGTCGGAATTGTGGGACCGGGGGAAACATGAAGGTCCTGGTTGCCGAGGACGACGAACTCCTTCGCCAGTGTCCCTTCGGCAAGCGTGCGTGAGTCGGGGGGCGGCACCGGGGTAGGGTCCGGACCTGTCGAGGGACGGGAGGACGGGCCATGGGGACGCGGAGGCTGTCGGCCGGGGTAGATCGGCTGGGGAAGCGAATCGAGCGGTG
>CAIVAR010000060.1 GCA_903904005.1 uncultured Anaeromyxobacter sp.
CGCCGGCGCCCGAAAAGCAGATAGCCCCCCAGGACTTGCGTCCTGGAGGGCCGATGTCGGCGCGAGTTGTAGAAGTGCCTGGACCCGGAATCGAACCAGGGACACGGGGATTTTCAGTCTCGCACCGTGGGTCCCGCGTGACCGTACCCCCAGTCGTTCCGCTGCGCTGAATCGGTGTGCGGGCAGCCTGGAGCGTGTGGCGATGGGAATAGGGTGGGAATGGAGCGGAGTACTGGGACGGAATCCCTTCACATGGCAACCCCGCAGGGAATCGACCGACGATGCTGGAGCGACTTGTACCGTCAAGGGGCCTTCCTACGAAGGATCGCCCCTACTCGACCGTAGGTTGCCCCTGCAACGCCGTGGAGGGCGTGTTCGATATCTTCCGCCTTGCCGAGTTTGCTCGTCCATCTCCCGTTCGCGAGTTGACGCGCCGCATGAGTCGGCTCCCCGTGCGGACTAACGAAGATGGCAACCTTGTCCACACCATCCTCAAGGGCATCGTCACCGCAGGGACTGAAACCGACGGTCGCGTAGGCCGCGATGAAGGCATCCAGAGTCAACTCACTCGGCGCGCCGGGTGGCCAGAAGTTCGGAGGCGTTGGCCACCACCAGCGCTTCTGGTCGCCCGCAGCCCAGGCGATGCAGTTGTAGAGTGGCGTCCTGGGGCTCGTTACTTGGTATCGGGTGAGTCGAAGTCCTGGAAACTCAGCCTCAAGATGCGGACTACTCACCACGTATACCCTTGGGCTCGACCCCACTCGATCCAATCCTGGGCGATGAGATCCACTCGGCCATGATGTTCGCGACGGACTGGGTCTTCGTCGGTGATGGCATTCAACGCCCAGTGTAGGTGGGTTGGCCGAAGCTCCATCTCCCGCAGCAGCAGGGGGACCACCGACTTGCCCATTCCAATGATCCGCTGGTACGCGGGATGGAGCACCATGCGCTCGATGGACGAGAGGTAACTAGTCTCGTCTTCCCACTTGCGAAGAAGCTCCTGGAATCGAGACTCCAATGTCCTTGCGGAGGCCGACATCGATGCGTCGCAGTCGCGACGAACAGCCTCTAGCTTGGCTCGAATGCGCTCGGCCTCGGTGCCGACTCCAAGACATGCGCTCGCAAAGGTGAAGGGGGGGTACGCGACTGCAACGCTGAGATTCACCGATACACCTCCAACGCTTCTTCGGTCAGGCTGTCGAAGAATACTCTGTTCTTCAGTTCGCGAAGTTCCTCAAGGATGTCCCAGATCTTCGGGTCGTCTGGCTTGAAGTCGCCTTCCTGGAAGACATCGATGTCGAGAATCACCGGAATCTTCCCACTGTTCCCGGCAGGGTTCACCGTCTCCGATGCCATCGTTAGAACTACGGCACGGCCAGTCGAGACCCCCAGGACCACTCTCATGAGCAGGTTCGCCACCGACTGTGGGAGTTCCGGTGCCAACTGCGGAAGAGTTCTGAAGTACTTGCTAAACTCGGCTTTCGCTGGGATCTCGATCCGGTTGATGTAGCGAAGCGCAACACGGACCACAGATGTGGGCGATGCCACCCGAACGTACTCCGGCCAGCACGCCTTTGCCTCTCCGCTGAACTGCTCCCAGTGAGTGTAGGGACGAAGGCGATTCAGGGTGAATCCGTCCAAGCGCGCCTGTACGGCCTGCACTCGGTCGCTTGACCAGCACATGAACCCGACGTGCTGGGGTGGGGGTACATCAATCTTGGGCTGTCCGCTCGGGCCGACCTCAAATGAACCGCTGACGGTCACGCGCTTCTCGGACTCAGGATATGTCGAGGCGACTCCGGCATGGAACGCAGCAAGCCGCTCGACGGCAGTACCCGGGGCCAGTTCGGCACGGAGGTCGATGAGTGCTTCGTTGATGGGGGGACTTGCGAGCCGCTGAGGCTTCATTCCAGCCCTCTTAGTTCGTCGGTTTCTCGCGTCGCCTGCGGGTCAATCGAAGGATCTCCCAGTAGATTAGGGGCGTTGTACTCATAACATGAGGCGGATCCGAAGCCAGTCACGTTGTGGTACCGAGCCCCCAGGACGAGAGGCCGGGTCCCAGTACCGCGAAGCTGGCCGTCTTGGAGCGAACCAGCCGTTCGTGTGAGCCGGACGCCCTGGCCGCTGGTCACCTGCCCGATGGCTCCCTTCAGGGGCGCGGCACAAGGGGTCGGTTCCGGGCAGGCCACAGCCGCCGACCCAAGTTGGGAACGGGTCACGGTTCTTCGTGGACGCCGAGGCGGGGTTTTCGGGCAGGAGAGCAATCTACCCTCCAGGTGAGGCTGTCTGGTCGATGTCGCTGCGGCGTCGGCTGTGGATGACTGTTGCCTGTCGATTCCGGCATGTTCCGCCACCCGGCAGAATCCACCTTCCGACCGGCAGCAATCTACAGGTCATGCCCCGCTACACCATCCAGCAGAAGCTCGACGTGGTCGCGCAGTGGGAGGCGTCCGGCTTGCCCCAGGACGCCTTCGTGCGCGACCACCCTGTCCGGATCTCCAGCCGGACGCTCCGGGACTGGGTTGCCCTGGCCAGACGTCCAGAGAAGGCTCTAGCGCGTCAGAGAGCCGTCGTCGCACATGCCCTGGACGAGTGGAAGGCCATCCATGCGGCGATGGCGCAGGAGCGGGGCCCTGCCTCCCGTCCAGTCGCCGTAGTGGTCGAATCGACCTATCCCACTGCCATGGACGCGCCCCATGACCATGAGACGCCTGAGCCCGCCGCAGCACCTCCAGTTCCACCAGCACGGCTCCCGATGCCGTTGCCGAACTGGCGGCCCTGGTAGGCGACGTAGGAGCCCCGTGGCTTGGGGGGTGTCGCACATCCGGGATGACAGTCATGCGTCGGCGACGGGCCACGTCGCAGAAGTTATGGAGAACCTCTCGACGGGGTCGTTCTCCGGCGGGTCGTGCTCCTCCAGTCCGTCGTCGAGATCCTCACCCTGGTCCAGTGGTTCGTACTCGGCGACTCCCCAGCCGTGTGACATCTGGACCTGCGGTCGCCCGCAGCCACGGCACTCGCGTCCACAAGGGCAGACATGAAAGCCATTGGCCGTCGACCTCCGCACGAAGTCCTTCTCGAAGTCGATCTTCTTCCCGAGCGCCTCAGCCTCGCGGAGCTTCGTAAACAGCGGGGTGATGTCAACGTTGATAGGCCGTCGCGGCCCGTCGGGGATGATCCTGATGAGCCCGGCGGCCTCCAGTCTTCTGAGATGCTTCCCCGGAGTGCCAGGAGCTACCCCCATCTCCTCGGCAAGCGCTCTCTGGACGATGCGGATGCTGCTACACGCGGCCTTGTCGTGCGGTCCCCAGCGCAGAACCCAGACAAGGGTCGCGAAACAGGCCAGATCGAGATCGAACTGATACCAGTACTTCAGGAGCGGGCGAGCTATCGGTGCCCACCCCTTCTCCGCGATGTCATCCGGCCAGAAAGTCTTGTTCTTGGACGCCATGATGTCTCCCTTGAGCGCTTCGGTGCATACGGGTCAAAAACGGCCTAGTTTTGTCCTCAAGCTGCTGGCCAGAGCGGGGCGAAATGCTCTTCTCGGGGCTCCCGGGAGCCGCTTTTCGGGTCGACCGGCCCTGCTGCATTTGCCCGTGTACAGCCCAGAATCCGCGCAGATGCAGACTGCATCGGAGTGGCTACACGCTGTCGCCTTGGGGATACGGTGTTAGAGGGCATGTAGATCCTTCTCAAAGAGAACCTCCTAGATGGTCGAACTTGGCTCCTGCTGGTTTGATCTCACAGCGTCCTCATCTCCCCCGGCTTCTCCGGTGGGAAGGAGCGCTGTCCTCGGATCAAGACGGTGGTTGCCGCTGGAAGTTGCTGTTCGACGACACGTAGTCAGGGAGACCCAGTCCTCACTGTAGGAGGACCTCTACCCACCCACCGCTGATGGTGAGATCGCCCGTTCTGACTCGGGTTTCGCCGTTTCTAGCCGTCGGCGGATAGGTCAGCGCAGCACTTCTTGAACTTCTTGCCCGAGCCGCATGGGCAGGGGTCGTTGCGGCCGACCTTGGGCGCAGCGAGGGCCGGGGCAGGTGGCGCGAGTATCCGCTCGACGTCGCTGATGTCCTCGGCCTTGTCCGGCTCGACTCCGATGAGTGCTTGAATGTCGTTCTCGTTGCAGAGCGCCAGGATCTCGGCGGCGCGGTCCTGGGTCTGGACGCGGACGACGGCTGGGCGCTGCCTGGTGCCGATTCTTGCCACGTGATCCTCCGAGGCGTACCTCGCTGGTCAGGAGGTCGCCAATGGTCCACGAGGCTCTTCGCACGTTGTTGGATGCGCTGGAAGTGGTTCGACCCGCCTTCACCCGGCCCGGCCATGCCAACCTGGTGGTGGTCTTTGCGGGGTGGGCGCTCACCGCCGGGCCGCACGCGGTGACGCAGGCGCTGGTCACCACCGGCGTTGCCGGTCGTCGGCACCACGAGGCGTTCCACCGGTTCTTCTCGCGCGGGACGTGGGAGCCCGACGAGGTCGGTCGGTTGCTCTTCCGTTGGATCTCTCGCCACTTGCCGAGGGGCGCCGCGATCCGCGTCGTGCTCGACGATACTCTCGCCACCAAGAAGGGGCCGCACGTCTTCGGCATCGGCAGCCATCTCGACGCGGTTCGATCCACTCGCCGGCAGAAGATCTTCGCCTTCGGCCACTGCTGGGTGGTGCTGGCCGTGCTCCTGCCAGTACCGTTCTCGTCGCGCGTCTTCGCTCTCCCCGTGTTGTTTCGGCTCTATCGCACCGTGAAGAGTTGTGAGCGGGCCGACCAGCAGCATCGCAAGAAGACCCAGCTGGCGCGCGACCTGCTCGACGTGCTCGCCACATGGGTTGGCAACCAACGCGTGGAGCTTGCCGCGGACGGCGCCTACTGCAACGACACCATCATGCGTGGGCTGCCCAGCAACTTCGTGTTGTTTGGCGCGATGCGGCCGGATGCCGTGCTGACCGCTCTTCCTCCCGCCCGATCGCGCAAGCCCGGCCGCCCGTCACGTCGAGGCCGCACCGTGGCGAAGCCCGAGGCCATCGCCAAGGACGGCCGCCGACCGTGGCTCTCGTGCGAGGCACAGCTCTACGGCGTGCGCCGCGTGGTCCGCTTCAAGACCGTCGACGCCCAGTGGTACCGAGCCTGCGGCGTCGGCCTCCTGCGCATCGTCGTCGTGAAGGTCGAGGGAGGCACCATCGGCACGCGCGTCTTCTTCTCCACCGACGCCACGCTCGACGTGCCGCGTATCCTCGAAACCTACGCCGGTCGCTGGGCCATCGAGGTCTGCTTCCGTGACCTCAAGCAACTCCTCGGCTTCGGCGACTCCAGCGCCCGCAAGCGTGCCGCCGTCGAGCGCACCGCCCCGTTCGTCGGCTTCGTCTACACCACGCTGGTCCTCTGGTTCTCCGAGGGCATCTACCGAACCCGCATCGCCGCCCCGCCCCTCCGGCCTTGGTACGCGCACAAGCGAGGGCTCTGCTTCGCCGATGTCCTCCGCACCGCGCAGCGGGCCCTCATGCCCCTCGACGTTCTTGATCCGCGTCGGAGTCTCGGCAACTTACCTAAACCCAGGATGCGGCACGCCCCGCCACGCGACCCCGGCCTCCGGCGCGCCGCCTAACGGCGAAACCCGAGTCTGAGATCAGCACGGTAGAGCGCCAAGCAATCCCGCTGCGGTGCCTACGAATGGGATCTCACCGTGGCCTCCACGACGTCGTCGCGAACTGTCGCCTACCAGCAGCGCCTTCAGTCTCTCTTCTCCTGGATCATCCAACTCACGATCAGCCGTGGACACACGACAGTGTCCAACACGTCGCTCGCGGAGCGCTTCTGCTGCTCCACGAGCACGATCAGCAAGATGGTCAGGGATCTCCGACGCTCTCAACGCATCGTGTCGACCTGTACTGTCCACAGGAACGAGGCTCGGTTCTGGACTTGTCGGGTCATCACGCTGGCCCATGGCCGGGCCTCGGCCTCCATCGGCAGTGAGCCCTCCGAGCCCAGCAACCTCCTGGTGCTGCCGCTGCCCAGGCGGCCGGTGGCCGCCGTAGATCTCCCCGCCGCAAACTCAAACCCCGAGGCGGCGTAGAGAATCTCAACGCCCCGGTGGCTGCGAAGGGGACCCCGCGCCCGCTGTGAGATCAACCCAGTAGGACCTGAAGCATTTCCCGGGGTCGCCAACCTACCTGCCAAGGAGACCGAGCCGTGCCCACCGCCACCCGTGCAGTGCCCCCAACCAAGACGAAGTCCGTCCCTGTCCCCCGCGTCGCAGGGACGCTGGAACCTGTGGAGGCGTCAATGAACCCGCATGCTGGGCACATGGCGCTTACCCTCGAAGAGCGAGGCCGACTCCTCCGCCAGGACGACGCATGGCGGGAGATGGAGGCCCGCCTCCTCTCCGTCGGCGGCGACCGCCTCGCCTACCTGCCTGACCACCACGCCGCTGAGTTGGTGAAGCGGGGCGAGGTCTATGCTCCCAAGCGACGCCAACTGGTGCGCGGCCAGCCCAACGGGTGCCACGGGAACGCCGCCGCCCTCTGGTTGGGCCGTCGACCGAAGGTCTCGCTCGTAACCGGCTGGGCGCTCTCCGAGGACGGGTGCTGGCGGCAGCACACGTGGTGCTGGAAGAAGCAGGGGCAGGTCTGGATCGAGTCCACCATCCACCGCGAGATCGGGTTCGGAATCGAACTCGACGGGATGGAGGGGCTGAAGTTCGCTTTCGGGAACCTGCCGACGGACCAACTCACCAAGTTGGCGAGGGCGGCGTGGAGCGCCGATCCTGGCTTCGCGAGGGAGGTGGGTGTCTACCCCGCCGCCGGAGGTGCGCGATGAGCCCCCGGCGAACCCGCCCCTACCAGAAGCGCCTCGACGAACTCCACCTATACCTCGTCAAACTCGTCGCCTTGCGCGGAGGTCCAGTCTCGCCGTCCAACGTCTTGATCGGCCGCCTCTTCGGGAAAACCGAGCAGACCGGGTCGAACATGATCCGCGACCTGACCGAGGACGGCTTGATCCTCTGTAGATACTCCTACCGCATCAACGACAAGGGCCTCCTCTGTACGGACAGAACGATCTTCTTAGCGACACGGTCTGATTCGACGCCACCGAGGGCGGTGCAGAGGGGGCCTCAGATTCCTTCCGAGATCTATGGGTAGGCGATCAGAGCTTCGGCTCCGATGCCCTCCAACCCGAACAAGGAGAACGTCACCATGGCCACCGAGACAACGAAGTTCATGAACCGCCTGCTGGACCTGAAGTTCAAGCCGAACGCCGCCGCCATCGCCCAGGACGCCGTCCAGGGGGCGGTGAGCGTGATCGTCCTTGAGCCCGGCAGGGTCGGGCGGAACGCCGCACGCATCCTGGGCTGGGACGGCAAGGAAGACTGCTTCCGGATGGATGAAGCCTTCCGGGTCGAGTTGGCGAAGAACTCTGACGCCGTGACGGCAAACTGGCTCAAGCGTGATGTCGCCCACCCTCGGGTATTCGTCATCGTCAACGAGGCGACGCTGCTCGTGAACCACACCCAGGCCCGGGGCTACTACTTCGAGCCGGGATCGCTGGAATGCCAGCGGGTGTGAGTGGCCATCGAGGACGTCTACGTTGAGTGGCCACTCCTTCGCGAACCGGGGGAGTGGTCACACCAGCGGTGGCTGGGTACCTCGCCAAACGCGAGTTTATCGGTCCGATCCTGGCGGTCGATCCCATGGCTCCCCGGATCACAGGACCCTGCTGTTGCCAAAAATACCGTAATTGGCGCGATCCCGCCTGGGGCGTACTCGGGCGTTGGGTGATCGCCTCCCCCCGGAATCGGTGATCGGGAAGGGCCGGAACTGCCCGGGGTAGCGGACGAAGGTCACACCGCTCCCTGGGCTCGTGGTGGCACTCAGGACGGAGGCTCCCAGGGCAGCGGAGCGGCTCCACGGGGGGCAGGGTCGGTGCGCTGAGGTAAGGAGCGTGGCACCACCGTCAGTGTCGCGCCGGTCCCGCAACGTCCACCAAGTGGGTCCATAACCCGACACCTCAAGGGACTGGACTAGCCCACACCGACAGTCGGATACCATCAACCGATGCATACACGCCGGGCCACCCTCCTCCTCGCTGTGCTCGCAGCAGCGTCCCTCGGCTGTGCGGGTACACCCAGGGCAAGGGCCGAGCAAATCACGACGACACCGGAGGGGGGCACGGTCCTAGTCACCCAAGGTGACGGCTACCAGGAAGCTACCAGGGCCGCCCTGAAGGCGATGGAGGGTCACTGCCAGAGTGATTACGCGGTAGTGATGATCTCGAAGACAGGAACCGGGACCTCCACCTCCCAGGGTGAGGCTTACTCCGCATACGGGTCTACCGTGGCGTCGTCGGTTCACACGACTGTATTCGGGACCGCCATTACCTACGTGTGCCGCAAGCCCGGACCCAAGGATCTGAATCTGAGGGTAGTGGCGGAGGGATACTTGGGAATGGTCTGCACGGCTTCCAAGGACTGTGGCGGAGCCCCGTGCGTCCTCCCGGTCCCAGACTCCTCGAACCGCTATTGCGCCCGGATGGACGGCTCGTTCCCGTATGCCGTGAAGGGGCAGGACTGTTCGGATCTTCCGTGCATGCCGGGTCTGAAGTGCCGGTTCAGCGCAACGCAGAAATACTGCAACTGACCACGGTGGAGAGGTTCTGCGCCGCGCTCGGCGAGCACCCGGTGGCGCATGCGCGTGCGGTGTTGGCCACCTGGGCGAAGCGGCACCCGGCGAAGGAACCCGCCCGCCCCCCCCCCCGCCCTGGCAGCCCCCGCCCCCCGGCGGACGACTACTCTCCGCAGCATGGCCAAGAGATCTCTGCCGCTGTCGAAGGTCTACCGTCTGCTCGAACCCGGTCCGGTCGTCCTGCTCTCGGCCACTGCCGGGAAGCGGACGAGCGTGATGCCGATGTCCTGGCAGACCCCCATGGAGTTCGAGCCGCCGCTCGTGGGGTGCGTCATCAGCAACCGGAACTACACCTACGGGCTCGTGCGAAAGTCCCGGCAGTGCGTCATCAGCATCCCCACCGTGGAACTGGCCTCGAAGGTCGTCCGCTGCGGA
>CAIVAR010000061.1 GCA_903904005.1 uncultured Anaeromyxobacter sp.
CCGCTCCGTCTTGTGCCTATTCACTGCCTACGACGACCCAGGAAAAGAGAGAGGCCGGAACCCCTTCGGTTTCCCGAGAGATTCCGGCCTCATGTGTGGCGGGGAGTACGGGACTCGAACCCGTGGCCTCCGGCGTGACAGGCCGGCGTTATAACCGACTTAACTAACTCCCCAAATCGTTGAAGCTTGGGCGGAGCAGGTTTCGAACCTGCGACCCTCGCCTTGTAAGGGCGACGCTCTACCCCTGAGCTATCCGCCCACGGGCGGTGGAGCGGACGGGGTTCTAGCTTGATGGGATGCCCGTGTCAACGATCGACCCGCTACCCAAGCGCCCGGTCCTCCCTGGGATTAAATGAATGGTTTCGCGCTCCCCGCAGGGCTAGAGGACCGTCCGGAATGAGCTGGAAGAAGGGTCAGAAGCTCGTCCATCGGGCACAACCCGCGTGGGGCGTGGGGATCATCCTCGAGGTCGGAGAGGACGCCCGCCGGATCGCCGTCCGCTTCGCGGGGCGCGACGGCGTGACCGTGGTCTCCGGTCGCGATCGCGCGCTCATCGCCGTTCCCGACGAGACCCCGCTCGATCAGCCGGCCGGCGGTCTCCTCGATCGGATCGCCTCCGGGGACAGCGGCCCCGCGAGCGCCTTCGCGCTCCGCACCCGGGTGGTCCGGCTCGAGGCGCTGCGCCGCGCCGACGGCCTGGGTGCGCTCCTCTCCTCCCGGGTCCACGTCCTCCCCCACCAGGTCGGCGCCGCCGGGCGCATCCTCTCCGACCGGATCCCCCGCTTCGTCCTCGCCGACGAGGTCGGGCTCGGGAAGACCATCGAGGCGGGGCTGGTCTTCGCCGGCCTGCGCCAGCTCGGGCTCGCCGAACGGGTCCTCGTCATCGTTCCGGAGCACCTCGCCTTCCAGTGGCTCGCCGAGCTCTTCCACAAGTTCAACGCACTCTTCACGCTGCTCGGTCCGGACCGGATCGCCGCGCTGGGCCGCCCGGAGACGGCGCTCGCCCAGTCCAAGCTCGCCATCCTCTCCCACGAGCAGCTCTCCTTCGACCCGGCCGTGGCCGCGGCGGCGGCGGCCCAGCCCTTCGACCTCGTCATCGTCGACGAGGCCCACCACCTGGCCGAGGACCGGCTCCACGACGCGGTGGTCCCGGTGGCCCGCGCCTCCTTCGGCCTGCTCCTCCTCACCGCGACGCCGGTCCGGCTCGACCCGCGCGAGTACTTCCGGCTGCTCTCGCTGGTGGAGACGGTCCCCACCAACACGCTGGAGGCCTTCCTGGCCCGGCTCGAGGCCCACGAGGCCTACGCCTCGGTGGCCCGCGACCTGCTCGGCGGCGCCAAGGTGGAGGACGCGCTGGCCCGTCTGCGCGAGCTCTCCCCGGACGACGGCGCCTTCGCCGCGCCCGCCGGCAAGAAGAAGGGGCCGTCGCGCGCCGCGCTGCTCGAGCACCTGGCCAGCCGCTACGGCCTCTCCTCGCGCCTCGTCCGCAACCGGCGCGTCAAGGTCGGCGCCTTCACGCGCCGTGTCCTGCGGCGCGAGGACGTCCCGGAGGGCGGCAAGATCGACGCCGCGGCCGACCTCTGCGCCCGGCTGGCCCGCGCCGGCGAGAAGGTGCTCGTCTTCGGCAGCGACGTCGACCGGCTGCGCGAGCTGCAGGCCCGCATCGCCGCCAGCGGCCGGCTCGAGGCGCTCCTCTACGACGATGCGGGGAGCCTGGAGGCGCGCGACCGGCTGGTGGCCCGCTTCCGCGACCCGGAGGGGCCCATGCTGCTCCTCTCCGGCGAGTCGGGCGGGGAGGGGCGCAACTTCCAGTTCGCCTCCCATCTGGTCTGCCTCGACCTCCCCGACTCCCCGCTCACCCTCGAGCAGCGCATCGGCCGGCTCGACCGGCTGGGGCAGTCACGGCCGGTGGAGATCCACGTCCTGCCCGAGCCCGGGGAGGAGGCCTTCCTGGCCGACCTCTACGAGAAGGAGATCGGCATCTTCGACGAGCCGGTGGGCGGGCTCGACACGGTGCTGGCCTCGATCCCCGAGGAGCTCGCCGCCCTGCGTGCCAAGCGCACCGAGAAGGCGCGGCAGGCCTTCCGGCGCGGGATCGCGGCGCGGGTGGCCGAGGGGCGCCGTGCCCAGCACGAGGGGTACGACCCGCTGCTCGACGTCCGCTCCGCCTCCATCCCCGAGCTCACCGCGCTCGTCTCGGCCGCCTTCGCGCGGATGGGGGAGGACCCGCCGGAGACGGGTGAGGAGATCGGCCTCTCGCTCGCCACGCTGTCGCGCTGGCTCGAGGAGGAGCTCGAGGAGCTCGTCGTCGAGGCCGGACGGCGGGTGGGCATGGACGTCGACACCGACGAGAACGTCCACCCCTTCGAGGTCGCCTTCACCTTCGGTTCGGGCATGCGCATCGAGGCCCTGCCCGGGATGGAGATGCCCGCCGAGGAACGCACCCTGCTCGGCAGCTTCTGGCGCGAGACCGCCGTGGTCCGCGAGGAGCTCGAGTGGTTCGCCACCGGCCACCGGCTGGCCGAGGCCCTGCTCGAGCTGGCCCGCGACGGCGACGGGGGGCGCACCGCCTTCCTCCAGTCCCGCACCGCCCCCAAGAGCGGCGGGCTCTACCTGCGCTGGAAGCTCCGCTGGCCTTCACCGGCCGACCTGGCGCCCGGGGCCCGGGTGCCCTCCCGCCAGGCTTCCCGGTACCTCGACGAGTCGCCGATCTCGGTGCTCGTCGACATGGGCGCCTCCCACGTGGTCGTCGAGGGTGGCGCGGTGCGGCTCGAGGAGGCCATCGGCTCGGCCCGCGACGCCCGCGGCGCGCCACCGCCTGGCCGCGTGATCGAACCGGCCTCGGACGCCGCCGAGAAGGAGGCCCGTGCCGAGCTGGCCCGGCGGGTTGCACGGGCTGTGAAGCGGCTCGCTGCACACGCCGACGCGGAGGAGGAGCGGCTGCTCGACTCCGCCCGCGGCGGTGGTGCCTCCCGCGAGGCCATCGAGAAGGCCCTGGTGGGCGTGATGCTGCACCGGGAACTGGTCGAGGAGGCGCTCGGGAAGGTCGACCTCGAGCTCGACGCCGCCGCGGTGGTCCTCCCGGGGTAGGGTGTCCGCCATGTCGACGCCCCCCCGCGCCTACCTCCCCGATCTCCTCGTCGCCGGGGGAGGGGTGCACGAGGGGGCGGCACTCTCGATCGCCGGAGGCGTGGTGGTGGCGGTGGGGGAGCCGGCCCCGGGCTTCGAGCGGGTCCGCATGGCCGGAAAGGCGCTCCTCCCCGGCCTGGTCTCGGCCCACGGCCACTCCTTCCAGCGCGCCATCCGGGGGCGGACCCAGGTCCGCCACCCCGGGCGGAGCGACTTCTGGTCCTGGCGCGAGGCGATGTACGGCGCCGCCGCGCGGCTCGACCCGGAGGACGTCCACGCGGTGGCGCGCATGGCCTTCCACGAGGCGGCCTGCGCAGGGATCACCGCCGTGGGGGAGTTCCACTACCTGTCCCGGGATCCGGTGGGGCGCCCGTACGACGACCCGGAGCTCCTGGCCCGGGAGGTCATCCGGGCGGCGCGGGAGGTGGGGCTGCGCATCGCGCTCCTGCGGGTGGCCTACGCTCGGGGCGGCGCCGGCATCGCGGCCGGTCCCGAGCAGCGCCGCTTCGTCGACGGTTCGGCCGAGGAGGTCGTGGAGAGCGCGATCCGGCTCGAACGGGCAGTGAAGGGGGACCCGGCCGTCTCGGTCGGCCTCGCTCCCCACAGCGTCCGCGCCTGCCCGGCGGAGTGGATCGGCCTGCTCGCCGCGGAGGCGCGTCGGCACGGCTGGCCGCTCCACGTCCACGTCTCCGAGCAGCCGGCCGAGGTGGAGCAGAGCCGGGCCGAGCACGGCCTCACGCCCGTCGAGCTCCTGGAGCGGCTGGGGGCGCTCGGGCCGTCGACCACCGCCGTGCACGCCATCCATCTCACTCCGAGTGACGTGGAGGCGCTGGGGCGGAGCGGGACCACGGTCTGCGCCTGCCCCACCACCGAGCGAGACCTGGGCGACGGCGTGGTCCCCGCAGACGGGCTGCTACGGGCCGGCGCCGGCATCGCGCTGGGGGTCGACTCCCACGTGCAGGCCGACCTCCTCGAGGAGGCACGCGCCCTCGAGGGCAACCTGCGCCTCGTCCGCCGGGAGCGCGGTCTCCTCTCGCCCGAGGGGGCAGGGGGGCGCCTGGACGCGCTCGCGGCCCGGCTCCTCGGCTTCGCCACGGCCGGTGGGATGCGCTCCCTCTCCCTTCCGGGCGGCACCCTCGCGCCCGGGGAGCCGGCCGACCTGGTCTCCCTCGACCTCGCCGACCCGTCCATCGCCGGCGCCTCGGCCGACGACCTCCTGCCCACCGTGCTCTTCTCGGCGGCCCGGACGGCCGTGCGGGACGTGGTCGTGGGCGGCGAGCCGGCGCTCCTCGACGGGGCCCCTCCTCCTGGGCGCCCCACCGCCGCCGAGGTCGTGGCAGACTTCCGCCGCACCATGAAGAAGCTGTGGGGAGGCTGAGATGGACATCGTCGAATCGCTCCAGCAGCTCGTCGCCATCGACTCCACCTCGTCGCGGACCAACATTCCGGTCCTCGACTGGCTCGAGCCGCGCGTCCGGCGGCTGGGGTTCGAGACCCGCCGGATGACCTGGCTCGACGCCGCCGGCGTGGAGAAGGGAAACCTCATCGGGCGGCTCGGTCCGGACGAGCCGGGCGGCCTCGCGCTCGTCGGCCACACCGACTGCGTGCCCTTCGACCCCGACTGGGGCGAGGCGCTCTCCGGAACGGTGCGGGACGGCAAGCTCTACGGGCGCGGCTCGGCCGACACCAAGGGCTCCATCGCCGCGATGCTGCTCGCGGCCTCGCGGGTCAGGCCCGCCCGCGGCCCGCTCTGGCTCCTCTTCACGGCCGACGAGGAGGTCGGCTGCCAGGGCGCCAAGGCGCTCGCCCACGAGGGGAAGATCCGCCCCGCCAAGGCCATCATCGGCGAGCCCACCCGGCTCGTCCCGGTCCGGGCCCACAAGGGCTACTGCGCCGTCGACGTGACCCTCACCGGCGTGGAGGGTCACAGCGCCTTCCCGGACGTGGGGGCATCGGCCATCCACGCTGCCGTCCGGCTCGTCACCGAGATCGAGCGCATCCAGGGGCGGCTCGCCGCCGAGCACTCCGATCCGGTCTTCTCGCCGCCCCACACCACCTTCAACGTGGGGATCATCCACGGTGGCAAGGCGCGCAACGTGCTCGCCGGCGAGTGCTTCTTCACGCTGGAGTGGCGCCCGCTGCCCGGGCAGCCGCCCGAGAAGGCGCTCGAGATGGTCGACGCCGCCTCGCGCGCGCTCGAGGAGGCGGGTGGAGGGAAGCTCACGGTAGCGCGCACGCCGCTGCGGGTCGATCCGGCGGGGGTGACGCCGGCCGACGCCGAGGTGGTGCGCTTCCTCGAGGCGGAGAGTGGGAACGGCTCGATGGCCATCCCCTTCGGCACCGAGCTCCCCGAGCTCATCCACCTGGGGGCGGAGGCCTGCGTCTTCGGCCCCGGCGACATCCGCGTGGCCCACCGCACCGGCGAGTTCGTGCCGCTCCCCGAGCTGCAGCAGGCGGCCGAGATCTACGGGCGGGCCATCGCCCGTTTCTGCGCGTGAACGGATCGACTAGGATCCCGGCCGTGTCGCTCCACTTCTGGAAATACCACGGGCTCGGCAACGACTTCGTCGTGGTGGATGGGGGCGACCTCATGGCGCCCGCCCGGGCCGTGGCGCTGTGCGACCGGCGCCGGGGCGTCGGCGCCGACGGCGTGCTCACCATCCTGCCCGCCCGCGGGGACGGCGCGGCGTACATGCACATCTACAACCCCGATGGCTCGGTGGCGGCGATGTGCGGCAACGGCATCCGCTGCGTGGCCCGTCACCTGTCCGAGACGCGCGCCCTCGACGGCGACTTCGTCGTCGAGACCGACTCCGGCCCCCGGACCTGCACGGTGCACCGCGGTGCCGGTGGCGTCGAGGCGATCACGGTCGACATGGGGCGGGCCCGCATCGAGGGAACCCAGGAGTTCGTGGTGGGCGCCGAGCGGATCCGTTCCCTGCGCGTCTCGATGGGGAACCCGCACGCCGTCGTGCTCGACGGCGCTGACCCGGCCCGCGCCGGTACCCTCGGCCCCGCGATCGAGGCGCAGGTCCCCGGCGGCGTGAACGTCGGTTTCGCCCGGGCCGGCGACGGGGAGATCGACCTCGTGGTCTGGGAGCGTGGCGCCGGGCTCACCGAGGCCTGCGGCACCGGCGCCTGCGCCGCGGCGGTGGCGGCGCTCCACGAGGGCAGGCTGGGCCGGCGCACGCCGATCCCGGTCCGCCTGCCCGGCGGCACGCTCGAGATCTCGGTCGACGACGAACTGTCCGTGCGGATGAAGGGGCCGGCCGAGCGGGTGTTCGAGGGCGACACGTCGCTCTGACACCGACGGTCAATGCGTCAACCGCCAGAGCATGGCGAGGACGCGGTCGCACAGCTTCAACGCCGCTCCAGCGCCAGCACCGTTCAAATATCCGAACGCCTCCGCCACGCGCAGCGCCGAGGCGACCTCGTCCGCGCTTCCCGCCGCCACCCGCCACAGGTGGATCCGGTCCTTGCCGGTGCGCCGCCTCCCCTCGCCGATGTTCAGCGCCACGGATGCGGCGGCTCTCCGCACCTGCCGTGCAAGATCCGGATCCCTCCTCTCCACCACGATCAACGGCTCCCGCAACGCACCGACCATCTGCACCGCGACTTCAAAGACCTCGAACGCCATCTGCGGCTCCTTTCCGGGTGGGGTTCCGCCCAAAGGGCAACCCCACCCCAGGAAAGGAGACGGCTCCTCCGGACGCGGTCACGGACGCGGTCACGGAAGCGGCCAACGGTCACGGCTGCGGTCACGGCTGCGGTCACGGCTGCGGTCACGGCCACGGCCACGGCTGCGGTCACGGCCACGGAAGCGGTCACCGAGGTGTCCACGACCACGGCCACCTTCAGTTCACCGGATGAACTCCCGCATCCGAGTCCGCATCCGAGTCCGCATCCGAGTCCGCATCCGAGTCCGCATCCGAGTCCGCATCCGAGTCCGCATCCGAGTCCGCATCCGAGTCCGCATCCGAGTCCGGAACCGCACCCGTGTCCGCATCCGAGTCCGGAGGGGTATCCGGGTCGGCCCGAGTCGGCAGGAGCGTCCGCTCCCCTTACCCCTCGCCCAGCGCCGCCCGCGTCGTCGGATTGGCGAGCAGCATCCGGTATTCGGCCTCCGACAGCCACGCCTCCCGGCTCCCTCCCCGGTAGGCGACGGTCAACCGCACCCGCCCGTCCCTGCTCTCGACCCGCACCGGCCAGCCCTTCGCCAGGTCCTGCTCGATGGAGCGAAGGTGGCGGGCGATGCGCACGGCGCGCCGCCCCTCCGGCGAGGAGAGGGCGAGGAAGTGACGGTTGCGGCTGAACCCGCTGTCCTCGCGCATCCGGCGCACCGCCCGCTCGACGAATCCGGCCATCGCGGGGAAGTTACCAGACATCAGCCCGGGCGCGCCCGGCGGACGAAGCGGACCATGGCCTGGTCGGTGACGCCGATGTGGGTTCGCAGCCAGTCGGAGAGGAATCGCTCGACCCGGGCGAGCGCGTTCGACCCCAGGCGGAGGCGGCGGTGGTCGGCCTCGATCTCGGCGAAGGCTGCGACGAGGGACTGATGCTCCTCCCGGTGGCGCGCCAGGTCCGGGAAGCGCTTCGACGCCATGAACTCCTCCTCGGCCCGGAAGTGGAAGTCGACGTAGTCCCGGAGGAAGGCGATGGTCCGGTCGAGTTCCGCGACGTCGTCGGCGAAGGCCGCGTCGCGCACGCGGGCCACGCACCGGAAGAGTTCCCGGTGCTGCTCGTCGATCTCGGCGATTCCCGTCTCGAGCGTCGCGTCCACGGACCGGATCCTACCTGACCGTCAGGCCAGGGGGGAACGGTCGACGGCGCGGGCGAGGGCTCGCCGGAGCGCGGGGGCGCCTGGCCCCACCGCCACGGCCAGGAGATTGCGGCGCCGGAACATGGTGCGGGCCACGCGCCGGACGTCGGCGGCGGTCACCCGTTCCACCCGCCGGCATCGCTCCTCGAGGGTCTCCTCGTTGCCGAAGAGCTCACCGGTGCCGAACCAGCCCACGAGCTCCGACGGGTTGTCGAGGGCGAAGGTCAGGGACATCCGGTGACGCTCCTTGACCCGGGCGAGCTCCTCCTCGGGGACGACGCCGTCCCAAAGCCCCGCCGCCACGCGGAAGATCGCGTCGGCCACCGGTTCCAGGCGAACGGCGGTGCAGGCCCCCTCGAAGGAGAAGAGGCCGCCGTCCTCGAAGGTCTCGAGCCCGGCGTGGACCGAGTAGGCGAGCCCGTGCCGCTCGATCACCTCGAACGGGAGCCGGGAGGAGAGGCCGTCGTCGAGGAGGCGCCGGACGACGAGCGCCACGGCGTGGTCCCGGTGGCGCTCGGGAACGGCCGGGAAGGCCAGCGCGAACTCCACCTGCGCGTCGTCATGCTCGACCGAGCGGATGGTGGGCCCTTCCGGCCAGGTGGACGGCGGATCGACGGGCGGGGGCAGGCCCCGGGGGAGCGCGCCGAGTCGCGGGGTGGCGAGTTCCACCACCTCCTCGTACGAGACCGGCCCGGCCGCCACCAGCACCACGCTCGCGGCCGTGTAGTGGCGGGCGTGGTGCGCCCGGAGCGCCGGATCGGAGAGGGCCCGGACGCTGCCGCGCGTGCCGGCGATCTTCTGGCCGAGCCCGTGCCCGGCGAAGGCGATGCGCTTCACCAGGTTGTCGGGATCGACGTCGCGCCCGCGCGAGTCGACCTCGTCCAGGATCTCCTCGAGGATCACCCGCCGCTCCACCTCGATGTCCCGCATCAGCGGGTGGCGGGCCAGGTCGGCGAGGACGTCGATGCCCGTCTCCAGGCCGGCCGGGTGGAGCGAGGTGTAGAGGCAGGTGTGGTCCCGCGCGGTCATGGCGTTCATGCTTCCGCCCGCCGCCTCCACCGCCTCGTTCATGGCCCGGCTGTCGGGGTAGCCCCGGCTGCCCCGGAAGAGCAGGTGCTCCACGAAGTGGGAGGCGCCGTTGGCCTCCGGCCGCTCGTGGCGCGAGCCCACCCGGACGTAGAGGGCGAGCATGGCCGAGTGGAGCCCCGGCGTCCGGGCCACCACGATCCGGGCGCCGTTCGGGAGCCTCGCCCGCTGACCGAGGAGGAATGGCCCCTCGGCCATGGGAGACCTGCCCCGCAGGGGATCCCGAAACCGCCTCTTGCTCCGCTTCGTCGGCTTCACGCGCTCACCGCCTCCTCGCCACCGGCACCGTCCGGCGCAGGCGGGATGCATACCGAGAAGGAAGTTCCCCGGCCCACCTCACTCTGGCACCGGATGGTTCCACCGTGCTCCGTCACCACTTGCAACGTGAACGCCAGCCCGAGCCCGGTCCCTCCCGACTTCGTGGAAAAGAACGGATCGAAGATTTTCGCCTGTCCTTCCGAGGGGATGCCCGGTCCAGTGTCCGAGACCGTGGCCTCGACCCCACCGTCCGCGGTCCGGACGGTCCGGACGACGACGGTCCCGCCCGCGGACATGGCCTCGCGGCTGTTGCGGAGCAGGTTCAGGAAGGCGGCGCGAAGTTGCCCCTCGTCGCCCCAGATCGGAGGGAGGTCGGGGGCGAGCTCGCGTCGAACCGTCACCCCGGCACCGGCCATCTCCGGCGCGACGAAGTCGACGAGCCCCCCCAGGATCTCGTTCAGGTCCTCGCGGGTCATCACCGGCCGGGGCAGTCGGGCGAAGCGCAGGTACTCTTCGGCCACGCCGTTCAGCCGGTCGACCTCCCGGGTGATGGCGCGCAGGAGCGCTCGGGCCTCCGCCGACGCCCCGGGCTCGATCTCGTCGGCGAGCAGCTCG
Organism: uncultured Anaeromyxobacter sp.; assembly: GCA_903904005.1. GTDB lineage: Bacteria > Myxococcota > Myxococcia > Myxococcales > Anaeromyxobacteraceae > CAIOAK01. Next base: position 9,908 of record CAIVAR010000061.1, read on the forward strand.
GCGTTGAGCCCCAGGGAGTTGAGCGGGTTTCGGATCTCGTGGGTGATGTGGGCCGAGATGCGCCCCACGGCCGCGAGCCGCTCGGCGCGCCGCAGTTCCTGCCGCTGCCGCTCCAGCGACTCGGCCATGGCGTTGAACTCGCGTGCCAGGACGCCGAGCTCGTCGCTCCCCCGGACCTCCACCTGTCGCGAGAGGTCGCCCGAGGCCACCGCCTTCACCCCTTCGGTGAGGGTCCGGATGGGGGCGAGCAGGCGCTGCGACACGAGCGCCGCACCGGCCCCCACGGAGAGGGCGAGCAGCGTGTAGATGACGATGGAGGCCACCGTCCGCGATTCCTCGCGCCCGGCGCGGAGGACGAGCTCGCTCGTGTGGCTCTCCAGCGCGGCCTGGAGGAGCTTCACGTCGATGGCGAGGGCCTTCTCCATGGTCCGCGCCGCCTGGAGGCTCGTCTCGGGCGGCGGCGCCTCACCGGTCTCGGCGGTGTCGAGGAGCGCCCGGGCCGCGCCGTCGTACCGGGACCAGGAGGCGTCGAGCCCGTCCAGTCGCCCCACCACCTCCTTCAGGAAGGCGGCCTCCTCCGCCGGGGCCTCCTTCAGGGCACGGCCGGCCACGGCCCGCCCCTCGGCGATCTTCTCGCGCACCAGCGACGGGAAGCGGGCCCGGGCCAGCGCCACGAGCGCCCGGCGCGAGGCCGGGTCGAGGGCCCCGGCCTCGAGCAGCCGGGGGGCCACCCAGTCCTTCACGTCGATCTGGGCGGCGATCCGGGTGAGGGGCAGGTACGCGTCGGACAGGAGGCGGAGGCTCCGGCCCAGGTCGTGGAGCCTGGCGATCCCGAAGGCCGAGACCAGCGCGAACGCGGCGAGGGAGACCCCGAAGGCGAGGAAGATCTTGGTGGCGACGCTGCGCAAGGCGGGAATGTAACCCGCGTTCGGTCCGCCTTGCCAAGAGGTCGGCACGGGCGTTAGCTTCGTCCCCCCATGACCGGTCTCCTCCTCTTCATCGCCCTCGCGGCGGTCCTCGTGGCCGTCTACTTCTTCACCTCCCACCGAACCGCCAGCGGACAGCTGGCCGGGAAGGAGGAGGCGCTCCGATCCCTCCTGCAGAAGGCCGAGGCGGCCGCGAAGGAGGCGTCCGCCTCCCGCGCCGAGGCGAAGGAGCGGCGCGACGAGGCCTCCCATCTTCGCGACCAGCTGAAGGAGGCCAAGAAGAAGGCCTTCGACCAGGCGGAGGCCGTGAAGAAGTCGGCCGGCGCTCCGGCGCTGCGCGAGGAGATCGAGAAGCTCACCACGCGCCTCACCGACTCCCGGGCGGAGGCGGCCGCGGCCGCGGATCGGGCCCGGGTCCTCGAGGCCCAGGCGCTCACGGCGGCGCGGGAGCTGGAGAAGGGGCGTGCCGAGGCTGCGGAGGCCGTGGCCCGGGCCCATGCCCAGGCGCTCCACGCGGCCCAGGCGGCCGCCGAGCCGCTCGCGCCGACCCTCCCGGCAGCCGGCGAGGAGTCGCAGCTTCGCGCCGAGCTTCGTGCCGAGAAGGATCGGGCCGACAAGGCCGAGGCGAAGCTTGCCGAGGTCCGGAAGAAGGGCGCCGAGATGGAGCGGGACCTCAAGGCGGCCAAGGGGCGGCTCGAGACCGAGAAGCGCGTCTACATGGTGCAGAAGGGCGAGCTCGACATCGCCAAGGACCGGTACCTCGAGCTGAAGCGGCGCAACGACGCGCTCCGAAAGGAGCACGAGGATCTCATCGACGCCGTCCGGCAGGCCGCCCGCGAGGAGCGAAGGGCCCAGGAGACTGCGGCCGCGGCAACCCAGGCCGCGCCCCCCGAGGCCCCGGCCGCCCCAGCCTCGCCCACGCCCGCCGGCGAGTAGCCCCGCCGGCACGGTCCTCGCCCCATGCAGAAGGCGGAGCGACTCCTCGATCTGGCGGCCCTGCTGCTGCGCGCTTCGGAGCCGGTCTCCTGGCGCGAGATCCAGGAGCAGTTCCCCGACGACTACGGCGGCAGCGGCGAGGCGGCCATCCGCAAGTTCGAGCGGGACAAGGCCGAGTTGCTCGAGCTCGGCATCCCGGTCCGCTGGGTCGGCGGCGACGAGGACCTCTCGGCCGGCTACCTCGTCGACAAGGAGGACTTCTACCTCCCCGACCTGAAGCTCGCTCCGGAGGACCTGGCGCTCCTCTACCTGGCCGGTTCCGCCGCACTGGCCCAGCGGGCCTTTCCGTACGCCCGCGACCTGGCCCACGCCATGAACAAGCTCTCCTTCGCGGCCCGCGCGCCGGGCGCTTCGGAGGTGGCGGCGGTGGCCGCGCTCCAGCTCTCCGCCGATGACGCCGACGAGGACGCCCGGGCCGAGTCGTCGTCGCGGCTCGAGGCGCTCTCGGCGGCGGTGGCGGCGAAGAAGCGTGTGCACATCGTCTACCTCGGGGCGGAGCGGCGGGTCCGCACCGAGCGCGACGTCGACCCCTACGGCCTGTACCAGCGGGGCGGCGCCTGGTTCCTGGCCGGCTTCTGCCGCCTGCGGCAGGACATCCGCAGCTTCCACCTCGCGCGGATCGTCTCCGTCGAGGTGAACCCCGCCTCCCCGCGCACGCCCGACTTCACGGTGAGGAAGGGCTTCTCGCTGGCCGACCTGGCCACCCGCGAGTCCTGGGAGTTCGGCGTCCATGCCCCGGTCCGCTGCCGGGTGCGGCTCGACGGCCCGGCCAGCCCCGAGGAGCGGGACGCCTTCGGGCCCCGGGCCGTCTGGAAGGAGGCCGACGGGCGTGCCGTGGTGGAGGTGGAGGCGCAGAACCAGGAGGCGCTCCTGCGCCACGTGCTCTCGCTGGGCGATCGCGCCGAGATCCTGGCGCCCCGGCCGCTGCGCGAGAAGGCCCGCAAGGTGCTCGCCGCGCTGGCCCGGAGGCTCTCGTGACCCGCAAGGCCGCTCCGCCCAAGGCCGACGCGCGCGACCGGCTGCGCCGGGTCCTCTTCCTCGTGCCCTACGCGGTCCGCCACCCCGGCGTGCCGGTGCGCGATCTCGCCCGCCGGTGCGGCGTTTCCGAGAAGCAGATCCTGGAGGACCTCGACTTCCTGCTCGGAGTCGGTTGCCCGCCGTTCGCGCCCGACGACTTCCTCGACCTCTACGTCGAGGGCGACCGGGTGCACGTGGCCCTGCACCAGAGCTTCTCCCGGCCGCCCCGGTTCACCGAGAGCGAGGCGGCGGCGCTGGCGGCGGCGGCCCGCGCGCTGGGTGGGGAGGGGCGGGAACGGGTGGTCCGCGCCCTGCGCGAGGCGGTCCCGAAGGACCGGCGCGCCATCTTCGAGGAGCTGCTCGCCTGCATCTTCGCCGGATCGCCCCCGGCCAAGGACTCGCTCATCGGTCGGATCGAGCAGGCCATCGCCGAGCGGCGCGCCCTGCGCATCCGCTACTTCACCGCCACCCGCGGCGAGGAGAGCGTGCGGGTGGTGCACCCGTACACGCTCGCCCAGCGGCTCGGCCACTGGTACCTGTGGGGACACGACGAGGGTCGCGGCAAGGCGCTGCCCTTCCGGCTCGACCGCATCCGGGAGTGCGCCGTCGACGACAAGCGTTTCGAGCCGCCGACCGACGCGGAGCTCACGCGGGGCCGGCTCTTCTCCGAGGCGAGCGGCCCCCCGGTCAAGCTGCGGCTCGGGCCCCTGGCGGCGGCCTGGGCGCTCGCCCGGCCCGGTCAGTGGCGGGTCCTGAAGCGGGACCGCAAGGGCGGGGCCGTGGTCGAGGTTCCCGGGGTGAGCGACGAATGGGCCACCCGGTTCGCCCTCTCCTTCGGGGGGGACGCCGAGGTCCTCGGTCCCCCGTCGGCCAGGCGTCACTTCGGTGATGCGGTCCGGCGGGCCCTGGCCCGGTACCCTTGAGGCCTACGGGTATCCCCTGAGCTGGTGTCGTGACCCCGGGGTGCGAAACGACCCCAGCTGTCCCTGCTGAAATTGCTGACAAATTTTCGGCACGACTCGCGCACACTGGCCGTCCAGAGGTGCAACTTGTCCAGAGTGCTCATCGTCGATGACGTGGAGATCGTTCGGAAGGCGCTGCAGGTCGGCATCCAGAAGCTCGGGCACGAGGCAGAAGGCGCCTCCGACCCCCTCGTGGCACTGGAACTGGCCCGGCTGCACCCACCCGACCTCGCCCTCGTGGACTACCGGATGCCCGGGATGGACGGAGTTGCCTTCTTCGGCGCGCTGAAGAGCCAGCTCGGGGACAAGTGCCCCAAGGTGCTCTTCGTCTCGGCGACGCCCCCCGAGGAGGTCCGGGAGAAGCTGCTGCCGACGGGGCTCGTCCCGGAGGGCTTCGTCCGGAAGCCCTTCCACCTGGACGACCTCTGGAAGACCGTGAAGGACGCCCTCGCCCATTAGGCGAAGGACGGGCTACTTCTTCTTCAGCCCCGCCCACCCGAAGTAGAGCTCGGCGACCGCGCACATGTCGTCGGCGCCGTGGCCGCCCTGGATGGCGTCCGCGAACAGCCCGCGCACCGCGGCGTTCACCGGCATCTTGGCGCCCTGGTCGGAGGCCGCCTCCTGCGCCAGCCGCTGGTCCTTCTCGGCGAGCGCGATGGCGAAGCGGGGGGTCCAGTCGCGGGCCAGGATCTGCTCCCCCTTCATCAGGAAGAACGGGGAGTGATAGCTGGAGGCCTGCAGCGTCTCCACCACCTTGGCGACGTCGAGGCCGCCGGAGGCGCCGAGCGCCAGACCCTCGGCGTAGGCCGCCATCATGGCGCCGCCCACCGAGTTCACCACCAGCTTCATGAGGGCCGCGTGCGGCGCGCTCTCCAGCTCGATCACCCGCGCCGAGATGGCGCGCAGTGCAGGGCGGGCCTTCTCGCGGGCCTCGCCGGGGCCGCCGGCGACGATGGTGAGCTGGGCCTTCTCGGCGGCGGACTTCGAGCCGAGCAGCGGGGCCGCGACGAAGGAGGCTCCCCGCGCGCGCACCTTCTCCTCGACCGCCTTCGCGCAGCGGACGCCGGCGGTGGAGACGTCGACGAGCACCGCGCCCGCGCCGAGTCCGGCGAGCGCGCCGTCCGGTCCCTCGAGCGCCGCGTCGACGGCCTTCTCGTCGGACAGGCAGAGGAAGACGAGATCCTGGCCGGCTGCCGCCTCCCGGGGAGTGGGCGCGCTCTTCGCGCCCTTCTTCACCAGGGGTTCCGCCCTCGCGGCGGTGCGGTTCCAGACGGTGACGGTGTGGCCGGACTTGCGGAGGTTGTTGGCCATGGGCGCACCCATGGTCCCCGTTCCGAGAAAGCCGATCTTCATGGTGCGACCCTTGTAGCCCAAGGAAGCGGGTCGTGAAAGGGTGATCCGACGCGGACCGCAGGGGCGAAAGCCCTGGCGTGGCGCGGCGCGCCATGCGACGCTGGCCGGCCGGATCGACGCACGCGGGGAGGTCGGAAAGTCCAGATGGAATCGAGGGATGTGGTCGTCGTCGGGGGAGGGGTGAGCGGCCTTTCCTTCGCGTGGAACGCCGCCCGGGCGGGCCGGAAGGTGCTGGTCCTCGAGGGGAGCGAGCGGCTGGGCGGGTGCCTCGACTCGCGCCGGACCGCCGCCGGCTACTGGTACGAGCTCGGCGCGCACACCTGCTACAACTCCTACGCCGGGCTGCTGGAGATCATCGAGGCGACGGGGCTCCGGGACCGGATCGTCCCGCGCGGCGACGCCCGGAAGCGCTTCGCCTTCCTCCGCGACGGCGCCATCGACATGCTGGGCCCGATCTCGGTCCTCCTGCGCTTCGACAAGGGCGAGCTGCTGCGCAACGTGTTCCGCGGGATGCGCGCTTCAAAGGATGGCGCCACCACCTGCGGCTGGTACTCGGGCGTGGTCGGAAAGCGGAACTACTCCCGCATCCTCGCCCCGTTCCTCTCGGCGGTGCCCTCGCAGAACGTCGACTCCTTCCCGGCCGCCGGCCCCGGCTCGCTCTTCAAGAAGCGGGCGCGGCGCAAGGACGTGGTGAAGAGCTTCACCCTCGACGGCGGGCTCGCCTCGGTGGCCTCCGCGGTGGCCGCGGTGCCGGGCATCGAGACCCTCACCGGGGCGGTGGTGAGGGAGGTGCGCCGGAACGGCGCCGGATTCGCGGTCCACCTCGCCGACGGGCGTTCCTTCGAGGCGCCGGTGGTGTCGGTCGCCGTCCCGCCCTCCATGGCGGCGGCGCAGCTCCGCGCCGACTTCCCCGACCTCGCCTCCGAGCTGGCGCGGATCGGGATGGCCGCCACGGAGTCGGTGGGCGTGGTGGTCCGGCGCGACCGGTTGAAGCTGCCGGAGATGGCCTTCCTCGTCCCCGCCGAGGACATCTTCTGGTCGGCGGTGACCCGTGACCCGGTTCCCGACCCCGGGTGGCGCGCCTTCGCCTTCCACTTCCGGACCGGGCGGACGGAGGAGGAACGGCTCGGCCGGATCGCCGCGTTGCTCCAGGTGGCGCGGTCCGACTTCGAGGAGGTCACCCGCCGGATGACGCTCCTGCCGTCGCCCGTCCTCGGGCACGACCGGGTGGTGGGGGAGCTCGACCGGATGCTGTCCGGGTCGCGGCTGGCGCTCACCGGGAACTACTTCGACGGGCTCGCCATCGAGGACTGCGTGCAGCGGTCCCGCGCCGAATGGGCCCGGGTCGCCGCGCCGAGCTAGGCCTCGAACAGCCCGGCCAGCCGTCCGGAGAGGGCCCCCGCGCCGCGCCCCCGCGACGGCGCCACGAAGACCGTGTCGTCGCCGGCGATGGTGCCGAGCACGTCGGGGAGCCGGGCCAGGTCGATGGCGCGGGCCACCGCCGGGGCGCTGCCGGGGAGCGTGCGGATCACCACCAGCGAGCCGTTCGTGGCCACCTGGGAGACGAGGCCGGAGACGGCGGCCGCCACCGCGGCCGGGGCCCCGTCGCCGATCTCGTAGAAGGCGCCGTCGGGGCGGGACACCCGCCGCGCCGACAGGCGCGCCAGGTCGCGGGAGAGGGTGGCCTGGGTGGTGCGAAAACCCTCGGCCGAGAGCTCCTCCATGAGCTGCTCCTGCGTGGAGACCCGGCCGGTGCGCAGGATGCGCGCCACCGCGTCGCGCCGCCGCCTGGCCTCGGGTGCGCTCATCGGTAGACCAGGGTCCCCACGCCGCGGTCGGTGAAGAGCTCGGCGATGACGGTGTGGGGGACGCGGCCGTCGAGGACGTGGACCCGCTCCACGCCGCCGGAGAGCGCCCGCAGGATGGCGCGCGCCTTGTGCTTCATGCCGCCGGTGATGGCGCCGGCCTCGATGCGCTTCTCCAGGTCGGGGCCGGAGATCTGCCGCACCATCCCGCCGTCGGGCGCCGACTCGAGGATGCCGGAGACGTCGGTGAGGTAGATGAGCTTCTTCGCCCCCAGCGCCACCGCCACGGCGGCGGCCACGTCGTCGGCATTCACCGAAAGTCCGCCCCCGTCCTCGGCGCTGCCGATGGGGGAGATGACCGGCACGTAGCCCGACTTGAGGAGCATCTTCAGGAAGTCCTTGTTCACCTCGACGACCTCGCCGACGTGACCCAGGTCGCGGCCGCTCTCGTGGACGATCTTGCGGGCCCGCAGGAGCTGGCCGTCCTTGCCGGAGAGCCCCACCGCCGAGGCGTTGCGCGCGTTGAGCAGCGCCACCAGTTCCTGGTTCACCTTGCCGGTGAGCACCATCTCCACCACCGGCAGCGAGGTGGCGTCGGTGATGCGCAGGCCGTCCACGAACTCGGAGCGCTCGCCCAGCCGCTCCATGGTCCGGGTCACCTCCTGGGCCCCCCCGTGGACCACCACCGGCTTCAGCCCCACCTGCTTCAGCAGGGCCACGTCCTCGGCGAAGGCCGCCTTGAGCGACTCCTTCACCATGGCGGCGCCGCCGTACTTGATGACCGCCACCTGGCCGGAGAAGGCGGCGATGTACTTGAGGGCCTCGGCGAGCAGCGCCCGCTTGAAGGCCGGCGAGTAGTTGGCCACGTGGTCCTCGCGGGCCACGCCGCCGTCGGCCTTCTGGACGATCTGGGAGGAGTAGTCGGCGTTGATCTTCACGTAGTCGTAGGAGAGATCGCACCCCCATGCGGTGGCGGCGACGTCGCCGTCGGCCAGCTCGACCCGCAGGTCGACGGAGGGCTCGCGCATGCGCACCTTGAGGGCGTCGCGATCGAACTCGGTGGGGGCGCCACCGGCGAACACCGCCACGCCCTGCAGCAACACCCGGGCCTTGTAGGGGTCGATGAGCCAGCCCCGGGTCCCGGCCCGCGCGCCCACCGTGGCCAGCACGCGTCCCCAGTTGGGATCGGCGCCGAAGAGGGCCGCCTTCACGAGGGGTGAATTGGCGATGGAGCGGGCCACGTCGCGCGCCGCCGCGTCGGACGGGGCGCCGGTCACCACCACCTCGAGCAGCCGCGTGGCCCCCTCGCCGTCGGCGGCCATGGCCCGGGTCATCTCCCGGAAGAGGTCGGTGACCGCGGTCTCCAGGATCTCCTGGTCGGGGCCCGATTCGCTGATGCGGGCGTTGCCGGCCAGCCCGTTGGCCAGCGCGATGAGCGTGTCGTTGGTGGACATGTCGCCGTCCACGGTGAGCATCTCGAAGGTGCGCTTCACTGCGCGTCCCAGCACATCCTGGAGCACCTTGGGGGTCACCGAGACGTCGGTGACCACCACGCAGATCATGGTGGCGAGCTGCGGCGCCAGCATGCCCGAGCCCTTGGCGATGCAGGAGACGGTGGCCGCCTTCCCGCCCACCACCACCTCGCGCGACGCCATCTTGGGGCGCGTGTCGGTGGTCATGATGGCCTCGGCCGCGTGGTCGGCGCGGGCGCCCAGCTGCTCCACCAGGGCCGGCATCGCGTCGACGATCTTCTGCGTCGGCAGCCGGACCCCGATGACGCCGGTCGAGGCGGTGAGGACGGCGCGCTTCTGGACGCCCAGCGCGTCGGCCACGGCGCCGCGCAGCGTGGCCACGTCCTCCAGGCCGCGGGGACCGGTGAGGGCGTTGGCGTTGCCGCTGTTCACGAGCACCGCGCGCATGCCCTCGGCGGGGACGCGGTCGCGGGCGTCGTTCACCGGCGCGGCCGCGGCCTTGTTCACCGTGAAGAGGCCGGCGGCGGCGGCCGGGTGGTCGGAGACGATGAGCGCCACGTCGCGCCGCTGGGGCTTGATGCCCACCGCGACGCCGCCGAAGCGGAAGCCCTTGGGGATCTTCAAGGCTAGCCTCCCTGGAGATCGAGCCCGAGGGTCTCGTCCCATCCCTGCGTCGCGTTGTAGGCCTGGACCGCCTGGCCGGCGGCCCCCTTCACCAGGTTGTCGATGGCCGAGACGGCGATCACGAGCCCGGTGCGGGCGTCGAGCGTGGCGCCCAGGTGGCAGCGGTTGGTCCGGGTGACGTCCTTCACCGACACCTGGTCGGGCTTCATGACCCGCACGAAGGGCTCGGAGCCGTAGGCCCGGTCGAGCGCCTCGCGCAGGGCGGCGTCGGAGGCGCCGGGCGCGGCGCGCAGGGCGCAGGTGGCCAGGATTCCCCGCCGCAGCGGGACGAGGTGGGGCGTGAAGGAGATGGGGCCGACCCCGCCGGCGAAGCGGGCGACGGTCTGCTCGATCTCGGGGACGTGCTGGTGGCGGCCGATGCGGTAGGCCCGCAGGTCCTCGTCGACCTCGCAGAAGGAGTAGTCCTCGCTGGCCTTGCGGCCGGCGCCGGAGACGCCGCTCATCGCCGACACGGCGATGCCTTCCCGGGAGGCCAGGCCGGAGCGAACCAGCGGCGAGAGCGCCAGCGCGATGGCGGTGGCGTAGCAGCCGGGGTTGGTGACGAACCGGGCGTCGCGGAGGGCGTCGCGGTCGAGCTCGGGGAGGCCGTAGCGGGCCTCGGCGAGGAGCGGCACGGCGGAGTGCTCGAAGCCGTACCAGGTGGGGTAGGCGGCAGGGTCGTGGAGCCGGAAGGCGCCCGACAGGTCGACCACGGCGACGCCGCGGGCGTGCAGCCCCGGGGCGAGCGCCAGCGAGACCTCGGCCGGGGTGGCCAGGAAGGCGACGTCGGCTGCGAGCCCGGCGGCCGCGGCCTGCGGCAGGTAGCGGAGGGTGGCGGATGGGCTGGAGAGCGGGCCGGAGAGGGCGACCCGCGAGCCGATCGGTTCGTCGGCCCAGCGGTCGGAGTAGAGGGAGGCCAGCCGGAGCCCGGGGTGGCGGGCCACGATGCGGGTGAGCTCGAGGCCGGAGTAGCCCGAGGCGCCGACGATGGCGACGGTTCGCGTATGCATGGAGTTGCATGAATATGCAACTCGGGGCGGCCGGTCAACTGGCCGGGTGGACGGGCCGGAAAGTGGGGGCGGGCCGGAAAGAAGAGGGCGGCGGACCTTGCGGCCCGCCGCCCCGGAAACCTGGTGCCCAGGAGAGGACTCGAACCTCCATGGCCTTTCAGCCGCTAGACCCTGAATCTAGTGCGTCTACCAATTTCGCCACCTGGGCGGAGGTGGGCCCCTCATTAGCGGGGGGAGCCTTCCGGTGTCAACGTCATTCGGAGCGGTTAGGATGTCCGGCCCATGACGCTCGCCGCCCTCCTCGTCGCCGCCTCGCTCGCCGCCGCTCCCTCCCCCGACGCGCCCATCACCCTGGTGGGCGCGGGCGCCCTCGGACCGGGTGGCGCCGGCTGGCTCACCGAGGTGGGGTACCCGAAGTTCTCCGTCACCTACGCTCAGGGGCTCGATCGGTGGAACGACCTGGGCGGGAACGTCGCGCTCGACTGGACCACCGGGGAGATGGTGGTCGGGCTCCTGTGGCGCAGCGAGCTGGCGGGCGACGCCGGCAGCCGGGCCGGGTTCCGGCTCCTGGCCGGCCCCTGGTTCGACTTCGGGGCGACCTGGATCTACTCGGACAACCAGGCCAACGTCGGCCTCCTCCTGGCGCCGGGCGGGGCCTGGACGGCGTCCGTGGGGCCGGGCCTGGTGAGCGTGACGCTCGACCTGGGGGTCGAGTGGGCCATGCAGCGCGGGATGGGCGTGGCGTTCCTGCCGCGGGCGGGGCTCGCCTACGAGGTGCCGGTGGCCAAGGACGTGACCCTGGGTGCACGCGCCGGGATCTGGATCCGGTGGGCCTCCGGGAGCGCGGCCATCCCCGGCCTCGACCAGAAGGTCCTCGGCGAGCTCGCCGCGGTGGTCACCTGGAAGGTCTTCTAGCGGACGGCCTTCGGGCCCCGGGCGCTACCAGCGGGTGACGCAGGCGATGGCCGGGCTGCAGGTCTGGTCGACCGACTCGAGGTACTTGAGCATCTCCTCGGCCTCGACCGCGCCGGTGATGCGCTGCGGGACCTCGCGCCCCGACGAGTCGATGAACACCACGGTGGGCATCCCCACCACCCTGTACTTCTCGAACACCTTCTGGAAGGCCTCGGTGTCCTGGGAGCCGTCCATCTTGAGGGTGACGAAGCTCCCGGCGGCCGCCTGCACGCGCGCGTCGGACCAGGCGGTCTTGTCGAGCTCCTTGCAGGCGGTGCACCAGTCGGCCCAGAAGTCGATGATGACCGGCTTGCCCTGGGCGCGGGCCTGCGCGATGGCCGCCAGCTCGTCCTGGTGGAAGTGCCAGGTGAGGTGCTCGCCCCGGACCCGGGAACGGGCCGACGCGGCCCCGGAGGCGTAGACGATCCCGCCGACCACGAGCGCGACCCCGGCCCCCTTGGCGAGCCGGTGGAGCGCCGTGCCGTGGAAGCTGCCGCTGAAGGCGCCGAGCAGCACGCCCGTGCCGGCGAGGCCGGCCGCGGCGAGGGCCGCGGTGCGGGTGGCGAGGAAGATGGGCTGGAGCGCCGGCAGCGAGTCCTTGAGGAAGACGCCCGCCGCGGCGAGCAGCGCCACGCCGAAGACGCTCTTCACCGTGTCCATCCAGGCGCCGCTCTTCGGCAGCGATACCGAGAAGGCGCCGATGAGGAAGAAGAGCAGGCCGAGCCCCATCGCGTAGGCGAACATGATGCCGACGCCGAACGCCACCGAGCCCTTGGTGGCGACGAAGGCCAGCGTGGCGGCGAGTACCGGGCCGGTGCACGGGGCGGCGATGATCCCGGAGACGAGCCCCATGGCGAGCGCCCCGAGGTAGCCGGCGCCGCCCACGCCCTGCAGCTTCGCCTGCCAGGAGGCCGGCAGCTGGAGCTCGAAGGCGCCGAACATCGAGGCGGCCATGGTGGCGAAGACGAGCGCGACCCCGCCGATCACGAGCGGGTTCTGCATGACGCTGCCGAAGGCCTTGCCGGTCAGCGCCGCGCCGACGCCGAGCGCCGAGTACATGATGGCGATGCCGAGGACGTAGAGGCCCGAGAGCGCCATGGCGTGGCGCCGGGAGGAGGCCTCGCGGGCCCCGAAGATCGAGACGGTGATGGGGATGAGCGGGTAGACGCATGGGGTGAGGCTCGTGAGGACACCGCCGCCGAAGGCGACGACGTAGGCGAGGCCCGAGCCCTCGGCGAGGAGCGCCGAGAGGCCGAGGTCGGTCGTCGCGCCGGTGGAGCCGCTGGCCAGGAGATCGGGCAGCCAGGCCACGCCGGCGAAGGTGAGCGCCGCCACCAGGACTCTCGTCAGGATCCGCATTCGTCCTTTCAACATAACCATCCGGAGGCCAGGGAAAAACCTTCGTGGGGACGGGGTGTTGGCCGCTTGCCCCGCCTTGACCCGGCTGCCGACACCCTTATAGAACCCCAGGACCGAACGCAACCGCGACCGGGTCCATTCCCTTGGAGACTGGCGGGGCCTTGAGGATTCCCATCTACATGGACTGCCACTCGACGACGCCGGTAGACCCGCGCGTGCTCGAGGCCATGCTCCCGTACTTCGGGGACCGCTTCGGGAACGCCGCGTCGAAGAGCCATTCCTTCGGCTGGAAGGCCGAGGAGGCGGTCGAGGAGGCGCGCGAGGAGGTGGCCCGCCTCATCGGGGCGACGGCCCGGGAGATCGTCTGGACGAGCGGCGCCACCGAGTCGGACAATCTGGCGGTGAAGGGGGTGGCCCGGTTCCACGCTGCGAGGGGGCGCCACCTCGTCGCCACCTCCATCGAGCACAAGGCCGTCCTCGACTCCCTGGCCGCGCTGACGCGGGACGGCTTCGAGGTGACGGTGTTGCCGGTGAGCGGGGAGGGGATCGTCGACCCCGAGGCGGTGCGCGCCGCGATCCGCCCCGACACCGTGCTCGTCTCGGTGATGCACGCCAACAACGAGGTGGGGACGGTGCAGCCCCTCGAGGAGATCGGGCGCATCACCCGCGAGAAGGGGGTGCTCCTCCACACCGATGCGGTGCAGTCGCTTGGCCGGATCCCCTTCGACGTGGAGGCGATGCAGGCCGACCTGGTCTCGCTCTCGGCCCACAAGATGTACGGGCCGAAGGGTGTGGGCGCGCTCTATGTGCGGCGCCGGCCCCGCGCGCGCCTGGTCGCGCAGATCGACGGGGGAGGGCACGAGCGCGGCTATCGGTCGGGTACCCTCAACGTCCCGGGCATCGTCGGATTCGGAAGGGCGGCGGCGCTGGCGCGCGAGGAGATGCCGGTCGAGGCGCCGCGCATCCTCGCCCTGAGGGAGCGGCTGCGGCGCGCCATCCTGGCCGGGATCGACCGCGTGACCCTGAATGGCAGCCTGGAGCGGCGGCTACCAGGAAACCTGAACCTGAGCTTCGCCCACGTGGAGGGTGAGGCCCTCCTCATCGCCATGAAGGACGTGGCGGTGTCGAGCGGTTCGGCCTGCACCTCGGCGTCGCTGGAGCCGTCCTATGTCCTGCGCGCCATGGGCGTGTCCGACGAACTCGCCCACTCCTCCATCCGCTTCGGCCTCGGTCGCTTCAACACCGAGGAGGAGGTCGACCACGTCGGGCGGGTGGTGGTCGAGAAGGCGACGCGGCTGCGGGAGATGTCGCCCGCGTGGTCGGCGCCTCCGGGCGCCGGGCTGCTCTCCCCGAGTTGACGCCTGGCGCAGAGGGGGTGGGTCATTCCCGTTTCGCCCAGGCGAAACAGCGATGACCCATGCTGGCTTGACCCAGGGACGTCGAAGAGGTCGGTGAGGTTCGCGGAGCCATGCGACCACGATCCGGCCGACGTCTAGAACCACCCCCACAGCCCGTTCGCCATGTACCCCAGTCCTCCGGCGCCGAACGCCAGGCCGACGTACCACATGATCGGCTTCTTGATGAGCGCGCCCACCGACGACATCATGATGGCGATCTGCAGGAGCATCACGGCGAGGCCGAACGACCCCCCGTGCCGCTTCAGCTCGGCCTGCTCCGTGGCCAGCTTCTCCGCGTCCACCCGGATCTCACCCTTCTCCTTCTCGTAGCGCTGCGCCTCGGCGCCGGCTCGGGCCAGCGACTTCTCGGCCTGCGCCCGACCCTCCGGCGTGCGGGCCTCGAGCGCCAGCACCGCCATGCTCTCCCGCTCCAGCTCGGCCAGGTTCTGCTTGAGGCTCTTCGCCTGGTAGAAGGCCCACCGGTTGGCCTCCTGGGTGTTCTTGAGCTGGACCTGGGTGGAGTAGCTGCCCCCCCGGAGCGCGCTGATGGCCGCGCACACGGCCAGGATGGTGGTGGTGAGCGCCACCCACTGGATCCACTTTTCCTTCTCTTCCGCCACGGGAGCCTCCCAGCCGTTGGACGACGCGACGGAAGATCGCCCGACGCCGCGCGGGGATCAAGGGGCTCGTGAGGGAGGGGCCGCGCCGCGTCCGAGGGTCCGCGGAGTGACCCCGCCGCCGAACCCGCGCCCGAGTCGTCCCGGCGAATCGGCCTGGCCCACCGCGTGCTCCCCGGTCCAGCGTGCACGCGCTCCTCGTCCTGCTCCTCGCCGCACCGCCCGCCGCCGCGCTCACCGCCGCGCCCACCGCCGCGCCCACCGCGCCGGCTCCCGACCCGGCCGCCGCCGCGCGCTCCGAGAGCCACCGGGTCCTCGCCCTCGTCGCCGCGGCCGATCCCCCCATCGCCGCCGTGCAGCAGGCCGCCGCCGAGCACGACGGCGTCGATCCGGAACGGCTCCGCGCCTGGGTGGCCCGCCCCCGCAGCGCCCACTGGCTGCCCCGGCTCTCGGTCGAGGCGAGCCGGACCGAGCGGGATACCCGGGTCGTCGGGGTCACCGGGACGGTCGAGTCCGACTACCTCCGCGTGAACCCGTCCACCCAGTACGGCATCCGGCTCAGCTGGGACCTGGACCAGCTCGTCTTCTCCCGCGACGAGCCCGCCGCCGCCTGGACCGCCTCCCGCCTCATCGATCGCCGGGAGGAGCGGGTCCGGCGCGCCACCAAGCTCTACTTCCAGCGGCGCCGGCTGCTCGTCCAGCTGGCGCTCGAGCCCCCGCGCGAGCCCCGGGAGCGGGCCGAGCGGGAGAACCAGGTCGACGAGATCACCGCCGAGCTCGACGAGCTCACCGGAGGGCTGCTCTCCGGAAGGAGGAAACCGTGAAGAAGCTCGCCGCCGTACTCGTGACCATCGCACTCGCCGCCTGCGGCCCCACCGAGCCCGACGCCTCCCCACGGGTCGTGTCGGTGGTGCCGGAGGGGGAAGGCGTGGTGCCCGACGCCCCCGGGATCGCCGTCCGCTTCAGCGAGCCGGTCGAGCCGTCCGGGGTGGAGGACGGGCGCTTCGTGGCGCTCGCCACCGACGCCGACGCGAAGTCGGTGGCCACCGCGGCCGGGTCGGCCACCGGCATCGGTCCGGGCGCGGCGATCGTCCCCGCGCGGGTGGCGCTCGCCGCCGACGGCACGTCCGCCGCCGTCGCCCCCGAGGCGCCGCTCCAGCCCCTTGCCACCTACGCCGTGGTGGTCGGTACCGGGATCCGCAGCGCCAGCGGGCGCGCCGTCCTCGACCCCACCGGGCGCAAGCGCGCCTTCGCCACCACCTTCCGCACCGGGGCGATGCCCGACCGCGTGCCGCCCGCCGCCCGGTGGATCGCGCCGCCGCATGGCCCGGTCCCGACGAACCTCCGGGAGATCCGGATCGGCTTCTCGGAGCCGGTGTCCGGGTCACTCAAGGTGAATGGCGTGGCGGGGCGCGCCCGGGCCATCGCCCCCGACGTCCTCGCCCTGGCGCTCGACGGGACGCTGCCGGCCGGCTCGCTCTCCCCCGCGGTCGACGACCTCCGCGACGCCGGCGGGAACCGTCCACCCCCGCTCCCCGCCATCGCGGTGGCCTCCTGCCGCGACGACCGCGCCCCCGTGGTCGACCCGGCCTCGGTCCGGGTCCTCGCCGGCGACACCACGATCGCGCTGGCCGCCGAGGCCTCCGAGATGGCCCGCCTCGGCCTCGAGGTCGCGGTCGAGCGGCTCGGGGAGGGATGCGGGTCGCTCCCCGACGTCCCGGGCAGCCTGGTCGCCTGGGGGGAGTTCGCCCCGTGCCCGGGACACGACCCGTGCGGGTCGCCCGCCCTCGCCTCACCCCGCTGCCCGGTCACGGTCACGGCCGCCGGCCTGTGCCCCGGTCGCCGGGTCAAGGTCCGCCTGCTCGTCGAGGACCTGGCGGGCAATGCCGCCCCGCCTGGCCCCTGGCTCGTCGCCACCACCGGCTCACCGGCGCCCCGCCTCGTCGTCACCGAGGTGCTGGCCGACGCGACCAGCCCCCAGGCAGGAGGGGAGTACGTCGAGGTGGCCAACGTCGGCTCGGGCGATGCCGACCTCACCGGCTGGAAGCTCGCGAAGCGGAGCGCCAGCGGTGCGGTGAGCCGTTGCACCCTGGAGCCGAAGGGCGGCCCCCTCCCCGCTGGAGGGCACGGCCTCGTCGTCGGGGGCGGCTGGGACGGCCGGTACCCGCTGCCCCCCGGCGTGCCCCTCTTCCAGTGCGGCGCCACCTCGCTCGCCGGAGGGCTCGCCGACGACCGGGCCCCGGCCATGGCACTCGAGTCGCCGACGGGTGGCGTGGTCTCCGGGTTCGGCTGGTCGGCGCCCGGGCTGCGCTGCACGGGTCGTTCGGTCGAGCGGATCCATCCGGGCGGGGAGGACGCCACCGCCAACCTCGCCTGCGCGCAGGCCGCGCCGGGGACCCCCGGGGCGTGCAACGGGAACACGCCGGCAGCCGACTGCCCGCGACGCCCCTACTGAGCGTGCTCGGCGACCCACTTCCCGAGGAACTCGTCCTTGAAGAGGAAGCCGTCGGCGCCGCAATCGGCCGCGATCTGCTCCACGGTCTCCCGCGCGGCGCCGGTGCAGAGGACCACCTTGACGCCCCGGAAGCGCTCGTTGCGCTTCACGAACCGGCAGAACTGCGGGCCGTCGATGCGGGGCATCTTCACGTCGAGGAGGATGAGGTCCGGGCGGGTCTCCCGCCTGGCCAGGATCGCGGTGGCCGCCTCGGCGTCGGCTGCGTACAGCACGTCGAAGCCCTTTCCGGATAGCTCCCGCTCCAGGAACCGGGCCACGATCTCGTTGTCGTCGACGATGAGCACCCGCCTGCGCCGGACCATGGCCGCGGTGAACCGCTCCGGGAGCGCTTCGAGGGGGTCGAGCCCCAGGCTCCCGTCGGCGCCGCAGCGGGTCACGAGCTCGGAGAGCGCCTCGGGCGTGGCCACCCCGGTGACGAGCGCCCGCCCGGCGAAGCCACGGTCGCGGAGGAGGGAGATGGCCCGCCGGCCGGCCGCGCCGTCGACCACGAGCGCATCGGCCCCGGTCAAGTTGGAGGCGAGCTGGAGGGGATCGACCGATGCGACCGCCTGGTGGCCAGCCATGGACAGCGACAGCGCCACCGCGTCGCAGACGATCTCGTTCTGACAGCAGACAAGGACCTTCACCGCGAGGGGGACCATACCGCATTGCCCCGGGACCGTGGGCGAATTGCCGCCCCCCGGGCCGTGTGCTAGCCGTTCTACCGTGCGCCCCTACGAGGTCATCCACCGCAAGCGGGACGGCCGCCCCGTCCCGCCGGAGGCGATCGCCGACCTGGTGGCCCGCTACGCCGAGGGGAGCGTCCCCGACTACCAGATGGCTGCCTTCTGCATGGCGGTCTTCTTCCGCGGCATGAGCGAGCCCGAGTTGCAGGCCCTCACCGGCGCCATGCTCCGCTCCGGCGACGTGCTCGACCTCTCCGACATCCCGGGCGCCAAGGTGGACAAGCACTCCACCGGCGGGGTGGGGGACAAGACCTCTCTCGCCATCGCGCCGCTGGTGGCGGCCTGCGGGGTGAAGGTGCCGATGGTGAGCGGACGGGGGCTCGGCCACACCGGCGGGACCCTCGACAAGCTCCAGTCGATCCCCGGCTTCCAGATCCACCTTCCCGTGGAGCGGTTCCGCGAGCTCGTGGCCAGCGTGGGCGCCTGCCTCGTCGGACAGACCGACCGCATCGCCCCGGCCGATCGCAAGCTCTACGCGCTGCGCGACCTCACCGCCACCGTGGAGTCCATCCCCCTCATCGCCGGCTCGATCATGTCGAAGAAGCTCGCCGAGGGGATCGACGGCCTGGTCCTCGACGTCAAGGTGGGCAGCGGCGCCTTCATGAAGCGGCTCCCCGACGCCGTCCTGCTCGCGCGCACGCTGGTGGGCATCGGGCGCGGGATGGGCAAGGACGTCGTCGCGCTCGTCACCGACATGGACCAGCCCCTCGGCCGGACCGTCGGGAACGCACTCGAGGTGAAGGAGATCCTCCACCTCCTCCACGGGGGCGGCCCCGCCGACCTGCGCGAGGTCACCGTGGTCCTGGCGGCCGAGATGCTCGTCCTCGGCGGGGTGGCGGCCACGCCCGCCGAGGGCAGGGTGCTCGTCGAGCAGGCCATCGCCGACGGGCGCGGCTTCCGGAAGCTCTGCGAGATCGTCGAGGCCCAGGGGGGCGACCCGCGCGCGCTCGTGGAGCCGGACCGGCTGCCCCGCGCCGAGCGGGTGGTCGACGTGCTCGCCCCGGCCACGGGTGTCGTCGAGGCGATCGACGCCGAGGCGGTGGGGCTCGCCGCCATGGCGCTCGGGGCGGGAAGGTCGCGCGTCGAGGATCCGGTCGATCCGGCGGCGGGGCTCGAGGTGTGGAAGAAGATCGGGGACCGGGTCGAGGCCGGGGAGCCCATCGCGGCCATGCACCTGGGGCTCCGGCCGCTCGAGCCCCCGGATGCCGTGGCGGCGCGGCTGCGCGCGGCCTGGCGGATCGGAGCCGGACCGGCGTCGCCGGGACCGCTCGTACTGCAACGGATCGAGGAGGGGGTCACATGAGTCGGAGGGCAGACCTGCACACGCGGCTCGATTACGCCCGGGCCTGGGTCCGCGGCCGCACCGAGCACCGTCCGGTGGTCGGGGTGGTCCTCGGCTCCGGGATGGGTGCGCTGGCCGAACGGATCGAATCCCGGGTCGTCATCCCCTTCGAGGAGATCCCGGAGTTCCCCGCCACCTCGGTCCCCGGGCACGATGGGAAGCTCGTGGTGGGGCTCCTGTCGGGGGTGCCGGTGGCGGTACTGCAGGGGCGGGTCCACCTCTACGAGGGTGCGTCGTCGTCGGACGTCACCTTTGGCGTCCGGCTGCTCGGATGGTTCGGCGTTCGCTCCCTGCTCCTCACCTGTGCGGCGGGCGCGGTGAACCCGGCGCTCGCCCCGGGTCAACTGGTCCGCATCGCCGACCACCTGAACCTGACCGGAGCCAACCCCCTCTCCGGGCCCAACGACGACCGGCTCGGGGTGCGCTTCCCCGACATGGGCGCGCCCTACGACGCCCGGCTGGGCGAGCTGCTCGACGCCTGCGCCGCCCGCCTCGGAACGGCGCTTCCCTCGGGCGTCTACGCGGGCCTGGCCGGTCCGAGCTACGAGACCCCCGCCGAGGTCCGCATGCTGCGGATCCTGGGCGCCGACCTGGTCGGGATGTCCACCGTCCTCGAGGTGATCGCGGCGCGCCACGCGGGGATCCGCGTGGCCGCGCTGGCGCTCGTGACGAACCTCGCCGCCGGGCACGCCGTCGCACCCATCGCGCACGACGAGGTGCTCGAGGTGGGCTCCGGCGCCCGGGAGCGGCTCGGACCGCTCCTCGCGGCCTGGGTGGCGGAGGCGGGCCGGTGACGCGACCGCAGCCCTTCCACGTGCTGGTCCGCGACCCTGCCGCCGGCGGCTCCTTCGAGGAGTGGACCGGGTGGCTCGACGCCGCAGGGATCCACTTCACCATGAGTCACCCGCCGGCACGCCGCCTGGAGCTGCGCTTCCTGCTCCCCGGCGCCCACGTCGAGGCCCGGGCCGGCGGGGAGGTGCTCCGGGTCGACCGGGTGGGAGAGAAGTTCGTGGCCCACGCACGGCTCGACGGAATGGACGCGGGCACGCAAGGCGCGGTGACCCGGTTCCTGGAGCGGCCGTGACAAGGCGCGACCTGGTCCAGGCGGCCCGCGCGGCCCGGCGGCGCGCCCACGCCCCGTATTCCGGCTTCCGGGTCGGGGCGGCGGTCCGCGCCGGGGGGCGCGTGTTCGAGGGCGCGAACGTCGAGAACGCCAGCTACGGCCTCACCATCTGCGCCGAGCGGGCCGCGGTCGTCGCCGCGGTCCTGTCCGGCCGGCGCGACCTCCAGGCGGTGGCGATCGCCAGCGCCACGTCGCCGCCCACGCCTCCCTGCGGCATGTGCCTGCAGACGCTCGCCGAGTTCGCCGGCCCCACCCTCCCGGTGACCCTCGCCGGCGCGCGCGGGGCCCGGGTCGAGACCACGCTGGGCGAGCTCCTGCCGCGGGCCTTCGGGGCGGTCGGTCTTCCCCGGAGGGGCCGATGAGGGTCCTGCACGGCCTGGCCGAGGCCGCTGCGCTTCGCGGTTGCGCCGTCGCAGTGGGCAACTTCGACGGGGTCCACCTGGGGCACCGGCGCCTCCTCGAGACGGCCCGCGCCCGCGCCGCCACCCACCGGGCGCCCGCGGTCGCGCTCACCTTCGAGCCCCACCCGGCGCGCGTTCTCCGCCCCCGGATGGCGCCGCCCACCCTCACGCCGCTGCCCCGGAAGCTCGAGCTGCTCGAGGAGGCCGGGATGGACGCCGTGGTGGTGCTCCCCTTCGACCTGGCCTACGCGACCACCCCGGCCGCCGAGTTCGTGCGCCGCGACCTGTGCGGTCGCCTGGGCGCGTCCGACGTCGTGGTCGGGTACGATTTCACCGCGGGTCACGAGCGGGCCCGGGTCGACGTGCTCGGCGAGCTGCTGCTCGCCTGCGGTGTCGGGCTCTCCGTCATCCAGCCGGTCACCGCCGACGGCCTGACCGTCAGCTCCACCAAGGTCCGGGAGTTCCTCCTCGAGGGGAACGTCGAGGGGGCCGCGGTGCTCCTCGGCCGGGCCCACGACGTCGAGGGGATGGTCGAGCGCGGCGCCGGGCGGGGACGGGCCATCGGCTTCGCCACCGCCAACCTGCGGCCGGAGGGGCTCCTTCCGGCCCTGGGGGTCTACGCGGCGCGGGCCCGGGTCGGCGGGGTGCAGGCCTTCGACGCGGTCTGCAACGTCGGGGTGAAGCCCACCGTCGAGGAGTCCGGGCCGGTGGGCCTGGAGGCCCACCTGCTCGGCCACGACGGCAGCGATCTCTACGGGGAGCGGGTCCGGGTCGCGTTCGTGGGGCGCATCCGTCCCGAGCGGCGCTTCCCGTCCCTCGACGCCCTCCGGGCCCAGATCGGCGCCGACGCCGGAGCCGCGCGGGAACTCCTCGCCCGGACCCGGGATCGCTGACCCGGCTGCCCGAAAACCCTGCCGGATTCCGAGGACTTGCGCCCCGCGCTGCCTTGACCACCCCGGAAGCTGGGTGCTACGGTCGAATTACTTCCAGCGCGCCCGATCCCGGGTGAAAGTGAGAAAATGTCGGGACGTCTCGGCGAACTGCTGGTGCGGGAGAATCTCGTCTCGCTCCAGCAGCTCCAGAAAGCCCAGGAGGAGCAGCGCCGCACCGGCGGGCGCATCGGTTCGCTGCTCGTCAAGCAGGGCGCCATCGCCGAGAGCGACCTCACCAGCTTCCTCTCCAAGCAGTACGGCGTCCCGTCCATCTCGCTGAAGGACTTCGAGATCGGCGAAGACGTCATCAAGCTCGTCCCCAAGCAGACGGCGGTGAAGCACGGCGTCGTCCCGGTGAACCGCGCCGGATCCTCGCTCATCATCGCCATGAGCGACCCGTCGAACATCCTGGCGCTCGACGACATCAAGTTCTCCACCGGCTACAACGTCGAGGTCGTGGTCGCCTCCGAGCAGGCCATCCGCGAGGCCATCGACCACTACTACGGCGAGAAGGGGCCCAGCTACGACGATGTGATGCAGGGCTTCGAGGACGCCGACTTCTCGGTGATCGAGGAGGGCGACGGCCTCGACGTCCTCGACCTCGAGAAGAGCGCCGCCGAGGCGCCGGTCGTCACGCTGGTGAACATGATCCTGCTCGACGCCATCAAGAAGGGGGCGTCGGACATCCACGTGGAGCCGTACGAGAAGGAGTTCCGCGTCCGCTTCCGCATCGACGGGGTGCTCTACGAGGTGATGAAGCCGCCCATGAGGCTCCGGGCCGCCATGATCAGCCGCCTCAAGATCATGAGCCACCTCGACATCTCCGAGCGCCGCCTTCCCCAGGACGGCCGCATCAAGCTGCGGCTCGGCAAGGGCAAGGAGATGGACTTCCGCGTCTCCGTCTGCCCCACGCTCTACGGCGAGAAGGTGGTGCTGCGGCTCCTCGACAAGTCGAACCTCCAGCTCGACATGACCAAGCTGGGCTTCGAGGAGCAGCAGTTGAAGGACTTCCTCGAGGCCATCGACCGTCCCTACGGCATGGTGCTCGTCACCGGCCCCACCGGCTCTGGCAAGACCACCACGCTCTACTCCGCCCTCTCCCGCCTGAACGAGGTGGCCTGGAACATCTGTACCGCCGAGGACCCCGTCGAGTTCAACTTCTTCGGGATCAACCAGGTGCAGATGCACGACGACATCGGCCTCAACTTCGCGGCCTCGCTCCGCAGCTTCCTGCGGCAGGACCCCGACATCATCATGGTCGGCGAGATCCGCGACTTCGAGACCGCCGAGATCGCCGTGAAGGCGGCCCTCACCGGCCACCTCGTGCTCTCCACCCTCCACACCAACGACGCCCCGGGGACCATCTCCCGCCTCCTCAACATGGGCATCGAGCCCTTCCTGGTGACCGCGTCGCTCAACGCCGTCATCGCCCAGCGGCTCTGCCGGCGCCTCTGCCCGGACTGCAAGCAGCCGGGGCCGGTCGATGAGCAGGCCCTGATCGATGCCGGCTTCCCGCCCGACCAGGTCGGATCCATCCAGGTCTTCGACAAGGTGGGCTGCAAGAACTGCAACGACCGGGGTTTCAAGGGGCGCGTGGCCGTCTACGAGGTCATGCCCATGTGGGACGGCCTCCGCGAGCTGGTCATCAACGGGGCCTCCACGGCGGAGCTGAAGCAGGAGGCCATCCGGCTCGGGTTCCAGACCCTCCGGATGTCCGCGCTCAACAAGGTCAAGGAAGGCACCACCACCCTGGCCGAGGCGGTCGGCAACACCGCTCCGGATCGCTTCTAGGAGGACGACGTGGCCAATCTCCACCAGCTGCTCAAGGCGATGGTCGAGAAGGGGGCGAGCGACCTCCACATCACGACCGGGTCGCCGCCCCAGCTCCGCATCGACGGCAAGCTCGTCCCGCTGAAGACCAACCCCCTCACGCCGGTCGAGACCAAGCAGCTCTGCTACTCCATCCTCACCGACGCCCAGAAGCACCGGTTCGAGGAGGAGACCGAGCTCGACCTCTCCTTCGGGGTGAAGGCGCTCTCCCGCTTCCGTGCCAACGTATTCATGCAGCGCGGTGCCGTGGCCGGCGCCTTCCGCACCATCCCCTTCAAGATCCTCTCCTTCCAGGAGCTGGGGCTCCCGCCCATCGTCACGGAGCTCGCCAAGAAACCGCGCGGCCTGATCCTGGTCACCGGCCCCACCGGCTCGGGGAAGTCGACGACGCTCGCCTCGATCATCGACAAGGTGAACACCGACCGGCACGAGCACATCATCACCATCGAGGACCCCATCGAGTACCTGCACCCCCACAAGAACTGCCTGGTGAACCAGCGCGAGGTGGGGGCCGACACGCAGTCCTTCAAGAAGGCGCTCAAGTACATCCTGCGCCAGGATCCGGACGTCGTGCTCATCGGCGAGATGCGCGACCTCGAGACCATCGAGGCGGCGCTGGTGGTCTCCGAGACCGGCCACCTGGCCTTCGCGACGCTGCACACCAACAGCTGCGTGCAGACCATCAACCGCATCCTCGACGTCTTCCCGCCCTACCAGCAGCCGCAGGTCCGGGCCCAGCTCTCCTTCGTGCTCGAGGGGGTGCTCACCCAGAACCTCCTTCCCCGGCTGGGAGCACCCGGGCGGGTGCTGGCGCTCGAGGTCATGGTCCCGAACCCCGCCATCCGGAACCTCATCCGCGAGGACAAGGTCCACCAGGTCTACTCGCAGATGCAGATCGGCCAGACCAAGTTCGGGATGCAGACCTTCAACCAGAGCCTGGCCGGCCTGGTCCAGCGCCGCCTCATCGCGGTCGACGAGGCGCTGGGGCGCTCGAGCGACCCCGACGAACTCAAGAACATGCTGACCTCCGGCACCGGCGTCCGGGGCGGGACGGCGCCCCCGCAACGGTAGGACACGGTAGGTCGATGTGGGGATCGACGCGGGAAGGGCCCTGTCCTAGACTCGTGGGACGGGAATCCGGAGCGAGGGGCTCATGGCACAGGCAGTAGCCACCAAGAACGCGACGAAGAACGCGCCAGCGACGCGAAAGCTCCCGGTCTGGAAGTGGGAGGCCAAGACCCGCCAGGGCGAGGTCCGCGCCGGTGAGATGGAGGCGGCCGACGACGCGGCGGTGAAGGCACGCCTGTCCCAGATGGGGCTCGAGCCCACCAAGGTGAAGAAGAAGCCCCGCGAGCTCCACATCAAGATCCCGGGATTCGGCGGGGTCACGACCAAGGACATCCTGATCTTCACCCGGCAGTTCTCGGTGATGATCGACGCCGGCCTGCCGCTCGTGCAAGGGCTCGAGATCATCGCCACCCAGGCCGACAACCGCGAGTTCCGGCGCGTCCTCATGGACGTGAAGCTCCGGGTCGAGTCGGGCTCCACCTTCGCCGACGCGCTGGCGGTGCACCCCAAGGTCTTCGACGAGCTCTTCGTCCAGCTGGTCCGCGCCGGCGAGGTCGGCGGCATCCTCGACACCATCCTCCAGCGGCTCGGCGCCTACATCGAGAAGAACGAGAAGCTGAAGCGGCGCGTGAAGGGCGCCATGGTCTACCCGTCCATCGTGCTCGTCGTGGCGGTGGGCGTGACCCTCGTCCTCCTCATGTTCGTCACGCCGACCTTCGAGAAGATGTTCAAGGACTTCGGCGGCGCCATGCCTGCGCCCACCCAGTTCCTCATCGATCTCTCCCACGCCATGACGAGCTACTGGTACCTGATCTTCGGGGTCCCGGTTGTCATCTCCGTGGCCTGGCGGACATGGGTGGCCACCAAGGCCGGCCGGGCTCACTGGGACGCCTTCGTGCTCAAGGTCCCGGTCTTCGGGCCGCTCATCCGCAAGATCGCGGTGGCACGGTTCACGCGCACGCTCGGCACCATGCTCTCCTCCGGCGTGCCCATCCTCGACGCGCTCGAGATCGTGGCCAAGTCGGCGGGCAACAAGGTGATCGAGCGCGGCATCCTGAACGTCCGCGCCCGCATCGCCGAGGGCAAGAACATCGCCGGGCCGCTCGCCGAGACCAAGGTCTTTCCGCCCATGGTGGTGCAGATGATCGGCGTCGGCGAGGCCACCGGCGCCATGGACCAGATGCTCGCCAAGATCGCCGACTTCTACGACGACGAGGTCGACGTGGCGGTCGGTGCGCTCACCAGCATGATCGAGCCGATCATGATGGTCTTCCTGGGCGGGGTGGTGGGCGGGTTCCTCGTCGCCATGTACCTCCCCATCTTCAGCATCGCCGGGAACATCAAGTAGCCGTCATGTCGGAGTGGATGAGCGACCCGGCGCGCCGCAAGCTCGCGTGGGTCATCCTCTTCCGGCTCGTCCTCGACACCGTCCTCCTCGGGGGAACGGCCTTCTGGCAGGTGGGCGTCGGGGGCGCGACGGCCTCGATCGCCTCGACGCTCTACGGCGTCGTCCTGGCCACCTTCGCCGCCTCGCTGCTCTTTCTCTTCTGGCTCACCAGCGGGCGCTGGATGAAGGGGCTCGCCTGGGCCCAGATCGTCCTCGACGTGGGAATCGCCAGCGCGGTGGTGGCCATCACCGGCTGGAGCGAGAGCGTCTTCGTCTTCATGTACTCGCTGGCCATCGTGGAAGGGGCCATCCTCCTCTTCCGGGTGGGAGCGGCCGGCGCGCTGGTGCTGTCGCTCACGACCTACATCCTCCTCGTCCTCCTGGAGGCGCCTGGGCGCCCAGTGGTGCTCTCCCTCTTCGCCCACGCGGGCGCGTTCTTCGCCACAGGGGCGCTCGCGACCTACCTGGCCGAGCAGCTGCGCCGGACCGGCGAACGGCTGGAGGAGAGCGAGTCGGATCTGGCCGCGGTCACCGCGCTCCAGGAGGCCATCGTCCAGTCGGTGGCGTCGGGGCTCGTCACCCTCGACGCGGACGAGCGGATCACATTCCTCAACCGGGCCGGCGAGCAGATCACCGGCCTCAAGGCCGAGGAGGTCCGGGGCGCGCCGGCGGCCCAGTGGTTCGCCGGGCTCCAGGAGCAGACCGGACGCGACGAGACCGACTTCGAGAACGTGCGGGGAGAACGGCTTCGCCTCGGCTACACCCACTTCGCCCTGTGCGGCCGGGACGGGGCGCCCATCGGTCGCGCCGTCATCTTCCAGGACCTCTCCGGGCTGCGGGCCATGGAGGAGCGGGTCCAGCGGAGCGAGCGGCTCGCCGACATCGGGCGGGTGGCGGCCGGCCTGGCCCACGAGCTGCGCAACCCGGTCGCTGCGATGTCCGGGTCGATCGAGCTCCTGCGCTCCGGCCTGGAACTCGCCCCCGACGAGGCCCGCCTCATGGACATCGTCACCCGCGAGGCGGCCCGGCTGAACGACCTCGTCACCCGGTTCCTCGAGTACGCGCGCCCGGCCGTCCCGCGGCGCGTGAGGAGCGACCTCGGCCAGCTGGCCTCCGACACGCTGGAGGTCTTCGCCAACGATCCCGCGGCGTCGAGCATCCGTCTCGAACGGGAGCTCGGCCCCGCCGACTGCCGCTGCGATCCCGACCTCATGCGCCAGGTGCTCTGGAACCTCCTCGGCAACGCCGCCCATGCGGCCCGCTGGTACAACGCCGCCTCCCGCGAGGGGGGGCGGGTGACCGTCCGGACCGCCACCGACCCCGACGGCTGGGCGCGGCTGGAGGTCGAGGACGACGGGGACGGCATCCCGCCCCAGGACCTGCCGCGGCTCTTCACCCCCTTCTTCACGACCAAGGAGCGCGGCAGCGGCCTGGGGCTGGCCACCGTCCAGCGCGTCGTCGACGCGCACCACGGCACGGTCACGGCCGGGCCGGGGACCCGGGGCGGCGCCTGCTTCGTGGTCCGGCTGCCGCCGGCGGGTTAGGGAGAGGGAATGGCGCGCATCCTGGTCGTCGACGACGAGCTCTCCATGCGGGAGTTTCTGCAGATCCTCCTCGCCAAGGAGGGTCACACGGTCCTCACCGCGGGGGACGTCTCCGGGGCCCTGGAGCGCTTCCGGGAGAGCGAGCCCGACCTCGTGGTGAGCGACCTCCGGCTGGGGAGGGAATCGGGGCTCGACCTCCTGCGGACGGTGAAGGCCGAGTCGCCCCGCACCGAGGTGGTCATCATGACCGCCTTCGCCACCGCCGAGAACGCGGTCCAGGCCATGAAGCTCGGGGCCCACGACTACGTGCTGAAGCCCTTCAAGGTCGAGGAGCTGCGGCTCGTGCTCGGGAAAGCGCTGGAGCACCGGGCGCTGCTCGCCGAGAACCGACTCCTGCGCCACCAGGTGGGCGCGCGCCGGAGCGGCCCGGACGAGATCCTGGGGAGCTCGCCGCCCATCCAGGAGGTCCGGCAACTCGTCGACAAGCTCGCGCCGACGAAGACCACCGTGCTCGTCACCGGCGAGAGCGGGACGGGCAAGGAGGTGGTGGCCCGCGCCATCCACACGCGCAGCGACCGGCGGGACCAGCCCTTCGTCGCCATCAACTGCGGGGCCATCCCGGAGGGGCTCATCGAGAGCGAGCTCTTCGGCCACGCCCGGGGGAGCTTCACCGGTGCGGTCGACGAGAAGCCCGGCCTCTTCGAGGTGGCCGGGACGGGGACGCTCTTCCTCGACGAGGTCGGCGACCTGCCGCTGCACGTCCAGGTGAAGCTCCTGCGCGCGCTTCAAGAAAGGCGCACCCGCAGGGTGGGGGGCAACGCCGACATCGCCTTCTCGGCCCGCGTCATCGCCGCCACCAACCGGGCGCTCGAGGCCGAGGTGAAGGCCGGGCGCTTCCGCGAGGACCTTTTCTACCGGCTGAACGTCATCCAGCTGCGCATGCCGCCGCTCCGGGAGCGCCGCGGTGACATCCCGGCCTTCCTGGAGTTCTTCCTCGAGCGGTTCATCGCCGAGCTCGGTCGCAGCGACGCGGTCTTCTCACCCGACGCCCTCGAGCTGCTCCTGGCCTGGCCGTGGCCGGGCAACGTCCGGGAACTGGCCAACGTGGTGGAGCGGGCCGCCACCCTCTCGGACGGGAACATCATCGGCCCGGAGGCGCTGCCTCCGGCGCTGCGCGGAACCGAGCTGCGCGGTGCGCCGGCCGAGATCCCCACCGCCGGGATCGACCTGCAGGCCCACCTCGACGCGCTGGAACGCCGGGCGCTCGAGCAGGCGCTCGAGCGCACCGGCGGCAACAAGACCGAGGCGGCGAGGCTGCTCGCCCTCACGTTCCGGAGCCTGCGATACCGGCTGGCGAAGTTCGGGATCGGCGGCGAGGGGTAGCTACGGGCAGGCCGTTCCGGTCTTGTCCTTGTCGTGCCGGCAGTCGTGCAGAGGGCGCGGTACCTCCAGCCAGTAGACCGGCTCGGCGATGTCGCTGCGGGTGCCGGGGGTGATGGCCGAGGGAGGGGCGCCGGGGTCCATCTGCAGCGAGGAGTAAGCGACCTCGCCCTTGGCCGAGACAGAGACGCGGAAGATTCCACCGGAGGGCGGAGCCACGCTGCTGCGCTGGGCGGCACGGTAGAGGATCGAGTCCGGCGGAGCGTTGTAGCCGCAGTTTCCGGAGGGCACCCCGCTCAGGTAGTCCGCGGCGTAGCCGAGAACGCGCGGCAGGTCTGGCGAGCTCGGGCAGGCCGCGCCTGCCGCGCTGGTCGTCGTCGTGCCCTTGGGCTGGAAGCCATTCCAGAGCGTGCAACCAAACACGATGCTGGCGGACGAGCCGGTCTTCTCGTTGAAACAGGTCGTGTCGACGGCGCAGTCGGCACAGGCCTTCACCGACCCTCCGTACTCGTAGTACCAGCCCGGGTCGTCGGCGGTGGCCCAGCACGTGGGGTCGCCCCCGGAGCAGGTCGGCCAGGCCTGACCGACCGAGGCCTGGGCGCTCGTGGTGTTGACGAGAGCACAGCTTCCTCCCGTCGAGGCGCAGGCCCCCCCTGTCCCGGTGAAGGCTTGGTCCGTGTAGCGGCTCTTCTCGAAGGCCTGTGCCCCTGCCAGGTCCGTGAAGGTCTTCTCCGCGAAGTGACCGTATGACAGGACCCCGAAGAAGCGGTTCTTCGGGCAGGCGGTGCCGAAGCTTGCGCCGATGCTGTCCGTGCCCACGCTCGTCAAGGAGGTGCAGACCCCGGAGCCGTTGCAGGTCGCGCTCGCGGTCAGCGTGGAGGTGACGCTCGGGCAGGTGAACTGGAGGTTCACCGAGGTCGTGAACGCAGTGCAGGCCAGCGAGCCGGCGCAGGCGGAGGTGGGAGCGGTGGGGGTAGCGTGGAACATCTGGCCGTTCGCGCAGCTGAAGCCCGACGAGAAGGTGCAGGTGCCGGAGGAACCGCCGTATGTGTCCGTGGTGGTGGCGCCCACCGAGGTGCATCCAGCGCGGCAGCAGCCGAAGAGGTTGTCTGGCCCGCACCCCTCGCCCTGCTGCATGATGCGCTCGCGGTTGCCGCCGCCCACGTAGGTGTGGAGCGCCTTGCCCTGGGGATCATAGGTGTTGGAGGTCATGAAGAAGATGGGACTCCGCCCCTGGGCGTATTGCGCGTTGTCCGTGCGCCTCTGCTCCTCGAAGGTCCGGGCGGCGAACCAGTTGGTGGCCCGGCCGGTGGTCCTGTCGAGGACGGCGGGCTCCATGAAGCGGAAGACGAACAGGTTTCCTCCCATGTCTCCCCAGGTGGCCGTGTCGAAGTAGCCGTCGCCATCGAAACGCGGGGTGGAGGGGTCTCCGATGTCGGCCATGGCGGCCGCCGCGGGAATGGGGAACATGCTGGTCGAGGAGGTGTAGGAGTTCTGCGCCTTGAAGTCGTCGTCGGTGAAGCGCCAGATCGGGACTCCGGTCCAGACGTCGACCATCCACATGGCACGGCCGGCCACCATCGTCGGGTCGTAGCCCCCGTTCAGCATGGCGATCCAGCGCTCTTCGAAGTCGCGCCCCTTGGAGTCCTTGGTGCCGTCGCCGATCTTGATCTTCACCGGTCCGATGGGAGGCGGACGAGGAGCGAAGTCGGACCAGGACTGCCCCATGTACTTCGCGTCGTCCGAGCACGGCGGCGGGAAGGTCCAGAGCATGACCGGGTTCTGGACGTCGGTGACGTCGAGCCCGGTGTACTGCGTCCCCCCGGCCCGCTCGGAGAGGACGGCCACGGTGCGGAACTCGTTCTTTTCCTTCACGCGGTTGCCGTTCACGTCCACCCAGACGTCGCGCACCATGGTGTTGCCGTCCACCAGGTACTGGTGGTTTGGCCCCCCGACCGTGTCCTTGATGCGAGGCAGGATATCGGGTGGGATGAACGCCCAGAGTTCCTCGCCGGTGCCGCTGTTGAACGATCGGTTGCAGTAGGTCGTGTCGGGCGTCTCGCTCGTCTTGACCGTGCCGGCGTCGAAGGCGTGCAGCATTCCGTCGTTGGACCCCACCAGCAACACGCGCTGCCGGTCTCGGATCTCGTAGCGCCAGGCCTCGTAGGCGTCGACCGCCACGCCCGACTTGCACCCGGTGTAGTCGCTCTGGATCTTGGTCTGCTGCTTGTCGGGGGTGGCCCCATCGAAGAAGGCGGGGCTGTGGATGGTGGCGACGCACTGGTTGTCGTAGCCGGTGTCGCAGATCGGTTCGATGGTCGGAGGCTTCACCACCACCGGGGCGGAGTGGAAGATGTCGCCCAGCTTCCAGAAGAGGGGAGTG
The DNA here is from genome assembly GCA_903904005.1 of uncultured Anaeromyxobacter sp. Taxonomy (GTDB): domain Bacteria; phylum Myxococcota; class Myxococcia; order Myxococcales; family Anaeromyxobacteraceae; genus CAIOAK01. The sequence continues at coordinate 41,069 of CAIVAR010000061.1, forward strand.
GTGCGCTTGTCGCTCACCGTTCCGTCGGACTTCCAGCGGTTGCGTTCCTCGCCGGCCAGGCAGGTCGTCGCCACCTCGTTGTGGGGGCCGAAGCAACCGTCGCCGTCGTCGTCGCGGACGTCCCATCCTCGCGCGAAGTCCACGACCTGGATGGCACACTGGTAGGGCTTCGATGCCATGTAGGTCGTGCAGGCGGCGCTCCCGGAGCAGAGCTTGGCGAGCTCCAGGATTCGAATGCACGTGGTGTTGTCGAGACTCATGTACGACATGAACTTGTCGAGGTTTGCCTTGGTGGTGTCGAAGGAAACCATCTCGAAGCCGCCGGTCGACCTGGGGATGGCGGTCAGGATTTTGCGGGAGTTCGTCGCCCCCTCGGCGGCGGTGCGGTACTTGAGGGATCTCGGATCGGAGAGGACCTTCCCGGCATCCCATCCCACCTTGGCCTCTGCGCCACCCGTGCCCACCTTCACGAAGGCACCGGTGATCGGGTCCTCGTCGATGATGCTGCAGTCCTGGTCAACCAGGAAGACGCCCGTGCAGATGTTGAGCTTGGTGATGGGGTCGGAGTCCCCGTTCAGGTTCGGATCGACCAGGACGTCCTTGGGGCCGCACTTCACCGTCGTCTGTTCGCCGGGCTTCTTGGTCGGGTCGCAGCCGCTCATGAACTCGTCGAAGAGGTAGGCCTGGAAGACATGCCCTTCCCAGGTGGGGGTCTCGTTGGGGCGGAAGCGGGTGACGTAGGCCTCGGACGAGACCGTGTGAATGGTGGAGAGGGAGCTCGCCGCCGGGGCGCTGAAGGAGGTGGCGCGGGTCACCACGTCGTTGACCGCCGACGCCACCGAGGCCTGCAACTCGGTCTTGTCGGACGCGTTGTAGGGCTTTCCCCCGCCCATGTTGGCGGTGGCCGTGAGGATCGAGAGCGCCTGCCGGTCTCGGACGCCGAAGCTGACCGTGTAAACCGAGAGATTCTGCAGCTTGTCAAACTCGGGGCGCAGGTCGTTGTTGGCGTTCTTCTCCGGGTTGTTCAGCCAGTACGATACGCGGGGCATGAAGGACGGGGGCAGGGTGTTGTCGGGCTCGGAGGGGCTGCAGCAGGCGCTGAACGGTGCCGTCTTGCACGCCGTGTAGTTCGTCGGCGGGATGTACACCGTCTGCGCAATTGGTGAGTTCGTGTTGGGGCTGAAGTTCTTGTAGGCGCTGGTCCCGGTATACCCGGTCGAGTAGCCACAGTTCGTGAGAGAGCTGTAGGAGCTCGCAGCGTATCCCACGAGCGACGCCGGCCACGTCATCTCCCTGTTGGGCGACCCGTCGGTCACGATGAGGATGGAACTCGTCTGGCAGGACCAGCACACGGAGCAGTTCCCCACCGACCAGGGCGCCAGCGTCGTGCCAGCGAGCCCCGCGGCATCCTCGTTGAAGCTCGACGACTGGTAGGAACTGCCGAAGGAGTTGGTGTAGACGTTTCGACCCTTTGTGGTGAAGTACTGGCCGACGTTGAAGAGGGCGCCCGCCATGGGCGTGGACCCGGCCGCAAACTGCAGCGTCGCGAGCTGCTTCTTGTTGAGGACGTCGATGATGAGCTGGCGAACCCTGGCGAACTCGGTGGCCACGCCGGGGAAGGTGTTTGCCTTGCTTGGCCCGAGCGGGACCACGAGCCTCGCCGCGGCGGTCTTGTTCAGCGTGCTGCCGAGGATGGAGAGCCCGAAGCGGACTTGGTCGGTGGCGGCGGAGGCGGTCGGGTCGAGCCAGATGACCTTTTTGATGGCCGATCTCGCGGCATGGAACTTGGGCGGGTTGTTGTTGAGCCAGCGACCGCTCAGGCGGATCTGCGGACGCGAGATGGTGTAGCTCGAGGAGCCCTGTGGCTTGTACCTGACCTTGAAGAAGTAGTAGCCGTATTCGGCAAGGCAAGCGGGGCAGGTGGCCGATCCGACCAAGGCGCCGGTGCTGTCCTTCAGGATGACGCCGCTGGAGTCACGCGCATAGCAGTCCGTGATCTGGCCCGCGGAGGTTTCCGTCCAGAACGAGGTCGTCGTCGAGGTCGTCGCCGTCTTCCGGAAGTTCTCATGGGTGTAGATCGCCGTCGGAAGGAACATGCAGTTGTCCCCGCTGCATCCGGTGGCGCTTGAGGGAGCCCCGGCGGGTGCCGCGCTCCACGGAGGCGCGTCGTTGAGGAGCGTGTTCCAACCTCCCGGATCAGCCCAGTTGTTCGGGTTGTTCAGGGGGTCGGGCTTGTACTTCGCGTCGGCCATCCAGGCTAGATCCGGAATCTGGCTCACGTCGCAGGTCCCCGTCGTGTTGGAGGGGGAAGTTGTTCCGGTTGGGTCGGGGAACGGCTGGGGGCTCAGGGAGGCGCCGCTGGCGTTCTTCTCGGACGTCGTCGGCCACCGGCAGAGTGGCTCGGTGGCGTCGCTGCCCCACTCGCCCGTCATGTCGCCGCACTGGGGCAGCGCCATCATCGACCCCGAGGTGTCGAGCAGGAACATCACGTTCGACGGGCCGATGGGCAACTTGAAGAACTGCTCGTCGCCCGCCACGGGGTTGTTCACCGTGCTGGCGAGTGAGCTCGTCACGTTGCAGCACTGGGCCTGGGTGGTGCTCTCGCTGTCGCCGCTGACGACGAGGGGGGCGATGCCGGCCGCCGCGACCGAAAGGGCCAGTCCGGCGAGCACGTTCCTGCGGGTATGGTTCACTGGGCGCATGGTCGTCTCCTAGATCCCAAAGCGGAGGCCGAACTCGACCTCGAGCTGACGTCCGGTGGTCGGGTCATTTCCGACCCCACCCTGCTGGCAGTGCACGACGACCTTCATGGGTTTCCCGCCGCCGCCTGTACCGAGGACACGGTTGGAGATGTCCTGGACCGCACCGCGGTCGGGACCGAACGACGCCTCGGGCAGGTAGGAGACCTGGGCCACCTGGACGTCGCTGGTGTCGAAGTGGCCGCCCACCACGCGGGTATTCGCGTCCATGGGGATGTTCAGGGCGGTCAGCGACACCGGTGAGATGCCGAGCGCCTTGAACCGGGAGACGATGACCTGGCGCCCGGCGTCGGCGCAGGCGATGAGCGCCTGCGTCTTGCGAGAGGCGCTCGCCCCCGCCACCTCGCGCGACGCGAACCGGACGACGGCCAGGCCGATCACGGTGATGACGAGGACCACGATGACGGACATGACGAGGGCGCTTCCGCGCTGGGATCGTGAGGGCATGGATGCTCCTTAGCCTCCGCCGACGTTGAGGATGCCAGCACTCGCGTCGGTGGTCGGGACGACTGTGGGGAAAAACGGCGCGCGGCTCTCCATGTTGGGAATGGCCACGCTGGTCTCGAAGACGGTCCGCCGATAGCCCGGGTCGCCGGCCGCCACGGCGGGGCGGTTGCCGGCGGCGGGGATGTTCGCGTCGCCCAGATTCGAGTCGGGGTTGGGGGAACGCACCACGATGGCGATCCGCACGGCCCGGATGTTGGACGGGTAGTGGGTGGTGCGAACCGCGGAGAGGCGGGCCGCCGCGTAAGTGGGGACGAGCCCGCCGGCCGGGGCGAGGTCGATGCCGGTGGTCGAGTTGTCGACGCGTGTTCCCACGGTCGACCCCGCCACCTGGCTCTCCACCGCAGCGAGCGGGAAGACGTAGGAGACCTGGAGGTCCTCCACGTCAGGCGCCACGACGTCGAGGAGGGCAGTTCCGTCCGCGGACCGGAGTCCCCTGTCGAGCATGAGGTACGGGCGTGAGCCCGCCGTGTTCCAGGCGACGACCTTCCCCGCGGTGTCGTAGCTCTGGATGAAATAGCGGAGTCGCTCCATCTCGAAAAGCCGCGCATCACCCAGGAAGCAGGAGTCGGCGAGCGCCTCGTTCTGGTGCGGGTACTCGAGGTCGACGCCGGAAGCCAGGGTGAGGGGTACGGGTGTGGCGTCGGTGGTGATCTCCTGCTCCTTCGTTGCCCTGACGTACGCCCAGGTCATTTTCCCGCCGAAGCAGATCGCCTGGAGCACCTGGCCCTGGCGGATGGGCTGGCGGATCGGTCCCTCGATCCGGATCAACGTCTCGGAGATGACGGCCGTGATCCGGTGGTTGAAATAAGGGTTGCGGTACTGGAAGACGAGCTCGTCGGGGCCATCGATCGCATCCCGGCAGGTCACGGCCGCGCCGCATGCGAAGCCCGTCGACCCGGAGCTGTCGCCCCCGTAAGTGACGGATTTGCCGGCGCCCTGCGGGGCACGCTCCATGGGGACGTTCGTCATCTGTCCGAAGTCGAACGCCATGGCGGGCTCGACGCCGAAGCCGGCCATGGCGATGTCCTGGGACAACGCGCCGAGTGCCATGCGCCCCGTCTCCTGGAGCGCACGGTCGGCGGACGATCCCTGGAAGCTGCGCTTCTGCCCCTGCAGCATGACGACCGCGCCGGCGATGGCGATGAGCGAGACGATCACCCCGACGAGCAGCTCGATCAGGGTGAAGCCCGACTGGTGATGCACGGGTCGCACGCTCACAGGCGGTCCTCCGGGTTGACCTTGAAGCCGTGGAGGACGACGCGGTGCCAGCTGCCGCCCTGTGGCCATCGGACGATGACCGCGATGCGCATCCCGTCGACGAGCCCGTTGCCGGCAGAGTCGATGATCGAGCCGTCCGGGTTCACCGTTGTGACGTTCCAGTACCGCTCGAACCCCCCGACGGTGAGGGCTGCGGTGGAGATCCCCGTCCACCCCGCGCCTCCCGCCGTGAGGTCGGCCTCGGCGTGATCGAAAGGAGGGGTGGTCCCGTAGACGTTGAAGAGCTGGGCGTCGTCCCCCACGTCCCGGTTGTTGGCGTCGTTCACCTCGGCCAGGCGGACGTCCGCGTACTCCCACGCCTGGATCTGGTTCATGAGGTCCTGGGCGATGGCGGTCGCGCGCGTGATCTCCCGGGCCTCCCCCTGCAGGCGCAGTCCGGTGGAATGAAGGCTCATCATCCCGAGGGCCCCGACGAGCAGGATCACCATGGCCACCATGGACTCGATCAGGGTGGTTCCGCGTTCGCTTCTGCGTGACGGCATCGTCAGCCTCCTAGCCGCCCCGGTTGTGGAGGGTCACGGAGCCCGTGCCCGAGGTGATGATGAGGGTGCGCTGGCCACCGACCTCGGGCGCCGCCACCGAGAGGCTGCCGCCGACCACGTCCGCGGCGGGCTGCCCGACTCCGGTGTTGCCGCCGTAAAAGAAGGCGCGGCCGCGCGAGTCGAAGCGGATGGCCCCGCGCCGATCGCCGTCCGCCTTGCAGAACGAGCAGTCGACGTTGATGGGGATCCCGGCCAGCGGAGCCACCAGTGCTGCGGCGGGGCCCGCGCCGGCGGCCGGGCCGACGACGACCGTGCGGGGGAAGTCGTAGTCGGCGACGATCTGGCTGCGGGTGCCGTGCTTCTGGACGGCCGGGTCGTAGCCGGCGAAGTTGACGGTGCCGAGGTCGGAGAAGAAGTCGGCGTTTCCGTCCTCGTACACGATGACCCGGCCCGTGGCGCCCGACGCGGCGTAGGTGGGGAAGACCATGACGGCCACGTCGTTCCCGGTGGCCAGCGCGTGCTGCCGGGCCCCGTGGACGAGCGCGACCAGCTCGCTCGAGGCGTCGGCCAGCTGGGCGCGGGGGCGGAGGCGCCAGAGGTTCGACCAGGCGAGCGCGCCCAGCGTCAGGATGATGGCCATGACGACGGCGAGCTCGATCAGGGTGAAGGCGTGGGCGGATGTGGGGCGCTGTCGCATGTCGCGTGACCTCGATGGAAGTACATGCAAGCGCCGGGCAATCGAAGGCGGCGCGACGTCGAGGAAGAAGCGAGCGAGTCCAGGTACTTGAAGCGCCCCGTTCGAGGTGGATTCCGGGGAACGACTGCAAGGAGTGACGGATGTGAAAAGGTTGCAGCCTCGCCCGGGTCAGCGCAGGTCGCGCTTCTCGAAGACGAGCGCAGCCAGGGCCAGGGCGGCGGCGGCATAGAGCAGCGCGTATGTTGCCAGCAGCCATACCTGTGCGGGGGGTGGAGTCCGGTAGATGACGGCCTCGTTGGCGTTCAATGCGCCTAGGTTGGGCAGCAAGTACCAGAGCAACTGAGGAATCCATGCGGCGGGTCCGCGCCATAGTGCGCGTGCCTCGTTGGTGAGTTGGCCCGCAATCACCACTGCGAGGGTGAGGATGGCCGCGAGCGTGGTCGAGGAGACCGCCGAAAAAAGCGCCGCCACCGCCCCGACGACGATGAACTGAACTCCGATAAGGGCGATTGCCGTGAGGAAGGCAGCGTCGAAGGGGCGCATCGATCGATCGTCGATGGCGAGGATGACACCCAGGAGCGCGGCCATGGTCACGAGGTTGACGATCAGTATGGCGACGAGTCCGAGGTAGCGGCCGAACAGGTACTGTGTGCGCGAGACCGGCTTCGCCACCACCGGCAGGAGGACTCGACGCTCGATGTCCCCGGATACGAGACTCGCTCCAACGAAAACCGCGATCAGGATCCCGATGAACTGCATGGCGGTGAGCCCAAGGTCGGAGATCATCCGGTGCCACTCGCCGATGGTGAGCCCTCCGACGAAGTAGGCCGCGAGGATGAGCAGCGCCCCGAAGAGGAGCAGGCTCACCTGCAGCTTCCGGCGGAGAATCTCAAAAAAGGTGACGAAGGCTATGGAGAGCACGTTCTTCATGGGCGCTGCTCCTGCCGCTGCGCTTTCTTCATCCAAGCTTCCGGGTTCATGTCGCGCGCACGCTCGGCTCGCCCGACCCGGTAGGGGTTCGCGGAGGAGCGGATACGCCCGTCCTCGCCGATGTAGAACTCCCCACCGGTTGGGTCATCGGGAATCGACGCGACGAGCCCTTCCGTCACGAGTTGCCAGGGAGCGAGGGGGCCCGCGAAGTAGTGGCCGCGCCAGGTGTCGACCGCCTCGTCCAGCCGTCGAACGGCCTGCTCTAGTCGGGCCTGGCGGAGCTGTGATTCGACCGCTTTGCGCGACTCTGGATCCTCGGTGTCGGCCAGGGTCTGCTCGAGAAACGCCACTGCCGCGTCGGCCCGACGGCCCTTTACGTAGTAGGCGAGGACGTTCTGCCGAACGTGGGTGGGTGCGCCGGGCGCGCGGGCGGAGATCTCGGCGAAGCGACCCGCCGCGACCCAGTCATCGTCATAGTAGAAGGCGTTGAATGCGCGGAGATAGGGGAGGATATACCGTTCCGGGAGGTTCCGAGTCCCCTTCTCCAGGATCGCGCTCGACTCCTCCGTGAAGCCCTTACTTCCCAGGACGATGCCGGCCACCTGGTAGGCGTATCCATGTTTCGGGTCCAGGTCGGTGACTGCATCGACCAGCGGATGGAGCTTGTCCCACCCGCGCTCGTCGGCCCGCTCCTCCCCGATGTACTGGACGGCGCGCAGCCAGAGGAAGTTCGCCGCGAGTGTGGGGTGGCCGAGACTGAGCCAGCGAAGGGTTCGGGAGGAGGGGACGAAGCCAACGTCGTAAGGCTTCGCTGGGCCGGACTCAAGGCAGGATGCTGCCAGGATCGACCCGGTAGCAAAGGTGACGAAGGCCGTAATCTGAAGGCTTCTGATCGAGCGCATCGCAACAGACGAAGAGGCCGCCCGGAAATGCCCGGGCGACCTCCATTGTACGCCAGGGTTTGCCTGAACCCTAGAAAACGGAGTCCTTCAGGCGGAGGGGTTGGCCGTAGGCGATCGCCCCGGTTGCGACGTACTGGGTGCAGTTTGTGTTTGCGACGGTGGACGGTGCGGTGACTGCGCTCACGGCACCTGCAGCCGTGATCAGGGGCTTGTAGAGCGCCACGCAGCCCAGATCCTTGTCGCCATCGATGTCCGACTGGGCAGAGAGCGTGAGGACGGTCCCGGTGGCCCCAGCCGCGTTTTCCGTGATCGCGGTGTAGCAGCCATAGGTATTGCCCTCAACGATCCAGTCGATCTTGCCGGCGTCAAGCCGGTCGGCGTCAATCCACGCGAGCTTCGAGGCGTTCACGCCGGCGCAGTCGCCGCCCGCTGCGGCCGGAAGCGGGACGAGGAATCCATAGTACTCGCCGCTCTTCGTGCCTACGACAATTCGCTCCGACTGCTTCAGCGCCTCTTCCGACTTGAAGATGGCATTCACGTTGGAGGGCAGCTCACCGAACTTGGCGCGCAGCTGGTACTTGAGGAAGTTGGGGATGGCGATGGCTGCCAGGATGCCGATGATCGCGACGACGATCATGAGCTCGATCAGGGTGAAGCCCTTCATCATCTTCTTCTTCATGGTCTCTCCTCCACGTTGGGTCGGAGGAAGCCAGGAGGGCCCCGCCGACGGAAACCGGACGCCATCGAGCGTCCGAAAGACTTCTTGGGGGGATGACCTAGCATCGCCAGTGCCAAGCCCCGGGTCAGCGCAACCCCGCGAAGTCCCAGATGTGGGCTGCCGACCCCTGACGCTGAGCGGCATCGGTCCTTCCTTCCTGGTGACGTTTTCCGTCACCCCGGACAGGTCGCCCAGGTTTTGACACCCGGCGGGATGCGAAAGATCATCCGGCCCAATGGGTAAGACCATCCTACGGACCGAGAAGCTCTCCAAGACCTTCGAGGTCGGCGTCAGGCGCAAGCGCGTTCAGGCGGTGAAGGACCTCGACCTGGCGGTGGAGGAGGGGGAGATCTTCGGCTTCGTGGGGCCGAACGGCGCCGGCAAGACAACGACCATCAAGATGCTCATGGGGCTCATCTTCCCGACGTCGGGCAAGGCCTTCATCTACGACGCTCCCATCCCGTCCACCGAGGCCAAGCGGCGCATCGGCTTCCTTCCCGAGAATCCTTCGTACTACGAGTTCCTGACCGGCAAGGAGGCGCTGCGCTTCTTCGGGCAGCTCTCCGGCGTCGGCGCGTCCGAGCTCGACAAGCGGGTCGACGAACTCCTCGAACTGGTTGGCATCGCCGACGCCGCAGACCGGCAGATCCGAAAGTACTCGAAGGGCATGCAGCAGCGGCTGGGGATCGCGCAGGCGCTGGTCGGAGATCCGTCCTTCGTGGTGCTCGATGAGCCCATGAGCGGGCTCGACCCCATTGGCCGCAAAGATGTCCGCGACCTGATCCTGGAGCTGAAGAGCCTGGGGAAGACAGTCCTCTTCTCCACCCACATCCTCCCCGACGTGGAGGCGCTGGCCGACCGGGTGGGGGTGATCCTGGGCGGCCAGATGCACGACGTCGGACGCATCTCCGAGCTGCTCTCGCCGCGCATCCGCAGCGTCGAGGTCGTGATCGACGTCCCCGACGCGGCCCGGGAAGCCGTGGCGGCGGGAAGGCTCGTCTCGCGGGACGAGTCGCGGCTCGGCCTCTCCTTCGGCGACCTCGAGACCGCCAATCGCGCCGTGGCCGCCACGCTGTCCGCCGGCGGGGCGCTCGTCTCGATGGTGCCGCACCGCGAGACCCTCGAAGACTTCTTCGTCCGGCGCCTGGAGGAGGACAAGGCGGCTGGCCGCGCGGGGCGTGCGCCGGAGATCCGGTGATCGACCTTCCAGCCTCGCTCCACTGGGCGGCGATGGCGTGGGCCTTCGTCGTGGGGGCCGTGGTCGGCAGCTTCCTCAACGTGGTCGTGGCCCGGGTGCCCGCCGGGGAGTCCATCGTCCACCCCCGCTCGCGCTGCCCCGCCTGCCGGACCCCCATCGCCTGGTACGACAACCTGCCCGTCCTCTCCTGGGTCCTCCTGGCCGGTCGGTGTCGATCCTGCCGAGCCCGCATCTCCATCCGCTACCCTCTCGTGGAGCTCCTGGGCGGCGCCGCGGCGCTGATAGCGGTCTCCCGGCACGGGCTCTCGCTCGCAGCGCTGGCCGAGTTCGGATTTGCCGCCACGCTGCTGGCCCTCTCGTTCATCGACCTCGACACCTGGCTGCTCCCCCACGTCATCACCTTGCCGCTGCTTGCATCGGGGATCGGGCTCTCCGCCCTGGGGCTCACGGCGGCGCCGTCGTTCCTTTCGTCGCTCTCCGGGGCTGCGGCGGGGTGGCTCTCCTTCGCCGCGGTCTCCTTCATCGGCGAGAAGGTCCTGAAGAAGGAGGCGCTCGGGTTCGGCGACGTCTGGCTGCTCGGGGGAATCGGAGCCTGGCTCGGTCCGGCCGGTCTCCTTCCGGTGGTGCTGCTCGCCTCCGTGCAGGGGACGGTCGTCGGCCTTTCCCTCATCGTGACGGGGCGAGGCCAGCCGGGCCCGCAGGAAGGTCCCGCCCCCGACCCGGACGCGGACTGGATCCCCCCGCGGAATGCCGTCCCCTTCGGCCCCTTCCTCGCGGCCGGTGCGCTCGAATGGCTCTGGCTGCAGGGCTGGCTCGCCAATCTGGTGCCGGCGCTCTCGATCTTCCGGTGATCCATGGCGACCCGCGGCACGCGCACCCTTCTCGTGGTCTCGGTCGCCTCGGCGGTCGCCGCCGGGGCGGTCCTCTTCGCAGCAGCGGCGATGGCGCTCGCCGTGTCCGGGCACGCCTCGCCGCCGGAACTGGCTGCCGTGGGGGCGCTCCTCGCAGCCTTCGTCGTCTGGGGCGCTTCGTCGATGCTGGTGCGCCGTGTGGCCCGGCCGGTGGAACGGATCCTGAGCGCCGCGCGGGAGCTCGAGGAGTCCGCGCCCCGTGATCTGCCGGTGGTGGGAGACAGCGGCATCGGGCTCGACCAGGCCGCGCTCGCCTTCGAGCGGACCGCCGCGGCGCTCTCCGAGGAGCGGGCCCGCCTGGCCGCCAAGGTGACCGAACTCACCGCCGCGAACGCCGCGCTGGCCGAGGCCCGGGCCTCGCTGGTCCGGTCCGAGAAGCTGGCCACCGTGGGCCGGCTCGCCGCGGGCGTGGCCCACGAGGTCGGCAATCCCCTGGGAGCGGTGTCGGGCTACGCCGAGCTGGCGCGCGCGCGCCTCCCGGCGGGTGGGGATCCCCACGTCGCCGACGCGCTCGACCGGATCGCAGCGGCAGCCGTTCGCATCGACCGGATCGTCCGCGACCTGCTCGACTTCGCCCGTCCCGCCGCTCTCGAGGTCCGGCCGGTCGCGCTGGCGAGTGCCGTCGATGCGGCGCTGCGGCTCGCCGCCATCCAGGCTCGCTTCAAGGGGGTCGAGGCGGAGGTCGACCTGCCCGCCGACCTCCCGCCCGTCCTCGGCGACGAGCGGCAGCTTTCGCAGGTGGTCCTGAACCTGCTGCTCAATGCCGGAGACGCCATGCGCGGCGAGGGGAGGGTGGCGGTCGCGGCCAGGCGCAATGGGGACCACGTGACCCTGACCCTGTCCGACACCGGTCCGGGGATTCCGGCGGAGGATCTCCCCCGCATCTTCGACCCGTTCTTCACGACCAAGGATCCGGGGGAGGGCAGCGGGCTCGGGCTCGCCATCTGCCACACGATCGTCGAGTCGATGGGAGGGACGATCGACGCGTCGAGCCCGCCGGAGGGGGGCGCCGCCTTCGTCGTTCGACTCCGGGTGGCATGCTAGGCTTTCGCCGTGGCCTTCCAGAACGTCCTCGTGGTCGACGACGAAGAGTCGATGCGCCACCTGCTCACGGTGATCCTCACCGATCGTGGCTACGAGGTGCGGGCGGTCGGCAACGGCGAGGACGCGCTGCGCGAGCTCTCGGCCCGGGAGTACGACCTGGTGCTCTCCGACGTGCGCATGCCCCGGATGGACGGCCTGGCGCTGGTTCGCAAGGCCCTCGAGCTCCACCCGGCCATCACCTTCATCGTGATGAGCGCGTACGGCACCCACGACACCGCGATCGAGGCCATGAAGGCCGGGGCCTACGACTACGTCTCCAAGCCCTTCAAGCCCGACGAGGTCCTCCTCGTCCTCCGCAAGGCCGAGGAGCGGCTCCGCCTCTCCCGGGAGAACCGGCGGTTGCGCTCGGAGCTCTCGGCGGGCTTCCGGCTCGACAACTTCGTGGGCGCGTCGCCGCCGGTGGAGGAGATCCTCCGTCAACTCCGCAAGGTGGCGCCGACGCGGGCCACGGTGCTCGTCACCGGTGAGTCGGGCACCGGCAAGGAACTCGTGGCCCGCGCCATCCACGACCTGTCGCCCCGCTCGGCGATGCCCTTCGTGGCGGTCAACTGCGGGGCCATCCCCGCCGAGCTCATCGAGTCGGAGCTCTTCGGCCATGTGCGCGGGGCCTTCACCGACGCCTCCCGCGACAAGAAGGGGCTGGCGGCCGAGGCCGACGGCGGGACGCTCTTCCTCGACGAGATCGGCGAGCTCCCCCTTCCACTTCAAGTGAAGCTCCTGCGCTTCCTGGAGGACGGCCAGGTCCGGCGCGTCGGCGACACGCGGTCGGAGCGGGTGGACGTCCGGCTGGTGGCGGCGACGGCGCGAGACCTCCCCCGCGCCACGAAGGAGGGGCTCTTCCGCGAGGACCTCTTCTACCGGCTCAACGTGGTGAACCTCCGACTGCCGTCGCTGCGGGAGCGCCCCGGCGACGTCCCGGCCCTCGTCGACCACTTCCTGGCCAAGCACCGGCGTCTCCGCCCCGATGCACCCCTCCGGGGGGTCTCACCGGAGGCGATCGAGCTGCTCCGGGCCTACCGCTGGCCCGGCAACGTGAGGGAGCTGGAGCACGCCATCGAGCGGGCGGTCGTCCTCGCCGACGGACCCACCATCGAGGAGTCCGACCTGCCCGACGACGTCCGCGCGGGCCCCGAGAGGACGACCGCTACCCCCCGGACGGGGACCGACCTGTCGGTGAAGCGCGCCTTCCGTGCGCTGGAGGAGCAGTTCATCCGGGAGGCGCTCGACCGGACGGGGGGGAACCGGACCCGGGCCGCCGAGCTTCTCGACCTCTCGTACCGGGCACTCCTCTACAAGATCAAGGAGTACGGTATCGACCGATGACGCCTGATCCCACGGCCGTGTGACATGCATGTGGGCACCGAAACGACACTGGATCCCGGCGGGTTTCTTGATTCGGACGGGAGGTCCAGCGTACCGTGACCCAACGATGCCCGTCCGCGGCACACCAGTCTCGTTGCGCCGTTCCCTGACCCAGGCGGAACCGGCTCGCAACGCCAGCCGGAAGAGGTTCTAGGGGGAATCTGATGGCGAAGAGCAAGCTGGCCCTCGGCCTCGACATCGGCTCCTCGAGCATCAAGCTCGTCCACCTCAGGGAGGGGAAGCGCGGCTACACGCTCCTCGCGTGGGGGGAGGCGCCTCTGCCGGCCGAGGCGGTCGTCGACAACCAGCTCATGAATTCCGCGGCCATCGTCGAGGCGATCCGGGAACTCGTGGCCCAGCAGCGGGTCAAGGTGAAGGACGTGGCCATCGGCGTCCGGGGCCACTCGGTCATCATCAAGCGCATCTCCATGCCCCTGATGTCGCAGGAGGATCTGGACGAGTCCATCCAGTGGGAGGCGGAGCAGTACATCCCCTTCGACGTGAAGGACGTCAACATCGACACGCAGATCCTCACACCGCAGGGGGACGCCGCGGGCCAGATGGACGTCCTGCTGGTGGCCGCCAAGAAGGACATGATCAACGACTTCACGTCGGTCTGCGCCGAGGCCGGCCTGACCGCCACCGTCGTCGACGTGGACGCCTTCGCGGTGCAGAACGCCTTCGAGGCCAGCTACCCCCAGGCGCCCGGCCAGCCCGTCGTGCTCATCAACGTGGGCGCCGCCGTCACCAACATCAACATCGTGAGCAACGGACTCGCGACCTTCACCCGCGACATCACGCTGGGTGGGAACGCCTTCACCGAGGAGATCCAGAAGCAGCTCAACATCTCCGCCGAGGAGGCCGAGGCCCTCAAGGTGGGCGGCCACGGGGAGACCGACGCGGTCGTCCCGCAGGAGGTCGAGCGGGTCATCCAGGGCGTCGCCGACCAGATGGGCGGCGAGATCCAGCGCTCCCTCGACTTCCACGCTGCCACCGCCCCCGACGTGCACCCGGTGCGGGTCTACCTGTCGGGCGGCACCGCGCGGATCCCGGCCCTCTTCAAGGTCATCGAGCAGCGGGCCGGCGTGCCCGTGGAGATCCTCAATCCCTTCAAGAACATCGAGGTCGACAACCGCAAATTCGACCCGGCCGTGATCATGAACGCAGCGCCCGCTGCGGCGGTGGCCGTGGGCCTCGCCCTCCGCCGCCCCGGAGACAAGTAGCCATGATCCGCATCAACCTACTTCCCGTCCGGGTCTCGAAGAAGAAGGTCGCTGGGAGGCAGCAGCTCCTCCTTCTCGCCCTGATCGTCGTGCTGGCCATCATCGCCAACTGGGTGTGGGCCTCCTCCCGGGCCGGTGACCTCGCCGCGCGCGAGGCGAAGCTCCGTCGCACCAGGGACGAGATCGCCCAGCTCGACCGGATCATCGGCGAGGTGAAGAACATCAAGACGCAGCAGGCCGCGCTGAAGGAGAAGCTCGACGCGCTCGACCGGCTCAAGGCCGGCCGGTCCGGCCCGGTGAAGTTGCTCGATACCCTCGCCCAGGTCATCCCCCCGCGGATGGAGGTCCGGAAGATGGACGAGAAGGGGGGCGCCATCACGTTCGAGGGATCGGGCGCCACCATCGACGACGTCTCGGCCTTCATGTCGGCCCTGGGCCAGACACCGTACTTCTCCAAGGTGGAGCTCAAGAAGACCACCGCCGTGAACCGCGGCGGGTTGCGCGTCGTCGACTTCACGGTCAAGGCGCAGGCCAACTACACGCCCGTGGCGCCGGCTCCGGCCGCGCCGGGGAAGAGGTGACGGCCATGGACCGGATCCTCGACGCGATCACCAAGGCACCGATGGCCCTGAAGGCCGGGGTCGTCGCCGCGATCGTCGTTCTCCTCACCGTCGTGAACTACTTCGCCTTCTCGGTCCCGACCTTCGGCAGCTCGATCAGCGAGATCGAGAACCGCATCACCCGGGCGGACGGCGAGCAGCGGAAGCTCGACAACGACCTGATCGAGAAGACGGCCATCGCCAACAACCTGAACCAGTTCCGGCGCGAGAAGGAGCTGCTCGAGCAGCGCCTGCAGGAGGCCCTCGCCGAGCTGCCGGAGGAGAAGAAGATCGATGAGCTCCTCCAGCTCTTCCAGGAGCGGGCCCGAAAGGCCGGCCTGGAGATCGCGAGCATCGAGCCGCTCCCCGAGGTGAACGAGGGCTTCTACGCCCGCGTGCCCATCAACATGCAGGTCACCGGCAACTTCCACGAGGTGGTGACCTTCTTCGACTCGCTCGCCCGGCTGCGCCGCATCGTCAACGTGAACAACATCCAGCTCGACACCCCCAAGGACACCGGCGGCAAGGTGATCCTGACCGGCAAGTTCCTGGTCACCACCTTCATGTTCGTCCAGCCCAAGGCCCCTCCGGCCAAGGCCGGCGCCGGGGGGGCGAAGCCATGAACCGCCCGGTCCTGTCGGTCGTCGCACTGGCCGTGCTCCTCGCGTCCGCCTGCGGGGAGAAGAAATCCGCCGCCAGGACCGCCCCGGCCGCGGCCAAGCCTGCCGCCTCCGCGCCGGCACCCGCTGCCCCCGCGCCCGACGCCGAGGTCGCCTACTCCTCGGTGGGGAAGCGCGACCCGTTCAAGAGCTTCGTGGGCGACCTGCGCCTCACCACCGGGGCCGTGGTCACCCGCTGCAACACGCCGCTCGGCCGGTTCGAGCTCGACCAGCTTCGCCTCGTCGCCGTGATCACCGGCCTCGCCGACCCGCTGGCGATGGTCGAGGGACCGAACGGCGTCGGGTACTCGGTGCGCAAGGGCGCATGCATCGGCAAGAACGGCGGGGTCGTGACCACTGTCCGCACCGGTGAGGTCGTGGTGACGGAGTGGGCGATGCGCGCCGACGGGACGCGGGAGAAGACCGAGACCGCCCTCCGGCTTCCCAAGGAACAGTCGCTGAACCTCGAGGAGTAGCGCGATGCGGAATCCCATCCAGATCCTCGCCGGAATCGCAGTCGCCGGGCTGCTCGCATGGCCCGACCCCGGTGCCGCAGGGCCGCCTGCCCAGAACGTCATCCGCTCCGTGGACGTCGCCGACCGCGACGGCAGCGTCGAGGTGGAGATCCGGGCGACCCGCGCCCCGAGCTACACGGTCTTCAAGCTCCAGGATCCGCCGCGGCTGGTGGTCGACGTGGCCGGCGGCGACGTCTCCGGAGTCACCTCTCCCGTCCGGGTGGACCGGGGTGGCGTCGCCTCGGTGAGCACGGCCCAGTACCAGGACGACAAGACCAGCGTCGGCCGGGTGGTCATCGGCCTCGACGCCGCCTCCCGCTACGAGGTCTCTCCCCAGGGCGAGACCGTCCGGGTGAAGGTCCTCCCCGGCCTGGCCTCCCGCGAGAGCCAGCCGGCCGCGCAGCCCACCCCCGCCGTCGTGCAGCCCGTCGCAGCCGTGGAGCAGCCGGTCGCCACCCTCACGGCCATCGCCGAGCCGCCGGCACGCGCCGAGGCCGTCGCGATCGCCCCCGCCCCTTCGGGCGACGACAACGTCCTCATCCGGCGCATCGACGAGGCGAGCCCCCGCACCCCCGCCACCGCCATCACCGGGGTGAAGGTGGAGGGCGACCGGGTGGTGCTCCAGACCAACGGAGCGGTCGGCACGTTCGAGGTCCTCGAGCTCAAGAACCCGCCCCGCGTCGCCATCGACCTGCCCGGCGTCCAGAAGGCGCCGCGGAAGGCGTTCCAGGCCGGCGCAGGGTTCACGCAGGTCCGGTTCGGCCGCGACGCGTCCAGGATCCGGGTGGTCCTCGACGCCTCCGACGACGTCACCGGCGTCCAGGTGAAGCGCACCGCGCAGGGGCTTTCGATCCGCACCGCCGCCGCCGTCGCCCGCGCCTCGGCGCCCCCGGTACCCGCGAAGGCGGTCGCCGCGGCCCCAGTGCCGGCCGCCGTGCCGGTCCCTGCCCTCGCCTCCATCCAGGATCTCAAGGTCAGCCAGTCGGGGACGACGGCCCGCATCGAGATCTCCGGAAAGGTGGAGCACGCCGTTTCCCGCCCCGACTCCCGCACCGTGGTGCTGACGCTCGAGGGGGCGAAGCTCCCGAAGAAGCTCGAGCGGTCGATCGACACGAGCGGCGTCGCGGGGCCGCTCCTCATGGTCTCCTCGTTCAACCAGCCCTCCGGCAAGGTCCGCGTGGTGGTCACGCTGCGCGGCGAGGCCAGCGAGCAGGTCGTCGAGACGTCGAAGGGGCTCGTCTGGACGCTCGTGTCCGGCCAGGCCGAGCGCCACGCGGCCGAGGAGGCCCCCGAGGTTCCGGCCGTGACAACTGCCCAGGCCGCCGGCTTCGGCGGAGCCGCCCCCGACTACGCCCTCCTCGGCGCTCCCGGGCAGAAGCAGTACGTCGGGCAGCGCATCACGCTCGACTTCCACGACATCGACGTTCGCAACCTGCTCCGCCTGCTCGCCGACGTGTCGAAGAAGAACATGGTCGTCGCCGACGACGTTCAGGGGAAGATCACCGTCTCCCTTCGCAACGTCCCCTGGGACCAGGCCCTCGACATCGTCCTCCAGTCCAAGGGGCTCGGGAAGCAGGAGGTCGGCAACGTCATCCGGATCGCCAAGTTCGACGTCATCGCCAAGGAGGAGGCGGCCAAGCTCGAGGCGCAGAAGAACCGCCAGATCTTGCTCCCCCTCAAGGTTCGCATCATCCCCGTGAACTTCTCCACGGCTGGCGACCTGGCCCGCCAGGTGAAGGACGTCCTCACCGACCGCGGCACCATCTCCATCGACGAGCGGACCAACGTGCTCATCGTGAAGGACACCCAGGAGGCGCTGGCCCGCGCAGAGGGGCTCGTCCGCAACCTCGACACCGAGACCCCGGGCGTCCTCATCGAGAGCCGCATCGTCGAGGCGAACTCCAACTTCACCCAGGCGCTCGGCGTCCAGTGGGGCGGCAACTTCGGCTTCAGCCCGGCCACCGGCAACGGCCTGCCCGTCTCCTTCCCCAACGTGATGACCGGCACCGGCGCGTCGGGGCAGACGCCCAACCAGGGCACCTCGAGCACGCCCAACTACGCCGTGAACCTGCCCGCGGCCATCGGCCAGGGCTCCGGCGGCGGCATCGGCCTCGTCTTCGGCTCCGCCAACGGCGCCTTCAACCTGAACCTCCGGCTCACCGCGCTCGAGCGCAAGGGAATGCTCAAGACCATCTCCGCGCCCAAGGTCGCGACCCTCGACAACAAGGAAGCCACCATCTCGCAGGGCCAGTCGATCCCGTTCTCCCAGGTCTCGGCCTCCGGCGTGAACACGACCTTCGTCGAGGCCCTGCTCGAGCTCAAGGTGACGCCCCACGTCACCGCCGACGGGTCCATCCTAATGAAGATCAAGGCCACCAACAACAGCCCCAACCCGGCCCTCACCGGCGCCAACGGCCAGCCCTCCATCTTCAAGCGGCAGGCCGAGACCACCGTGCTCGTGAAGGACGGCGACACCACGGTCATCGGCGGCATCTACACCCGGTTGACCTCCAACACCACGAGCTCCGTGCCCTTCCTGGGGGACATCCCCATCCTCGGCTTCTTCTTCAAGTCCAAGGAGGAGCGCGACGACCACACCGAGTTGCTCATCTTCATCACCCCGCGCGTGCTGAACCGCCAGTCCATGGTGGGCGGCCCCACGCCGGTGGCGAACTAGGAGACGGCCATGAAGATCCGAAACCTCGCCGCCGCCGCGCTCGCCCTCGGGCTCTCCGCCTGCTCGGCCCAGTCGAACGCGGTGTCCATCTACTCCATCTGCGCGGCGCCAACCCCGGACACCACCACCGGGTCCTGCCTTTACCCGGCCACCTGTGGCGCCTCCTTCGCGGGCACGCCGAAGCTCGACGCGACCACGGCCCAGGCCGACTTCCGGCTCTCGTTCGAGATCTCGAACGCGCTCCAGGACAACTCGAGCACCACCGACGGCCGGATCAACTCGAACATCGCCTTCATCCGGTCGTTCGAGATGACCTACGCGGGCGCGCCTCTCCAGCCGTGGACCGTCGCCGAATCCATCACCGTTCCCACCGACGGTTCCGCGGGTGCGCTGCTCCGGCTCATCCCGGTCCAGTACTTCCCGGCGCTCGTTCCGGCGGGCAGCGCCACGATGAACATGGTCGTGAACGTCCGGGCGCACGGCGTCCTGGCCTCCCAGGACGCCTTCACGACGGCCTGGTTCCAGGTGCCCGTCGAGGTCTGCGCCGGCTGTCTCGCCGGGACGTTCTGCCCCCCCGGTTCGATCCTCGCGAGTTGCCCGTCCACCCCCCTCGGCCAGTCGTCCCCCGGCCAGAGCGCGAGCGTGACCTGCATCGGCGCGGCCCTGCAGTGACCTGCCGCGCCCCGCCTTGACGCCAGCGCGGGCCGGGGCTACAAGGGCCGCGGCTCGTCGAGCCACCGCCCGCGAAACCACGGGCGTTTTTCCACGAAGGGCAGGGCCGGCATGGGCTTCCGGGAGCACTTGCAGGAGATCTGCAGGGGCGTCGACGGCGCCATCGCCTGTTCGCTCATGGGCATGGACGGCATCGAGGTCGACACCCATGTCCAGGCGGAGGCCGGCATCGACGTGCAGTCGATGATGGTCGAGATGACGGGAGTGCTGCGCACGGCCCGCGAGGCGGCCCAGGCCCATGAGGCCGGGGGGCTCGCGGAGTTCAGCGTGGGCACCGACAAGCTCCTGACCATCGGCCGTCTCGTATCGCCCGACTACTTCATGGTGGTGGCGCTCCAGCCGGAGGCGAACCAGGGCAAGGCCCGGTACCTCCTCCGGATTGCGGCGCCCCGGGTGCTCGCCGAGCTGTAGGCGCGACCCCGCCGGCCCGCATCCCGGGCGGCCGACCCGAACGGACAGTAAGAGGAGCAAGGGACATGGGAGACACACAGGACACCAGCGCATTCCGGCGCGGTCTCAAGATCGAGATCGACAAGGAGCCGTGGGAGATCGTGGAGTTCCAGCACGTGAAGCCCGGCAAGGGCAGCGCCTTCGTGCGGACCCGCATCAAGAACCTGCTCACGGGCCGGACGATCGACAGGACGTTCAAGTCCGGAGACGTGGTGGGCAAGCCCGACCTGGAGGAGAAGGAGATGCAGTACCTCTACAAGGAAGGCGACCACTACAACTTCATGGACAACAAGAACTACGAGCAGACCTTCCTGACCGAAGAGCAGATGGGCGACGCCAAGAACTTCATCAAGGACAACACCACCACCCAGGTGCTCTTCTACAACGGCAAGGCGATCGGCATCGAGATCCCCAACGCCATGGACCTGCGCGTGGCGAAGTGCGATCCGGGCGTCCGCGGCGACACCGTCTCGGGTGCCACCAAGCCGGCCATCCTCGAGACCGGCTACATGGTGAAGGTGCCGCTCTTCATCAACGAGGGCGAGATCCTCCGCATCGACACCCGCACCGGCGAGTACCTCACCCGCGTGGCCGGATAGCCCCCCCCCCCCACACCCCATCCCCACCCCCGAGCAGGAGGCACAATGGCGACCAAGAAGGCGGACGGCGGCAACGAGAAGGCCACGGGCGGCTTCTCGCTCGGAGACGTGACCCGGCTCGTCGACTCGCTCGAGGGGAGCGACGTCCGAACCCTGATCTGGACGCGCGGTGGGGAGAAGGTCGTGATCCGCCGGGGCCCGGCCCCGGTGAACGTGATGGCCCAGGCCGCCGCGCCCGCCCCGGTGGCGCTCGCCCCGGTCGCCTTCGCGGCACCCCCGGTCGCCGCGGCGCCCGCGCCCGCAAAGCCCGCCGAGAAGCCCCCCGAGAAGCCCGGCCTCAGCGTCACCTCGCCCTTCGTGGGGACGTTCTACCGGGCCCCCTCGCCCGACTCCCCGCCCTTCGTCGACGTGGGAAGCCCCGTGAAGAAGGGGCAGGTGCTCTGCATCGTCGAGGCGATGAAGCTCATGAACGAGATCGAGGCCGAGGTGGAGGGCAAGATCGCCGAGATCCACGTCCTCAACGCGACCCCGGTCGAGTTCGGCGAGAAGCTCTTCCGCATCGAGCCGGCCTAGGGGGCGCCATGTTCAAGAAGGTCCTCATCGCCAACCGCGGCGAGATCGCGCTGCGCGTGATCCGCGCCTGCCGCGAGCTGGGCATCGGGACCGTGGCCGTCCACTCCACGGCCGACGCGGACTCGCTCCACGTCCGCTTCGCCGACGAGGCGGTCTGCATCGGGCCGCCCCAGTCGAAGCTCAGCTACCTCGACACCCGCGCGCTTCTCTCCGCCGCGGAGGTCACCGGCGCCGACGCCATCCACCCCGGGTACGGGTTCCTCTCCGAGAACCCGGCCTTCGCCGAGCTCTGCGAGAAGCTGGGCTTGAAGTTCATCGGGCCCCGCTCCGAGATGCTCCGGCTCATGGGCAACAAGGTGGCGGCCCGCGAGGCCATGGAGAAGGCCGGGCTGCCGCTGCTCCCCGGCGCGCGCGGCGTGCTCGTCGACGGCGAGGAGGCCGAGAAGATCGCCAAGAAGGTCGGCTTCCCGGTGATCCTGAAGGCGGCGGCCGGCGGAGGCGGGCGCGGGATGAAGATCGTCCGCGAGGCCTCGGCGGTCCGCAAGGCGTTCGAGGGGGCCAGCGCGGAGGCCCTGGCCGCCTTCGGCGACGGCTCCATGTACCTGGAGCGCTACATCGAGGAGCCCCGCCACATCGAGCTGCAGATCGTGGCCGACGAGCACGGCAACATGATCCACCTGGGCGAGCGCGAGTGCTCGGTGCAGCGGCGCCACCAGAAGATGATCGAGGAGGCCCCCAGCCCGGCGGTCTCCGAGAAGCTCCGGCACGAGATGGGCGAGGTGGCGCTGAAGGCCATGCGCGACCTCGGCTACAACAACGTCGGCACCATCGAGTTCCTCCTCGACGAGAAGGGGAACTACTACTTCATGGAGATGAACACCCGCATCCAGGTGGAGCACCCGGTGACCGAGCAGGTCTACGGCCTCGACCTGGTGCGTCTCCAGATCAAGCTCGCCAACGGCGACGTGCTCGAGCGCACCCAGGAGTCGGTGGTCCCGCGCTTCCACGCCATCGAGTGCCGCGTCAACGCCGAGGATCCCCGGACCTTCGCCCCGTCGCCCGGCACCATCACCGGCTACCACCAGCCCGGCGGCTACGGCGTGCGGGTCGACACCATGGCCTACGAGGACTACCGGGTGCAGCCCTACTACGACTCCCTCGTGGCCAAGCTCATCTGCTGGGGCGACAAGCGCGAGGTGGCCATGAGCCGCATGCGCCGCGCGCTGGAGGAGTACGTGATCGAGGGCATCAAGACCAACATCCCGTTCCACAAGCGGGTTCTCGACCACCACGGCTTCCTCGCCGGGCGCTACGACACGCGGATCGTCGACCAGATCCTCTCGGCGGGAGCCGAGGCGGCGGCGCGGTCCGAAGGGAAGTAATCCGAAAATCAATTGGGATTACGCGATCCTGGAGCCTTGGCACCCTTGACCCCGATAGACCCTTTCGCTACGCTCCATCCCCTCGCGTCCTGGGCCGCGCTCACCCCCAACCGGGGAGTGGTCGGCTAGCCCCGACACGACCCGGTCTCTTCGATGGCGGTCGACAAGAACAAGATCGTCGCCGAGGCGACACGGTTCGTCCAGAAGGGGCAGTACGACAAGGCCCTCAAGGCCTACGAGAAGATCCTCGCCGAGGACAAGAAGGAGGTCCGCACCCTCCTCAAGGTCGGCGAGATCCAGCAGAAGAAGGGGGACAGCCCCGCCGCGGCCGCGACCTTCAACCAGGTCGCCGAGATCTACGGCGAGCAGGGCTTCTTCCTGAAGGCGGTGGCGGTCTACAAGCAGATCGCCAAGCTCACCCCCGCCGACGTGCGGGTGAACGAGAAGCTGGCCGGGCTCTACCAGCAGCTCGGCCTCCTCAACGACGCCACGAACCAGCTCCAGGCGGTGGCCGCCGCCCACGAGAAGACCGGCGACCAGGGGCGCCACCTCGACGTGCTGCGGCGCCTCCTCGACCTCGACCCGGAGAACGTCGTCACCTGCCAGCGGCTCGGCGACCTCTACGCCAAGGCGAACCGCAGCACCGAGGCCCTCGAGCTCTACCGCCGCGCCGCCGCGCACCTCAAGGAGAACAAGCGCGGCGACGAGTACGTGAAGCTGGCCGAGCGCATCTACCAGCTCACCCCGGACGACCTGAAGCTGGCCCGGGAGCTCGCCCAGGAGTACCTGGCGCGCGGGGACACCAAGAAGGCGCTCGGTAAGCTCCAGATCTGCCACGGCGCCGACAAGCAGGACGTCGACACGCTGCGCCTCATGGCGCAGGCGTTCCGGGACCTCGGGCAGGTGTCGAAGACCATCGCGGTGTACCGCGCGCTGGCCCGCGTCTACGCCGAGCGCGGGCGCCGGGACGAGGCCGCCAGCACCTGGCGCATGGTCCAGGAGCTTCTCCCCGACGACCCCGAGGCCCGCGACGAGCTGGCCGCCGGTGCCGCGAGCGGTGTATCGGCTCCGGCGCGCCCTCCTCCGGCAGCCACGTCCCCGTTCACGCCCCAGCCCGGAGCGGTGCCGCCGGTGGTGCCGGCGCGGTCCGGGACCCCGGCGCCGCGTCCCGCCGTCCCCCGTCCTCCCGAGGTGCGGGGAGCGCCGCCCCAGGTGGCCCGTCCCGCGCCCGCGTCCCCGCAGGCGACGGCGAGCCCGGTCGCGCGGATCCTCACCGAGACCGATGTTTACTTGAAGTACGGCCTCCACGCGCGGGCGCTCGAGCACGTCCAGAAGGTGCTCGAGACCGACCCGGGGAACCCCGACGCGCTCGAGCGGATCCGGGACATCCGCGACGTCCTCGGCGACCGGACCGGCGCGGTCGAGGCGGCCGAGCGGACGGTGAAGGCGCTGCTCGAGCTCGGGGACGAGGCCCGGATCGGCCACGCGACGCAGCGGCTGCGGGAACTCGACCCGTCCCACGCCGAGGTCTCCGTCGAGCCGGCCCGGACGGAGCCCGCCCCGCCCCCCGTGGCCGCGCCGGACGAGCTGCCGCTGCCCGACGACGAGCCCGCTCCCCCGGAGCCCCAGGAGATCCTCCTGGTCGTGCCGCCCGACGAGGAGGGGCCACGGGTCGTCGGGGGTCCGGAGGGGCCCGCGCCGGTCGTGGACGACGAGTCTCCCGGTGCCATCGAGTCCTACGCGGGCATCCCGCTCGAGGAGGAGAGGGCGCCGGTGGCGGACGAGCCCCCGCCGCCCATGGTGCTCGGCGACGACTCTCCTCTTCCCGTCGACGACGACGCCCGGCAGGTCGAGCCCGCCCTCCCGGACGAGGACGCCGGCCCCTCGATGGACGTGGAGGTCGAGGAGATCGAGGTCGAGGTCGCGGAGGAGGTCGCGGAGGAGGAGGTTCCGCCATCCGGGCCGCCGCCCCTTCCGCCCCCCGCCCCGGCTGCTCCCGGGCCCTCCTGGGAGCCCCTCGAGGCCGAGCTGGAGGAGGTCGAGTTCTACGAGCGGCAGGGGCTCCTCGAGGAGGCGCTCCTCGCCGTCCGGGAGCTCTCGGTCACCCATCCCGGGCACCCCGTCGTCCAGCCGATCCTGGCCCGGATCGAGCGGGCCGCTGCGACCGAGTCGGATCCGTTCGCGACCCCTCCCGCGCCGCCCGCCGCCCGGGCGCTTCCGCAGCCCACCGCTCCCCCGGCGCCCCCCGGCCCCCCCGGGAAGGACGGATACGCCTCAACCGGAACGACGGGGATCTTCGACCTGGGCGCCGAGCTCTCGGCCGAGCTCGGGTCCGAGCTCACGCCCACGCCCACCGGTGAGTTCCAGTACTCCGTGGCCGACGTCTTCGAGCAGTTCAAGCGGGGGCTCGAGAAGACCGTCCGCCCCGACGACTCGGCGACCAAGTACGACCTGGGGATCGCCTTCCAGGAGATGGGCATGCTCGACGAGGCGCTCGAGCAGTTCCGGTCCGCCCTGGCCGGCGGCGACGGCCGCCGGGAGGTCGAGATCCTGAACATGATCGGGGTCTGCCTGGGGCTCAAGGGGCGCCCCGGCGAGGCGATCGAGGCCTACCGGCAGGCCCTGGGCTCTGGATCCATCACCCCCGAGGGTGCCCAGGCCATCCACTTCGAGCTCGGCGCCGCCCACGAGGCGCTCGGTGAGCTCCAGCAGGCGCTCTGGTACTACCAGCGGGTCGCCCAGGGCGATCCCGCCTACCGGGGGGTCGCCGAGCGGGTCTCCCGGCTCGGCGGCGGGCGCGGGGTTCCCCCCGACGCCGGGTCGGAACCCGAGGGCTCGCCACCGCAGGGCACCGGGAAGGCGCGAAAGCGGTAGAGCGTTGTTGGCGCATGAGCCCCGGAAGGTGAGAATGCGCCCGTGAAGCGGCGCATCGCGCTCGGGTTCCTGGCCTTCCTCCTCGTCGTCATCGGCGGAGCCCTGTGGCTCGCCTCGACGCCGTGGGCCGGGCGCCGGCTCTGCGACCTGGCCTCCCGGAAGGTCCGGGAGGCGGCCGGCGTCGAGGTCGCCTTCGGCGCCTGCCGGGTCCGACCGATTCGCCTCGCCGTCGACCTCGACGAGGTCCGGGTCGGGCCGCCCGAACACCCCATCTTCGCCGCCGACTCGGTCTCCGTCCGGGTGGCGCCCCTCCAGGCGCTCTCCAAGACGCTCGCCCTCGACGAGGTGTCGATCGTTCGACCCAGGGTGAACATCGTCGTCCCGCCCCCCGAGCCCGGCGCGAAGTCCGGCCCCTGCCCGCCGCCGCTCCTCCAGCAGTTCCACCTGCGGCGCCTCCAGGTCGAGGACGGCACGGCCACCCTCGTGCTCCCCGGCGGCGAGGAGATCGTCGTGGGCCGGATCGACGTCCACACGCGGTCGGAGTGGATCCCCACGGACCTGGAATCGCTCGTCACCGGCGCGCGGCGGAGCCGGGTGACGGTGCAGCTCGGTCCGACCCTGATCGAGGCGGGCGGACGGCAGACCCTCCTCGACCAGGGCTCGCTCGACGCCGACCTGGCGTTCGACCTCTCCCGCCTCTCCGTCCGCGACTTCCGGGTGGAAGGGGAGGGGGTGACGGTCTCCGCCCAAGGGACGGTGAGCAACCTGTGCAAGCCCAGGCTCGGCCTGGAGATCGCCGCCCAGGCGCCGATCCCGGCCATCTTCTCGCTGGCCCGGGTCCGGATGCCCTCCACCGGCAGCGCCGCCGTGAAGGTCCAGCTCTCCGGGCCGGCCGCCTCGCCCGACGCCGTCGGGCAGATCCAGCTCGCCGGCGCCCGGATCGGACCCTACGAGCCGGGCGACGCCCGCGCCACCTTCCGGCTGCGCGGCGACGACCTCGAGATCACCGCCGTGGAGGTCCCCTTCCCGAACGGCGCGAGCATCGCCGCCCGCGCCACCATCCGCCTGGCCGGGAACCCGTCGGTCGTGGCCGAGGCCGAGCTGAAGCAGGTCGAGTTCGCCGAGCTGCTCTCCCGGCTCGGGCTCACCGACGCGCGGGTGATGATGAAGCTCGACGCCCGCGTGAAGGTCGAGGGTCCGCTGTCGCCGCTCCGGCTCGCCGGGCAGGCCACCGTCGACGCGCAGGACTTCCGCGTCATCGACCGCTCCTGGGTGAAGTGGAAGCCGGGGCTGGAGACGGTCCTCGACCTCCCGCGCGGCCGTGTCGAGGCCCCGATCGTCATCGACCTGCACGGCGTCCAGGTGGGGGAGGGGGGCAAGGCCATCGCCGGCGACGCCACCCTGGGGGTGCGCGGGCGGATCTCCTTCGAGGACGCCGGCGGCTTCGACCTCCTCCTCGACGGAGGGGTCGACCTCACCGCGCTGCGCCACATCGCCAGCGTGCCCATGGCCGGCAAGGGCACCTTCCGGGGGCGCGCCGCGGCCGCACCCTACGGTCCGCCCCGGGTCGAGGGGGCGCTCTCGGTGCGGGGATTCCACTTCCTCCAGCTCGACCTGGGCGACGTGACGGCCACCGCGCTCGCCACGCCCGACCTGGTGCTGCGCATCCGGGACGGGGTCGGGCAGAAGGCCGAGAGCGGCTACACGGTGGAGACCACCGTCGACCTCGGGGCCACCCCCATCCGCATCCTGCCCTCCCGGGCCACGGCCCGCGGCCGGATGCACGACCTCTTCGACGTCGTCATGCCCTGGCTGCCCACCGCGAAGCTCTTCCAGGACGCCATCGACGGCAGCGTCCAGCTCACCATGCCCTTCGAGGGAGACGTACCGAAGGTGAACATGGCGTTCCAGGGGACGCTCGGGAAGGGGCGGCTCTGGGGGCGGGAGTACGACTGGGGGCGCATCGGGGCCCACGTCATCGAGGGGGAGCGGGCCGTCATCGACGAGGCCGAGCTCCACCGTGGCGATGCGGTGGCCGAGGCGAAGGGGACGATCCACTTCGAGGCGCCGTCCCCCTGGAGCCTCTCGGTCGTCTTCGCCGACCTGCCGCTCGACGGCCTCGACCTCCCCGGGGACGGCTGGGGCGGCTCCGTCGACGGGGAGGCGGAGTTCGGCGGGACGGTGGACGATCCGGTCATCCGCTTCTCGGCGACCGGCGACGAGGTCCGGGCCATCGGCGTGCCCATCGGCGCGGTCGACGTCGAGGGCGTGCTCCGCGGCCGGCAGCTCGAGATGAAGGCCGGGACCGCCGGCGTCGCCTTCCGGTCGACGGCCACGCTCACCGGGGCGATGCCCTACGAGGCGTCGGCGGAGATCGACGTGGAGGACCTGACCCGGTTCCTCCCCCGGGGGCCGCCGGCCGGCCTGCGCGCCCAGGCCCACGGGCGGGCCTCGGCCCGGGGAACCCTGGAGGACATCCTGGAGTCACAGGCCCGGCTCGAGCTCGACCGGGTCCGGCTCGGGTACGCCGACTTCCGGGTGGGCAACAAGAACCCCATGCTGCTCACCGTGTCCCGGCAGCGGATGGCGGTCGAGTCCTTCACGCTCGAGGGGACCAACACCGAGTTCTCGGCGACCGGGGCGCGGGAGCGCAGCGGGGCGCTCGACTTCGCCGCGTCCGGGACGCTCGACCTCCGGCTGCTCGGCGGCCTGCTTCCGGCCATCGTGAAGACCCACGGGCGGCTCACCGTCGACGCCGCCATCACCGGGACGCTCGACTCCCCCCTCATCGTGGGGGGTGGGCGGATCGCCGAGGCGGGCTTCCGGCTCCGCGAGCTTCCCATCGAGTTCGCCGGGATCACCGGCGAGCTCACCTTCTCGCAGAACCTGGTGCTCTTCGAGCGGCTGTCCTCCACGGTCAACGGCGCGCCCACCCAGCTCCGCGGCGACATGGCCCTGCAGCGCTTCGTGCCGAGCCAGATCCGGATCGAGGCCGACCTGGACCGGGTCCCGGTGGCCATCCCCTCCTGGCTCCCCACCGTGCTCTCCGGCAAGCTCGAGGCCTTCGGCTCCCTCGACGCGATGACCCTGGCCGGAACGTTGCGGGTGATGGCGGCGCGCTACACCGAGCCCTTCGACCTCGACAAGCGGATGCTGCAGGTGGGATCGGGGCCGGCCACGCCCCCCCGCGCCTACGACCCCTCCGGCGAGTGGCTCCGCTTCGACATCCGGTTCCTCGTCGACGGCGACGCCCGCGTCGACAACGACCTGGTCCGCGGCCAGGCCCGGGGCGAGCTCCAGCTGACCGGGACGCTCGCCGCCATCGGCATGACCGGAAGCATGGCCTTCCTCCCAGGCGCCCGGGGCTTCTACCGGGGCAACGAGTTCGTCCTCTCCCGCGCGGTGGCCGACTTCACCGACCGCAACCGGCTGCGCCTGGTGCTCGACGTGACCGGGGAGTCGGTGCTGAAGGACTACCGGGTCTTCCTCCACGTGTTCGGCGACATGGACGACCTCAAGCTGCAGCTCACCAGCACGCCGGCCCTCTCCCAGCAGGACATCATCACGTTGCTCAGCCTCGGCTACACGAGCCGGGACGTCACGCTGGGCTCCAACCTGGGCGTGGCCGCCGGCACCGCCGCCGCCCAGGCCCTCTTCGCGGTCTCCGGGCTCGACCAGCAGCTGCGCCGCTTCGTTCCCCAGGGTGGCTTCCTCCAGGACGTCAACGTCCGGCTCACCAGCGCCTACTCCAAGACCAGCCTCACCGTGGAGCCGCGCCTGGAGTTCGAGACCAAGGCCATGGAGGGCAAGCTCCGGGTGCGCTACCAGGCCCCGCTCTCCAACCAGACCCGGGGGCAGAAGGCCCAGGTGGAGTATCGTCTCGGCGACCGGGCCAGCGTGCAGCTGCAGTGGGACAACGACAACACGGACGTCTCCGGAGGAGACCTGGGCGCCGACTTCAAGCTTCGCTGGGAGTGGAACGATTGAGCCCGCTGGCAGTCCTCGCGGTGCTGCTCCTCGGGGCGGCGCCGGCCACGGCCGACCCGCCCGGGCCACCACGCCCGGTGGTGACCTCGGTCGAGCTCCGCGTGCCCCCCGGCGAGGACGCGACGCCGCTCCGGTCGCTCCTCGCGGTCCAGCCCGGCCAGCTGCTCGCCCCCGGAGCCACCCAGCGGACCGTCCGGGCCCTCTACCAGACCGGCCGGTTCGCCAACGTCGAGGTGATCGCCTTCCCCGACGGCGGGACTGCCGCGGCGCCTCGCGTTCGGGTCGAGGTCCGCTGCACCCCGCGTCGGGTGGCCGCGTCGGTCGTGCTCGACGCGGGCGGCGTGGTGCTCCCCGTCGGGGAGGAGTCGCTCCTCCAGGCCGCCTCGCTGCCCCGGGGCACCGAGGTCTACCCGGGGCGGCTCCAGGCGTCGGCCGCCGCCATCCAGGCCCTGCTGGCCCGGCACGGCTACCGGCAGGCCCAGGTGATCCCTCAGCAGAAGGGGGACACCCAGGTCGCCGTGACCTTCGTGGTGAAGCCCGGGTCCCCCACGCGCGTCTCCGCGGTGGAGATCGGCCCCGATCCGGGCCTACCGGTCGACGCCCTGCGCCTCGGGATCCGCACCGTCCCGGGAGAGATCCTGGACGAGGAGTTGCTCGAGGCGGACCTCCGCTCGGTGCGGGACGCGCTGCGCAAGGGCGGTTTCTACCGGGCCCGCGTCGATGTCCCCCGGGTGACCATCGCCGGCGAGGAGGCCCGGGTCCTCTTCCCGGTCGTGGCGGGTCCCCACTTCACCTTCCGCTTCACGGGAGACCTGCCCTTCGGGACCGCCCAGCTGCGCGCCCGGCTCGGATACGACGGCGACGTCCCCCTCGACGCCACCACCATCGAGGCGTCCGCGGAACGGCTGCAGGTCTTCCTGGCGGCGTTCGGCTTCACCCAGGCGAGGGTCTGGACCGAGGAGGCGGCGGCCGCAGGCGAGGTCACCGTCTGGTTCCACCTCGATCCGGGTCGCGTCTTCTGGCTCCGCGACGTGCGGTTCGCGGGGGCCAGGGATCACGACGAGGCGTGGCTGCGCAAGCGGCTCGAGGAGGGGTTCGCGCTGGCGCCCAAGGTCGAGGCCGACCAGTGGCGCGCGGACATGGACTCGCTCGCCTACCGCGCCGGACTCTCGCCGCACGACCCGGTCCCGTACCTGACCTCGGAGCCGCAGCGGGTCTTCAACGCCGAGGCCTGGCGAGTGGCCACCCAGCACGTGGCCGACCAGTACCGGCAGGACGGCTTCCTCGACGCGGCGGTCGAGGCACGAAAGGTCTCGCTCGACACCGTCACCGGCCAGGTCGACGTGGAGGTCCAGGTCAAGGAGGGGGTGCAGACGCTCGTCGAGGCGGTCGAGATCGACGGGAACGGCGGTCTGGCGCAGGAGAACCTCCTGCGGATCACCCAGATCGAGCCCGGGACCCCGCTCGCACTGTCCAGGGTCTCGGCGGCGCGCCAGGCGCTCCAGGCCGCCTACTTCAAGACCGGCCACGTGTACGCGCGGATCGAGGCGAGCGAGGAGTTCGGGCCGGGCCGGACCCGGGCCCGGGTCCGGTTCCGCATCGACGAGGGGCCGCAGGTGCGCGTGGCGGCGGTCGTCGTCGAGGGGAACAAGCGGACCCGGACGGCGCTCATCACCCGGGTGGTGGGGATCGCCCCGGGGCAGGTCTTCGACCCCGAGGCGGCCGGCTCCGCCCAGTCCGACCTCCTGCGCCTGGGCGTCTTCCGCTCCGCCACCGTGCACCTCGCCGATCCCGACGTCCCCCAGGAGTCGAAGACCGTGGTGGTGCAGGTCGAGGAGCGCCCCTGGCAGAGCATCGTGGGGACGGTCGGCATCTCGCTCGCCGAGGGGCCGCGCGCCGGGGCCGAGTACGCCCTGCCCAACCTCTTCGGGAACGCCATCGAGTTCAGCGTCCGGGCCAAGGCCAACTACCCGCTCGCCATCTTCCGTCCCGACCTGATCGTCATCCCCGCCGGCGAGCGCCTGGAGTGGCTGGGCGAGCTGGGGTTCCGGCAGCCGCGTGCCTTCGACCTGCGCGAGGTGGCGCTCCGCGCCGACCTGGTCGGTCAGCACAAGATCCAGGCCGCCTACGAGCTCATTCGCGGCGCCTTCATCCTCGGCGCCGACCTGATCCGGATGGGGCGCTTCTCGGCGTCGCTCACCGGCCAGCTCGAGGTGGACAACGTCACCAGCCGGACCGCCTATCCCATCATCGACGCCACCAACCCCCAGGAGGCGCGGCAGGTCTTCCCGCAGGGGCTCACCTGGCTCTTCTCCCTCCAGCCGCGCGTCTCCTTCGACCTGCGGGACAACACCGCCCGTCCCACCCAGGGGCTGTACGCCGAGCTCTTCGCCGACTTCTCCCACTCCATCGGGAACGCCTACACGGTCTTCAAGAGCGACACCCACATCAACCTGATCAAGCTGCAGGGCACGCTCTCCGGGTACATCCCGCTCTGGGACCTGGTGCTCGCCCTCTCCGTCCAGGCCGGCCAGGTCTTCCCGCTCGACCTCACCTCGGTGACCATCGCGCCCAAGCGCTTCTACCTGGGCGGCGGAACCACCATGCGCGGCTACGGGGAGAACGAGATGATCCCCCAGGATCAGCGGGACGTGGTCGCCCGGCAGACCGAACGCTGCGCCAGCGTGCTCTCCGGGCTGGGATGCTCGCCGCAGCTGCAGAAGCTCGTGTCCCGGGGGATCATGCTGCCCAGCCAGGGCGCCCAGATCTCGGTGCTCTTCCGCGCCGAGCTGCGGGTTCCCCTCTCCAGGGCCCTCGAGCTCGGCTTCTTCTCCGACATCGGCAACCTCTGGTACGACCCGAACACCATCGACCTCAAGTACCTCCGGACGAACCTGGGGTTCGGGGTGCGCATCATCACACCGGTGGGGCCGGCCGCCTTCGACGTCGGGTTCAACCTGAACCCCGAGTACCGCATCAACGAGCCGATCTTCGCGCCCCACTTCTCGGTCGGCTTCTTCTGATCCTGCGGCGCGGTCAGCGCGGGAACCCGGCCATGACCTCGTGGACGCCCGCGCCGAAGCGGTCGTGGAGGAGCCCCCAGCGAACGCCCCGGTCGGAGACGGTGAGCGCGTCGAACCCCCCCAGCTCCATCGCGGCCGCGACCAGGATCGCGCCGGCCACGATCACGTCGGCCCGCTTCGGTTCCATCCCGGGGAGCCGGGCCCGGGCCGCGGTGGTGAGGGAGGAGAGCCGCTCCAGCAGCGCCTCCAGGTCGTCGCGCCGCAGGGTCGAGCCGTGCACCCGAAGCGCGTCGTACTCCGGGAGCTCCTGGGCCACGGCGGCCAGCGTGGTGACCGTCCCGGCCACCGCCACGAGCCGCGCGCCGTCGAGCGCGCCCGAGGCCCGGATCGCCGCCACCTCGGCGATCGCCTCGCGGGCGCCCTCCCGCATGCGCCGCAGGTCGGCCGGGGAGGGGGGATCTCCCGGGGTGGCGCGCTCGGTGAGCCGGACGGCCCCCATCTGGAAGCTGCGCCGTCCTTCCGGGACCGGCCCCGCGCCCCAGGTCACCTCGGAGGAGCCGCCCCCGACGTCGAGGACCGCCAGGCGGCGGCCGGGCGCGCCGAAGTCCCCCCAGGCCGACAGGTGGACGAGCCGTGCCTCCTCGCCCCCGGGGATGATCTCCGGGGCGAGTCCCGCGGCGGCCATCGAGGCCTCGAAGAACGCCGCGCCATTGCGGGCATCGCGGGCCGCGCTGGTGGCGACCGCCGCGATCCGCACCGCGCCGAGCGAGCGGGCCTCGGCGGCGTACCGGGCGATCACGGAGACCGTGTCGGCGATGGCGGCCGGGTCGAGGCTCCCGGTCCGGTCGACGCCCCGTCCCAGCCGCGTGATCTCGGCCCGCTCCACCACCGGCCGGAAGGTGGCGCCGTGCCGCTCCGCCACGGTGAGGAGGACGGTGTTCGTCCCGACGTCGATGACGGCGACGCGCTCCGGGGCCGCGTCGCTCACGGGGCGGCCGGTCCCCAGGTGGGCGAGGCGACGCCGGCCGCGTCGGCGGTGATGACCCGCTGCCGGTCCCCGGCCGGGTTGGCCACCACGAGCTGGGGGCGCCCCCCGCGGTCGGAGACGAGGACCAGGAGCCGCCCGTTGGGCGCCCAGGAGGGCTCCTCGTTGGTGCGCCCCTGGTCCTGGGTGACGCGGGCGATCTTTCCCGTCTCCGGGGAGACCAGGAAGACGTCGAAGACCTTCCGCTCGTCACGGGCCGTGAAGGCGATCTGGTCGCCGCGCGGGCTCCAGCGCGGCGTCTGGTTGTAGTTCCCCTTGAAGGTGAGCCGGCGCTGGTCGGTGCCGTCGGCGTTCATCACGTACACGTGCGGGTTGCCCGACCGGCTGGAGATGAAGGCGATGCGCCGGCCGTCGGGGGACCAGGTGGGCGAGGTGTCGGTGGCCGGATCGCTGGTGAGGCGGCGGATGCCGGTGCCGTCGGCGCTGGACACGTAGACGTCGGAGTTGCCGTCCACCGACGCGGTGAAGGCGATGGACCGGCCGTCCGGAGAGTAGACCGCGCCGCTGGCCAGGTCCCCGAGCGAGATCACGGGGCGCGCCGTGCCGTCCGGCACGCGGAAGCCCCAGATCTCCGGCTTCCCCGAGCGGTAGCTGGTGACCAGGATCTCGCCGCCGTCCGGCCGCCAGGCGGGCAAGAGGGTGATGGTGTTCTCGCGGCGCAGCACCTCGGCGCCCTTGCCGTCGACGTCCATGAGGACGAGGTCCCAGCTCCCCTTGCCCTTGCGGATGGCGGCGATGCGGGTCCGGAAGATGCCCGGCTCCCGGGTATAGAACTGCAGGACGTCGTCGGCGAAACGGTGGGCCAGGGCGCGCGCCGTCCGCTCCTTGTAGACCCGGTAGAGGACCTCCCGGCCCGCCCGGACGTCGTAGAGGTGCAACTCCCCGGTGACCAGCGCCCCCTCCCGCTTCACCACCGCCTTCACGAGCCCCTCGGCCCCCACGTCGGTCCACCGGGTGAAGCGGATGGAGGAGGCCGACGTGCCCTCCGAGGCATCCGCCAGGAAGGAGCGCGGGTCGAGCAGGTCGAAGAAGCCGGTCAGCGCCAGGTCGTCGCGGAAGGTCTGCTGGACGTCGATGGCGTCGGCCTGCGCACCGGGGCCGGCCGGGAAGTTCGTCACCGCGAGCGCCAGCGGCCGGAAGTCCGGGGAGCCCACGTCGATGTACTGGCGCTGGGCGAGGGCCAGCGCGGGGACGAGGAGGGCGAGGGCGACGAGGAGCTTGCGCATGGGGAGGCCTTCCTAGACCTTGAAGTTCACTCCGACTCCGACGGTGCGGTAGC
Source organism: uncultured Anaeromyxobacter sp. (assembly GCA_903904005.1). Classification (GTDB taxonomy): domain Bacteria; phylum Myxococcota; class Myxococcia; order Myxococcales; family Anaeromyxobacteraceae; genus CAIOAK01. Next base: position 75,534 of record CAIVAR010000061.1, read on the forward strand.
GCTGGCGGAGCTCGGGCGGGGGCGGGGGCAGGCGGGATTCGCGGACGGCGCGCTCCAGCGCCTGGTCGAAGGCGGCGTTGCCGCTGCGCTTCTCGAAGCGGAAGGTGGAGACGCGGCCGTCGGCCTCGACGGTGAGCACCACCGTGGCCTTGAGCTGGGCCCGCTCCTGCTCGGAGATGGTGGCGGGCAGGCGGTAGGAGGCCTGCAGCGCCTGGGTGACGAGCCCGAGGTAGCGGTCCCCCTCGGAGGCGTCGGTGGCATCGCCGCCGGACACGCCGGACGGGTCCCCCCAGCGCTCCTTCGATGCGAGCTTGTCGTCCTTGCGCACCTTGTCGAGCGCGCGGGAGAGGGCGTCCGATCCCTTGCCGCCGGTGGTGGCCGAGGCGGGGCGCGGTGGGGTGGGCTTGGGAGCGACCTTGGGGGCGGGGAGGGCGACGGTCTTCTGGGCCGGCGGGGCCGGCGGCCCGGGCACGGGGATCGGCACGGCGTCGGGCGCGCGTGGGGCGGCCTCGGGGGGCGGGACGTCGCGGCGGGGCAGCCACTGCTCGGGGCGCTTCTCGCCGAGGCGCACGAGCTTGGCCACGATGGGCTTCTGGTCGAGGTCGACGACGGCGGGCGGCCGGGCCAGGAAGGCGGCGGCGAAGACGCCCGCGTGCAGCGCGACGGAGGCGAGGAGGAGCGGCCAGAGCCGGTCGGGGCCGCGCGTGAGCGCGCTCTCGCCCGTCACTACTTGCGCCCCTCCGGGCGATCCGGGACCGGGTCGGTGATCATGCCCAGGTTCTGCACGCCGGCCCGCTGGACCGCTGCCATGATCTCGACCACGTATCCGTAGGGCAGCCCCTTGTCGGCCATGAGGTAGAGCTCCCGGTCCTTGGCCACCCGTGCGCTGGCTCGCAGCTTCTCCTCGAGTTCGGGCAGCGTGAGCCGCGCCGGCTTGTCGTCGGTGCCGAGCCAGAGGCTCTTGTCCAGCTTGATGGAGAGGACGAGCTTCTGGTCCTCCGACTTCACCGCCTGCGCCTTGACCTGGGGCAGCGCCACCTCCACCCCCTGCTGGATGAGGGGCGCGGTGACCATGAAGATGATGAGCAGCACGAGCATCACGTCGACGAGCGGCGTGACGTTGATCTCGGTGAGCGTCTGGCGGCCGGAGCCGCTCGTGCCGATGGCCACGCGGTGTCCCTAGCTGAAGAAGTGGCGCTTCACGATGTTGAGGAAGTCGTTGGAGAAGTTGGTCATCTCGCTGTCGAGGACGCGGATGCGAGAGACGAAGAGGTTGTAGAAGACCACCGCCGGGATGGCGGCGAAGAGGCCGAACGCGGTGGCGATGAGGGCCTCCGAGATGGGCTTCGCCACCGTGGCCAGGTTGGCGTTGCCGGCCTGGTAGATGTCGTGGAAGGCCCGCATGATCCCCCACACCGTGCCGAAGAGCCCCACGAACGGGGCGGCGCTGGCGGTGGTGCCGAGGAAGGGGACCATCGCCTCGAGCTGGGTCACCTCGGCGACGGCGGCGCGCTTGAGCGCCCGTTCGACGTTCTCGATGCCGCCGAGCTGCTCGGCCATGGCACCCTCCGGCCCCTTCTTCTGGGCCGTCACCTTGGTGAGCTCGACGTAGCCGGCCCGGAAGACGGCGGCGATGGGGCTCGCCGGGAGCCCCTCGGCGGCCTGGTAGATGGCGTCGAGCCGCTTCGACTGCCAGAACACCTCCAGGAACTTCGCCGACTCGGCGTGGGCCTTCCGCAGGGCCAGCCACTTCTTCAAGATGATGGCCCAGGAGACCACCGAGGCGACGAGGAGGAGCGCGAGCACGCCCCCCACCACCAGCCCCGAGTTCATGACGATCTCGAGGTAGTCGATCTCGCCGCCGCGTCCGGCGGAGGGGATCAGGTCGAGGAGGGCGGCGTTCAGGGGAGAGAGCAGGATCGGCCTCGGGAGGGGAGGGGAAGTCCTTGGTACCTAGCACGAGTTCCGGGGGGCGTCACGGAGGAGGAACCGGGGAGACCGCCGCGGAATTCCCGAAGAAATCGCGGGCCCGACCCGGACGGTTGCGTGCCTTCTCCCGGCTCCTGAATACAATGGCCAGAGGTCGACGTCCTTCGATCCGGGAGGAACCCCATGATCCGCGCCGCCGCCACGCTCCTCGCCTCGCTCCTCGCCGTCGCCATCACGGCCTGCGGGCCGGCGCCGGTGCCCTATGCCCCGTACACCGACGTCACCTTCTACTGGCAGTTCCGGGATGGTGACATGAACGTCTACGGAAACTTCACCGCCTTGTCCCCCGGCTGCGACATCGCGAACGTCGACCACGTGCGCGTGACGCTGAACAGCCCGATCGGATCCCAGACGATGACCGTTCCGTGCATCGCCATCAACGGGATGCCCGGCGCGACCTTCACGAATGTTCCAACCGGGCCCTACACCTGGACCCTCGAGGGAAGGCGGCTCGGGTTCACAGTGTTCGTGATGGAAGGAGGCGGGGACGTCTTCGATTTCCCGTTCTTCTATCCGAGACTCGAGGCCGTCTACCCGAACATGGACCTGTACTACGTCCTCCCGACCGGCCTGGATTGCTTCAGCGTCTCCGAGATCCTCTTCGAGCTCGACAACATCGTCGGTGGGGTCATCGAGTACAGCAGCGACAACGTCTACGTGGCCTGTCGACCGCCCCCGAACAACGGGTTCACCATGCCGTCTATCCCCGTCGGTGACTACGGCTACCGGTACGTCGCCGCGGTAAACTCCCTGGGGCAATCCATCGCCCAGGAGTGCCGCTTCGGACTGCCCCCGCAGGTGCCGATTGTCCAGGTCGCACCATCCGGTACGGCCGCCACCTCCTTCCTCAGCTACGCGACGGTGGCATGTCCCTGACGGCCCGCCGCCCCGCCCCGCGCCTGGGGTAGACTCCCCCGGTGCCTCGCATCGGGATCTTCGACTCCGGCGTCGGCGGGCTGACCGTCCAGCGCGCCATCCTCGACGCGCTGCCGGGGCTCGACACCGTCTACC